>CAZSDX010000199.1:0-11272 GCA_964605685.1 uncultured Polyangiaceae bacterium
GGCACCCGGGCGGGCGGGGCAGCCCGGGCGGGCTCCCGGACGGCGCTGCTGGAGTGGGACGGACCCTGGGGAGCAAGCTGGCGGCCTCCCTGGGGGGCGAGGGCAGGAGCTTGCAGGGCGCGGGCGGCGGGGCGGTTCATCCCTCGCGGCGAGGCGAAGCTGGCGTGCTGGGCCTTCTGGGTGTGCTTGCTGGTGGGCGCGACCTCGCCGGGGATGTGCCCGCCGGACACCGACGGCCCCTTGTGGGGCGTGGCGAGGGCCCGCCGGACCGGCTGGTTGGAAGGATGCCCGTAGGGCCGCGTCCGGGAAGCCACGACGGAGACCTGATCGCGGTGGACGATGTGGTGGTGGACGTGGTGGTGGAAGACGTGGCGCGTGGAGCAGAACACGTACGGCGCCGGTGGGTAGACGTCGAGCCAGACAACCACCCCGGAGCGCCAGTAATACGCCGGCGGCATCGGCGCCCAGCCGACGTAATCGTATCCGGGATCTCCCACGCGCCACACCACCCAGGCCGGAGCGTAGCGCCTCCCCGGGATCCACACCCAGCCGCTCCCGGACACCCAGACCCAGCGCCCGTAGTGGAAGACCACCCACCCGAAGGTGTCGTCGTAGTCGCTGACCCAGACCCAGTTGTCGTCGGCGTCCAGCGCCCAGTGCCCCGAGCTCACGTAGGGCGCAAAATCTTCCCCCACGTAGGTCTTCGCCGGCACCCAGACCCAGCCGTAGGTCGGATCCTCCACCCAGGCCCCGTAAGGGTCGAGGTGCGGACGGAAATCCGTCAACGCGCTCGGGTCCGTGTCCTCGAATTCGTCCGCCGCCTCGGCCTGCGGCGGGGCCGCAACCGGCGCCGAGGCCGGGGCCTCCTCCACCGAGGGCGGCGGAGGGGGTGGGGTCGCCGGGGGGTAGAGATCGGCCATGGATCCGCAGGCGGCCAGGCCCAGCGAGGCGAAGAGGAGGGGGAGGCGGCGAAGAAGACCCATGAAAGAAGCTTGCTCCCTTGCTGGTCCGGTGGCCAGTGCAACCCGTAGACCAACCCACGACCTCTCGACGTACGGAGGAAACGCCAGGGAATTTCCCCGGTGCTCCCCTCCCGTGTAACCCGCTGTCCACAGGCCCCGGGACAGCGTCGGTTCAGTCCTTGGGGCCCTCGTTGTAGCCCCGGGGGCGGTACTTGGGGTCGACGCCGTTGTGCTTCTCGCCGTTGTAGGCGATGTCCTTGACCAGGTAAGTGAGCCAGGTCCCCGGGCGGGCGTCGGCCAGCTTCATCAACTCCTCCTCGTGCTTCTTGAAGGAGCGCACCGTCCCCCCCTGGCCATCCGGAACCTGCTCGTCCCACATGCACTGGAGCCCCAGCGCCAGCAGGTTCGGGTCGTTCTCCGCCATCTGGAAGCCCTTCTCGTAGTGGGGCCACGCCTCCTCCGCTCGGTGGAGCCGGCAGAGGGTATCCCCCAGGTACACGTGGGCCATGGGCCACTGGGGGGCCAGCTCCAGGGCGACCTTGTTCGCCTCCAGCCGGATGTCGAGCCGCCCCCGGGCCCCCCACATCACCGAGTAATTCAGGTGCGCCTTGGCGCTCTGGGGGACCGCCTGGCGGGTGGCGGCCCAGAAGGTGAGGTCGTCCCGGTAGTCGCGGCTGTGCTGGAACGCCTTGCCGCACTGGAAGGTGAAGAACAGCGCGAAGAGGCCCACCGCCGGCGCCCCCTCCTGGATGTGCCGCGTGCGCCGGAAGAACCACACAAAGAAGGCCATCAGCGCCAGCGTCGACCCGATCACCGGGAAGTACCAGAAGCGCTCCGCACGCACCGTCGGCAGCAGCACCGGGATGTTCGAGTGCGGGAAGTAGCTGACCACCACCCAGGCCATCCCGAGCGCCGCCAGCAGCAGCAGCTTCTCCCCTTCCGGCAGTTCGAAGGGTTCTCCCTGCGCCTCCGCCTCGGCCCGCAGCGCCCGCTCTCGCAGCATCGACCTCACCCAGAGCCCCAGCGACGCCAGCGGAGGGCAGACCATCATCAACCCCCCCAGCACGCTCTCCGGGAAGACCAGCATCGGTGGGATCGGCTCCTGCGGGGACGAGTAATCCCCCGAGAGGGTCACCGGCGCCACCACCTGGGTCAGCCCTCGCCAGTAGACCCGCAGCGCCCCGGCGATCCGGTAGGGCATCTCCGCCTTGATCAGCGGATTGTTCAGCGGATCCTTCGGCAGCGGCGGCTGGTGGAACCAGAGCATGAACGCCCGGTGCGCCTTCGCCGTCAGCGACGCTCCCTCCGGCAGCGGCACGTTCAGCGTCGGCTCGATCGGCGCCGGGAACGCCCGCTTGCGGATCTCCACGTACACCACGAACGCACCCGCCGCCGCCACCAGCGACAGCACTGTCCGCGCCCACCGCAGTGGCCTCTCCGGGTGCGTCACCGGCGCCAGCAGCAGCGCCGCGAACGGCACTAGCGGCACGCACACCAGCGCGCTCTCCTTGGAGAATAGCCCGAACATCACCCCGCCAAAAACCCCCAACGGCATCAGCGGCAGCGGCAGCCTCAGGCTCAGCAGCGCCAGCAGCGCCCCGAGCCCACCCAGCACGTCCGCGATCCCTACCACCCCGGAGACCGCCTCCGTCAGCACCGCCGCCGACGTGAAGATGAACCCCGCTAGCCACGCCAGCCCACGGTTTCTCAGCAGCAGGAAGGTGAACACCGTGACGCAGGCCCCGTTGGCCGCATGCAGCAGCACGTTGAACCAGTGCGCCAGCCACGGGTTCTTCGAGTACCCCCAGATGGCCCGCCACACCAGGTTCGGCAGGGGTCGATAGGAACCCACACTCCGGTCATGCGGGAGCCCCCAGAAGTCCCGTTGAAACGCGGTGAGCCAGCCGCCGGTCTTGCCGTTGACGAAGGGGTTGGCCAGCAGGGCTTCCTGCTCGTCGAAGATGCAGTTGGTGGCAGGGTGGCGGGTGTAGAGGAGCGCCGCCAGCGCCAGGAGCGGCACCATGGCGACCCAGAAGGTAGGATCGTCGCCGACGAAGTAGTCGCGAACGGCGCGCCAGGCGCGCTCCAGCGGGGGCTCGGGGGGAGCCGCGGGCGCCGGGGGAGCCGCAGGAGGGGCCTCCTCGGGGGGAGGGGGCTCCGGAGGAGGCGGGGTGCTCCGGGGATCGACGCTCTCAGCCACCCTGGGGGCCCTGGTCTGCGGCAGGTTCGTCGATCTGCCAGATGTCGCCCCAGAGGGACAGCCCGCCATCGATGTAGTACGTGCACCCGGTCACGTAGTCGTTGAGATCGGAGGCGAGGAAGACGATGACCCGGGCGACCTCCTCCGGGGTACCGAGGCGCTTGAGGGGGGTGGCCTTGCGGCTCAGCTCCAGGAGATCCTCGCCGTACTGGGTGGTGCCGCTGGAGCGGATGGTGCCGGGCGCCACCGCGTTCACCCGGACCCCGTGGGAGGCCCACTCGACGGCGAGGGTCTTGGTGAGGTTCTCGACGCCGGCGCGGGCGGCCCCGGTGTGGGCCATGCCGGGGAAGCCCCGGGCGATGTTGGCGATGACGTTGACGACGCGGCCGCGCCGGGCGGGCAGCATGGCCTTGCGGGCGACGGCGCTGGTCATGAAGAAGGTGCCGTTGAGGTTGTTGCGGATCACCGCCTCCCAGCCCCGGGGAGAGAGGTCCGCGGCGGGCTTGGGGAACTGCCCTCCGGCGTTGTTCACCAGCACGTCGATACGCCCCCAGCGGGCCATCACCTGATCGACGAGGGCGTCGACCTGGTCCGCCTCCCGGATGTCGCAGGTGAGCGCCAGGCACTCGATGCCGTCCTGGGCGAGCTGGGCGGCGCCGGCGTCCACCTTCTCCCGGCTGCGGCTGGCGATGGCGACGCGAGCCCCCAGCGCGCCCAGCTCCCGGGCGGTGGCCAGGCCGATGCCGGTGCCGCCGCCGGTGATGAGCGCCACCTGTCCCTGGAAGATACCGGGGGCAAAAAGGCTTGAGCGGTGCACGATCAACCCCCCGTCATCTTGCAGTCGGAGACGGTACCAAACCAGGCCTCGTTCCGGTCGCCCCAGGACTGGCCGATATCCCAGCGGACCTTGAACTTCTCGAACTTCTGCGCGAGCTTCAGCTTGCAGGTCACGGTGAAGCGGCGGCTCTCCAGCTCCTCCCGGGAGTACTTGCCGGGGGGCTCGTCCTCCAGGCGCTTCTTCAGCACCGGCTGGGTGAACAGCCCGGGGATCAGGAACAGCACGTTGTCGACGGTCATGTACGGGGCGATCACGTCCTCGGGCCGGGGAGGCGGGTCGCCTTCCTTCGGCTGCCAGGGCTTCGTGTCGGCGCCGAAGGCGCAGTGGGCGCTCCCCGCTCGCGTGTCGGAGGCGCAGGCCAGTCGCCCAGCGTCCGCCGAGATCAGCGTGATGGCCGCGTCGATCTCCTGCCCGGCGGTCAGCGTCGGGGGGGTGATGGACTCGACCTTGGCCCGGCGTCGGGCGTTCTCCCCGGTCATCATGTAGAGGTAAACCCCCGACATGCAGGTCGTCACCAGGAGGAAGATCCACATCTCGCGGGAAAGCTGAAGCGTCCTGACCACCATGCGGCCTGACTTATGACCCAGACCCCGCCCCAAGGGAAGGGGGTTCCTGCGGTCCCGCTGGCGGCCGGGCGCGGGGCTGGCTAGCGTTGTCGGGCCTTGGACGAGCACCTGAAGAACCTGTTGCGGCACGCGGGCTTCGCCTCTCCGGCAGCTCGCCCGGGGGAGCCGCTGGCCAGCGCGCTGATCGAAGCCGCCTTCCTGGTCGCCGCCGCGGACGACCTGCTGAGCGCCAGCGAGGCCGAGCTGCTCCAGGCCGCCATGTCCTTCGTCCGCGGGGCAGAGGTCGGCCCGGCGGAGCTGGACGCCGCCCTGGAGCACCTCAACGAGGTTCGCAGCCACGACGGCACCGACAGCCGACTGATCCACATCGGCTCGGTGCTGGACGACCCCCAGCAGCGGGCCCAGGTGCTCCGCTTCGCCGCCGCCGTCGCCCTCTGCGACCGGCGCGTCGTCCCGCGGGAGCACGGCACCCTGATCAAGCTGGGCAAGGCCCTTGGCTTCTCCCCCGAGGAGGTCCTGCGCGTCAACGAGGAGGTCCGCCGCGCCGCCCCCGTTGACCCTCCTTGATTTGGGCTGTCCTTCCCCCGGGGGCTTGAGTAAGGAAAGGCCCTCATGAAGCTCAGCGACCTCAAGATCATCGTGACGGGTGGGGCCTCCGGCATGGGGGCTTACTTCGCCAAACAGCTCGCCGAGGCCGGCGCCAAGGTGGCCGCGGGCGACGTCAACGAGGCCCTCCTCAAGGAGCTGCCCTCCACCATCCTCACCCGAAAGCTCAACGTGGCCGACCCCGCCGACTGCGAGGCCTTCGTCGCCTGGGCCAACGAGGCCATGGGCGGCCTCAACGGCCTGATCAACAATGCCGGCATCCTCCGCGACGGCCTGCTGGTCAAGAAGGACAGGACCACCGGCGAGGTGAAGAAGCTCTCCGGCGCCGACTGGGACGCGGTGATCGGCGTCAACCTCACCGGCGCCACGATGATGGTCCGCGAGGTGGTGGCCAAGATGGTGGAGACCAACCAGCGCCCCGGCGTCATCGTCAACATGTCTTCGGTGGCCCGCCACGGCAACCGCGGCCAGTCCAACTACGTCTCCGCCAAGGCCGCCCTCGCCGCCAACACCGTCACCTGGGCCCGGGAGTTCGCCCCCTTCGGCATCCGCGTCACCTGCATCGCCCCCGGCATGGTCGAAACCCCCATGACCCAGGGCATGAACCAGAAGGCCCGCGACGCGCTCGTCGCCAACATCCCCGTGGGCCGCATCGGCGTCCCCGAGGATCTCTGGCTCGCCGCCAAGTTCGCCCTCGAGTGCGACTACTTCAACGCCCGCTGCATCGACGTCGACGGTGGCCTCGTGATGTGATCCCTCCCCGTCTCCCCGCCTCCTCCCGGGCAGACGCCGATCACTTCTTGTCCTTCTTCCCCTTCCCCTTGGTGGTCGCCTTCCCGTTGTTCGCGGGGACGGGCGGGACGTGCCCGGGGATGGCCGGGATGTTCCCCCCGGGGAGGATGCCCCCGGTCGGCGCCGGTCGATCCGTGGGCGGAGGCGTTGTGGCGATGGGGCGGTCGACGGGCACAGGGGCCGTAGGATGCGCGGTCGGTTGCTCCGTCGGGGGCGGCAGCGCCGGAGGAGCGACCAGGACCGGTGTCTTCTCCCGGGAAAAAGTCTTCCACAGCACCACACAGCCCGCCGACCCGACGAACAGCGCCGCCACCACCGCCAGCGCCACCACCACCGGGAAGGGTAGGTGCACCGTCTTCCGGCCGATGCGCTCCAGCGCCCCCGAGACCCCCGGCGGGGCAGGGACGAGCGCCGCAGGAGCCGGGGCCGTTGTGTGCGCCGTGACCGGCGTGCCCTGCTGCCAGGGCGCCAGGGAAGTCCCACCGAGGCTGGTGGGCTGGTAGGAGAGCGCCGAGACCGAGGTCACCAGGGTCGGTGGCGCCCCTTGTAGCGCCGGCGTCGAGGTCACCGGGGGAGGTGAGGCCGGGGAGCCCGCCGAGGGGACAGGGAAGGCCGAGGCCGACAGCGCAGGAGCCGCCTCTCCCGGGAGCACCGTCGGGGTCGCCCCCGGCGCGCTCCGCGGAGGCACCGCGGGCGCCGGGGCGGAGGAAGGTTGCTCCCCGCCCAGCACCCGGAGCACGTCGGCGCGCATGGAGGCCGCGTCCGGGTAGCGCTGCTCCCGGTCGAAGGCCAGGGCCCGGTCGATCACCCGCGCCATCCCCTCCGGCAACCCAGGGCACACGGAGCGCACCGCCGGCGCCGGCTCGGTGGCCATCTGCATGATGAGCTGCAGCTCGTTGTCCGTCGGGTACAGGTGCTGCCCGGTGATCAGCCGGAACATCGTCGCCCCCACGGAGAAGATGTCCGCGCGCCCGTCCAGGTCCGAGCGCCCGCTGACCTGCTCCGGCGCCATGTAGGCCACCGTCCCGATCAGGGCCCCGGTGCGCGTCGGGGTGCCCGGGGCGTTCCGCTGCCGCAGCCGCGCCACGCCGAAGTCGAGCACCTTGACCCTCCCGTCCCGGAGCAAGAACAGGTTGTCGGGCTTGATGTCTCGGTGGACGATCCCGGCGGCGTGGGCCGCCGCCAGCACGTCTAGGATCTGCTCGGCGTACCGGAAGACCTCCTCCGCCGCCAGCGGACCTCGGCTACGCAGCCGGTCCGCCAGCGACTCGCCCTCCAGCAGCTCCATCACCAGAAACGGAGCGCCGTCCTCGGTGACCTCGATGTCCCGCACCTCGATGGCTCCGGGGTGCTGGAGCCGGTTCACCGCGAAGGCCTCCTGCTCGAAGCGCTGCCGGGCGTCCGCCGAGTGGGCGATGGCCGGATGCAGGATCTTCACCGCGTCCCGCCGCCCCAGCTTGGTGTGGACCGACTCGTAGACCGCGGCCATCCCCCCCACCCCGAGCAGCCGCTCCAGCGTCCACTTGCCCCGGAGCGTGGTGCCCACGCGGCGCTCGAAGTAATCCGGCTCGTCCATGCCCAGGTGAGTCCAGTCTGGCTACCGCAGACCCGTAGCGTCAAGCGCCGCGCCCTGTCAGACTCCCGCAGGCTCTCCCGTCGGGGGGGCTCCACGAGGGTCACCATGGTCGCTCGCTCCATGAGGTCTCCTAGGCGCCTGGGGGAACGGCGCCGCAAGCTCCCGGCACCGCTTCCCTGCGAACAGAGCTGGCGCATCGACACCGCTCCGCACTGGCAGAGCGAGGAAGATCTGGATCCGTTCGACCCCTGGGATGACTGGGAATCCAGCCAGGAGCCTGAGCCACCAACTCCCGGGTGGATCCCCGCGGAACATCTGCTCCCGCTCAACGAGGTGGATCGCCAGGTACGCTCCCTCCACCCACGGCTCCACCCCCCCGAGGCGGGCGACCACGCCCCCAGGATCGCCCACCTGCTGGACGCCTCCACCCTCCGGCGCCTCGCCGCCCTGACGAGACCATCCTCCGCGGAGCAACGCTACCCGGAGGAGGTCCGCGCCTTCCTTGCTCGCCACCGGATCGCGGCGCCCCTCTCCGCGGAGATCGACACCCTGGAGCGGCTCGCCGCGCGGGCACTGCTGCGGCTCCACGGGCTCCCCGACCCGGCGGAGGTCCGCTGGGACCGCGTGGCTTGCCTGCTCCGGGAAGCGCTCCGTCAGAGCCCGGAGGGCCTCGACGTGGAGCCGGTGATCCTCGCCTTCCACGAGGCGATCTTCGCGGAGGACTCCGGGCTCCGGGAGCCGCTGGCGCGAGCGTCCTGGCACGAGGGGTGGCTGCCCCTCGTCCCCTGGATCGCCGCCTCGCTGCGGCCCGCCGAGACGGCGTCCCGGATGGTTGGCCCCCGTGGCTCGTGGCTCGCCCTCACCAGCGTGAAGGCCTGGCTCGCCGGACCTTGCGACAAGGTCTCCCTCGACGGAGCTCGCACCTGTGGGGCGAGCGTTGCTGCCTTCCCGGAGGTGATGGTCCGGGGCGGTGGCTCCCTCTCCTCCCTCGATTATCCCTCGTTTTCCCTGGTGAACCGCAGCTCCTTCGCGGAGCTCTCCCCCGAGCAGCGCCAGCGACTCGCGGGGATCCACAACGAGTGGACCCAGGTCCGGAGGGTCGCCTGCAACCCGGATCTAGGCCTCTTTTTCCTTTTCCACCGCGTGGCGCCTTCCTTCTGGAGAGACCTCCCCGCGGAGACGTGCTCCGCGCTTACCAGGACGTTGCTCCGCTCCGTCGCCGCCTACCTCGGCCTGCGCAGGGATCTGGATCTGTACAGGGAGCGGGAGATGGCCCCCATGCGACTGCGTCGTTCCCACCTCGTCGCCTTCGCAGAACGGCATTTCCCTCCGGGAGAATTCCCGAAAAACCCACGTTTCAGTTTCAACTACACCTCCGAGCGTATCATCGAGGGGCTCGTGCTGGCGCTGCTGAGCGAGCTGCACCAGCCCTTGTTCAAGGACGGATCGCTCCAGGTCCAGCTCAAGGAGATGCTGATCGAGTCCGCGCGCCTGGTCGCCTGCTGTTACGGGAGCCAGCAGCTCCCGGAGGTCGGCTCCGACCAGGAAGAAAACCCCAGTACCCTGCTGCTGAACGAGCTGCTCCGGTGCATCGACCACGCGCCCCTGGAGCTTCTCCAGGTCCTGGGGATGGACAGCAGACAGGGGCTCCCGAGGCTGCGAGGAGGGCAGGAGAGCGGGATGGAAGTCCGGTTTCGGGCCCTGCTCCGGGAGGTGACCCGGGGGCGAAAATCTGCCCGGGGAGAGACGGCGGCGGAGGTGTTCCACTGCCGCCCCCTCCCCAAGGAGGAGGCCCTCTACCGGGGAGAGCTCGGGCGGGATTGCTCCAGCCGCTCGGTGCCGCTCCGGGCGCTGGCGCCGCACAACGTGTACTACGGCATCTTTCGCGAGTCCGGCGAGCAGGTGCCGGGGTACATGACGGTGTTCGAGGCGTGGGCCTTGGTGGACGGGGAGACCCGGCCAGTGCTGTGCCTGGAGACCATCAACGAGCCCCGCCAGCTCCTCGCCGGGGTCCAGCAGGATCTCCTGGTGATCTTCGAGGCCATCGCCCGCCACCGGGGGCTCTCCCCGGGGCTGGTGCTGATCACCCAGCACGGGACGTGGAATTACACCAACGGCACGGAGCTGTTCCGGTGCCGCCGCGCCCGCCAGGGGCAACCCGCCTGGCTCGCCCCCGCGGACCCGGTGGTGTGGCGGGCCTACGAGCTCAGCACCGGCGAGGCGAGCTACTACGCCTCCTTCGCCGCGGGCTCCCGGGAGGCGCTGCTGCTCCCTCAGGAGCGCTCCGCGGCCATGGTCTTGCTCGCGCCCTTCGATCCGGAGCAGGACACGATCCAGCCGGAGAACCGCGAGGAGGCCCGGCGTATCGAGGCGCTCCCGAGGCGGGGGCTCCGGGAGACCTGCCGCACGTCCGCCGGTCTCGCGGGGTTTGTCTCCGGCGCCCCTACGGGTACGCGGGGCACGTGAAGGACCAGAAGGGAGTGCGCGAGGGGCGTGGAGGTCTCGGGGCAGCTCATCGACCGCGTTGTGACGGGGTCGCGCATCTCCTATGCTGCTGATCCACACTGGAGGTTTCTCATGTTCGTCGTGGTTCACTGGGGGGTTGGTCCGCACGGACGGGTCCGTGAGTTCGGTGGAAGCTCCGTTTGGACCCAGTTCTTTTCTCTATGGTTCCTCCCTATATTGCCGAACGAATTTTGTTCGGTGCTCACGGTACGAGAGGATTCTCCAGAGGGACCCGGCATCCACGTGAGGATCCCCCTGGATGGTCGCTCGGTATTCGCCACCTACGCCCGTTCCTGGGGAGTGTTGCTGCTCCTTGTCCTGGCCGGGTACGCCATCGCAGGGGAGATCCCACCCCTGCTGGCTGCAGCGGAGTGCCTGGCTTTGCTGCTGATCGTGGTCGCCGGGTTCCTCCTGAGAAGACCGCTCCTGAGGGAACGAGTGGAGGCTCTGGTGTACGCGGAGATCTCGGGGGCCCCTGTGGATGTGGCCTACATGGGAGAGGGGGGATTGCTCCTTCGTCACCAGCTCAACGCCTACCTGGAGGAGCACATCGGGAGGACGACCGATGGTTACCGGGATGCACCCGGTGTATCCAGGTGGACGTCGAGGATAGGCGAGGTGGGCTCGAAGGACAGGGCTCTGCTCGTAGCGGCGATCGGGGCGTTGCGGCTCGATCAAGCGCTATCCAGGCTGAGGCCGGATCTCCCCGCGATTCTCCCGGATCTTCGTGAAAATAAGGCGCTCCACGATCACCTCTGGGAGCGCCTCCTCGCGCTGGATCCGGGGCTTACGCAGCGAGCTCAAGCGGATGTCTACGAGCCGCCCACGCCGTCTCCTGCGCTGGAGTGGGCTGTCCGCCACGCTCCGCCCTTCCATGTTCCGGAGCCTCCCTCCAGAAACCCCGTGGACCGCCCTCGCCCGATCCCCATACGGCTCTCGGGGGCGCTGGCACTGGTCGTTGGTCTGGTGGCGCTGGTGCTGATGTGCCTCGATGCGAAGCAGACAGGGACCATCAACTTGCTGGTTGTCCCGCCTTGCCTGGTGCTCCCTGTTGTTGGTTCGTTCCTGGTCACTTTTGGTGAATTCAAATTCACCTGGCTTCGAGGGGTCTTCCTCCTCGGGGCCTCCCTGGCCACGCTGGCGCTTGCGGGCTGGGTGCTCTTGGTTGCCTGAGAGGTTGTCTCATTGAGGAATTGAGCCAAGACTTTGAGTTTGCCTACATGTCAT
>CAZSDX010000200.1:0-11271 GCA_964605685.1 uncultured Polyangiaceae bacterium
CGGCAGCGCGTCGTCCACCCGCTTGCGCCGGAGCACCTCGCGGCTCCGGGCCACCGCCTCGACCCCGTAAGGCTCGGCCTCCACGCGGGGTGGCTCGTCGAGGGAGGTGAGCAGCAGGGCGAGCCTGCGCTGGCGCTCCAGCAGCGCGGCGCGCGCCTCCGGGGAGACGTCGTCCGGCTCGCGGATCGGCCCCAGCGGGCAGGGCGGAGGATCGCCGCCCTTCTGCGCCTCGCGCGACCGGACAAGCTCCCGCTCCAGCTCGGCGAAGGGAGGGAACAGCGCGTCCCGCTCGATCACCACCGGCACCGCGCCGCGCCGCTCGCACAGCAGATCGAGGAGCCGGAACACGCCGTCAGGGACCGGGTGCGCGTGGGTGTCAAAATAGAACCCCCCCTCGTGGATGCCCCCGGCGATATGGACCATCCCTACATGATCGAGGGGAAACTCAAGGAGGGCTTGCGCCGGGTCACGGCGATCGTTGAGGGCGTTGGCGTGGAGGTTGCCGAGGTCGAGGAGGAGGCCGCAGCCGGTGGCCTGGACGACGGCGGCGTAGAAATCCGCCTCCGTCATGGAGTCGTCGGGCCAGCGGAAGGTCCAGGCGATGTTCTCCAGGAGGAGGGGGACGTCGGGGAGGTGGCGCCGGAAGGCGGCGACGTTGCGGGCCACGATCTTCACGGCGTCGGGGGTGTAGGGGAGCGGGGTGAGGTGTCCGATCTCGCGGGTTCCGCCGCGGACAAAGGCGACGTGCTCGGTGACGAGGGGGGCGCGTAGCTCGCGGACCAGGTCGCCGACGCGGCGGGCGCGGTCCTCCTCGATGCCGTCGGCGCTGCCGAGGGACATCTTGATGCCGTGGGGGATGACCGGCCACAGCTCGGCCATCGCCGCCGCCTCACGCCGCGCCTGGGGGGAGGCGAAGCACGCCTCGACGACCGTCTCGACGAAGTCGACGGAGCGAGGGCGGAGCAGCAGATCGGCGCTCAGCTCGCTGCGGAGCCCCAGCCCGGCGCCGCTCACCGCCTGCCCTCGCCCGGCGTGCATCAGGTCTCCCTCAGCACGCGGGCGGCGGCGTTGTGGCCCGCCGCGCCGATGACGGAGCCGGCGGGGTGGCACCCGGCGCTGCAGGAGTAGAGCCCCGGGATCGGCGTCGTGTAGGGCAGGCGATCCGCGAAGCCGAGGCCGTTGTCGACGTGGTGGATGTGCCCGCGGTGGATACCGAAGTGGCGCTCGATCTTCGGAGGCGTCAGCGGGAAGGTGTCGACCACCAGGTCGGAGGTCCCCGGGGCGAAGCGGTCGCAGATCGAGAGGAGGTGCCGCACGTAGCGCTCTTCCTGGTCCTCCCAGGTGGTCCCGGCAAGCTCGTAGGGTACCCACTGCACGAAGAGGGCCGAGTTGTGGCGCCCTTCCGCGTCCTGGAGGGAGGGGTCGACGGTGGTGTGGATGTACCACTCGATGGTAGGGAACTCCGGCAGCTTGCCCTCGCAGACCGCCCGGTACGTCGACGCCAGCGACGCCAGCACCTCGCCCTCGTCGGGGAGCAGGTGGATGGTCGCCCCATGCTGGCCTCGATCCTCCGGCAGGCACCGGAACCGGGGGAGCCCGGAGAGCGCCAGGTTCACCTTCATCGTGGTCCCGTCCTTCTCCATCGCGTCGAGCCGCTCGTTGTACTCCTGCGGGAGCCTTTCCTTGCCGACCAGCGCCCGCATGCGGAAGGGATCCGCGTTGCACACCACCACCGGCGCCCGGACCTCCTCCCCGTCGGCGAGCCGCACCCCCCGGGTCACCCCGCCCTCCACCAGGATCTCCGCGACGCCGCGCCCGGTCTCGATGACGGCGCCGGCCTTGCGCGCGGCCTCCGCGAAGCGCCGGGTGACCTCCCCCATGCCTCCCCGGACGATCATCCAGGTCCCGTCCGCCCCCGGGAGCCGGCACAGGTTGTGGACCAAAAAATTCATCCCGGTCCCCGGGGTGTCCCAGGTTCCATGGAGGCCGGAGAAGCCATCGGTCACCGCGTACATGGCCTTCACCAGGTCGCTCCGGAAGCCGAAGCGCTCCAGGTACGCCCCGACGGAGCCGCGGCAGAGGCTGACGAAGGTTTTACGCAGCGCGGTGCGAACGTGACGCTCCGCGGTCTCCTCGATGGAGAGGGGCTCCTGGAGCCAGGTGGGGGCGATGTCCTCCCGGAGCTGGGCGATCTCCTGCTGGAGGGCCAGGTAGGCGTCCCAGTCCTGGAGGGAGAAATGCTCCAGAAACTGGCGCTTCATCGCCTCCTGGTTGGACCCGAAGAGGAGGAACCGGTCGCCGGTGGTGGGGAGAAAGTAGTGAGGATCGCGCCGGAGCAGGGGGAGGTCGACCTCCATCTTGGCGAGCAATTCCGGGGGCATGAGCCCCAGCAGGTAGGCCCCGGTGGAGGTGCCCAGGCCCGGGGCCCGGGCAAAGGGGCGCTCGGTGCGGGTAGCCCCCCCGATCACCGGCTTTTCTTCGAGGACCAGCACGCTGCGGCCGGCCCGGGCCAGGAGGGTCGCGGCGACCAGCCCGTTGTGGCCGGCCCCGAGGAGGATGACGTCGCACGCTCGTTGCATGGCGCCATGGTAACGGAGTTGCGCCGCCGCCGCGGTGCCCGTAATCGAGGTGACCATGTCTGGGATCGGTCTCGTCATCAACCCCCGCGCCGGAGCCAACCGCCGCGACCCCACCACCGCCGCCCGCCTGGCCCGCCGCCTGGGGGACCGGGGGGTGGTCGCCATGCCCCGCTCCCTCGACGAGCTGACCCGCGCCGCGGAGGACTTCCGCCGCCAGAAGATCGACGTGCTGGGCATCGCCGGGGGCGACGGGACGAATTACGTGACGTTGACCCAGTTCCACGGGGTCTACGGGGCCGACCCGCTGCCCACGGTGGCGTTCCTGCGGGGGGGGACGATGAACACGGTGGCCAACTCCCTGGGGCTGCCGCGGGGCCGCCCCGAGGGCCTTCTGGACCGGCTGGTGCGCCGCTACCTGGACACCCCGCGCCTGTCGGTGGTCGAGCAGCGGACCATGAACATCGACGGCAAGCTGGGCTTTCTCTGGGGGACCGGGGTGATCTCCACCTACCTGGAGGAGTACTACGCCACCGGGGAGCCCTCCCCCTGGACGGCGGCCAAGACCCTGGCTCGGGGCATCTCCAGCGCGCTGCTCAACGGGCCGATGATCCAGCGGATGACCCGCCCCGTGGAGGTGGAGGTGGAGCTGGCCGACGGCGAGCGGTGGCCGATGCAGCCCTACCTGTGCGTGGGGGCCGGCACCATCCCGGACATCGGCCTGGGCTTCAAGCCCTACTACCTCGCCGGACGCCGTGCAGGGACGTTCCATATCCAGGGGATCACCTGCTCACCGATGGGCTTCATCGTCGATCTGCCGCGCATCCACCGGGCGTACCCGATGAAGGACGGCAAGGCCATCGACCGGCTGACCCAGAAGGCGGTGGTGCGCTCCCGCTCGTCGACGATCCCCTACATGATCGACGGCGACCTGCTGGAGCACCAGGGCGCCGAGATCACCATCCAGCTCGGCCCCGTGGTGCGCATCGCCACGATGAACTGAATCAGATCGTCGCCGCCACCCGCCGCAGCGTGCCGCCCGGGTCGTCGACGATGGTCTCGTGGTGGGAGACCAGAATGCGGGTAAGCCCGGGGAGATCCGCGAGCCGCTCCAGGTGGGCGCGGAAGGATTTTTTGTCCTTCACCAGGAAGAGGCGGGCGATGCGGGTGATCTTCGGCCCCCCGGAGGATCCGATCATCTTGATGACGAACCCGTTGAACCCCGGCTGGTGAGGCATGTTGAAGACCGCGTCGTTGAAGATCAACGAGGTCTTCCCGCCGGAGCGCACCAGGACGGCGCCCTCCTGCTCGCCGGTGCCTTCGAGGGTCTCCAGGCGCACGGACTCGTCGCCGGGGAACTGCTCGTAGGTGAGATCGACAGGGACAACTTCCTCTACCTTGGCCCGCGCTCCCCGGGGGGCCACCACCTTGAGGCCCGGGTAACGGTCCTTGTAGATGCGGGCGTCGAGCCGGTGGTAACCGTTGGGGACGAGGAGGAAGGCCGGATCCCCCAGGGCCTCGATGGCCTTCATCGAGGGGTCGTCCAGGGCGATGCCGTTGTGGATCACCAGCCGCCCGTCGTTCATCCGGGCGACGGCCATCACCCGCCAGAGGGGCATCTTCGGCATCTTCTGCTCGACGCGCCAGAGGTTGTCGTCGATCTGCTCGAAGGGCCCGTGGGGGAAGACCTTCCAGGTGGAGAGCGCCTTTGCCATGGCGGGGCAGTATAGGACCCCCTCCCCCACCGCAACAGGAGAGCGCTTCAGATCAGGAAGGGAGCGGCGAAGACCAGGCGCTCCCCGCTGGCGCCGCTCAGCGCCGGATCGGGCACCCACCGCTCGAACTCCTGGACCAGGAGGCGGTACTCGTAGCCGGCCAGCTTGGTGGGCCTGGGAACCGTCCCGGAGATCGTGCTGGCGCCGATCCCCCCCGCGCCTCCCGTGAGCTGCACCTCGGCGCCGGAGTTGACCCAGTCGAGATCCGTTCCCCCGGCGAGCCGGCGCTGGACCCGCGCGGTGAAGCGGTAGCTGCTCCGGATCCGGAGATCCTCCGAGGTGCTGGCCGCGGCTTCCTTCCCGGCGTCGTTGAAGGCCACCCCGCCGGAGAGGAGGACCGTGTAGCTGGTAGCGTTGGTCGTCACGGAGACCGCGCGGTTCGGCAGGATCTGCACGAAGTCGATCTGCACGCTGGTGGAGAGGTGCCTGCCGGTGGTGAGGTTGGGTGGGTTGCTGGGCTGCTCGGGTCCCGCGATCGAGTTCCGCTGGAAGCGGGCGACCTGGAGGCGGACAAACACGTAAGGCGCGCCGGTCAGGTTGTTGAAGTCGACGTCCACGTACCAGAGCTTGCGCTCCGGGTGGAAGACCGGGGTGTAGACCACCAGGCTCACCGGGGTCGCGTTGGGGTTCGAGGACAGCTCCAGCTCGGGGAGCGGGAACAGCTCGTCCGTGACGTTGCCCTGCAGGGTGAAGACGGTCTGGAGCTCCCCGTTGCTGAAGGAGCCCTTCAGCAGAGGTTTGTTCGCCGGGACCGGCCTGTTCCATGCAGGATCGGCGGACCAGTAGGAGACATACCGCGGGGGCTCCGCGCCGGTGGGAGCCGAGGGAGAGACCAGCACCGCGAGCTGCTCGCCGGCCCCGGAGCTGAACCAGGGGCGCTCCAGGTAGATCCGGAGGCTCTGGGCCTTGCGCTCCCGGATGGTATCGTTGGTCGTCCAGAGGAAGGTCGGCACCGCGTAGGCCACCACCGGCGGCTCCGGGCGCGCGGAGCTGAGCACCTGGGTCTCGCTGGGGGTGGCGCTCTTGCGCGTGAAGGCCCCGGGCTCGTTGAACAGGCTCGGCGGGAAGTACTCGCGGAAACGCGAGACCGCCACGGAGGAGTAACGCACCAGCCTCGCCTTCGTGTCCCCCAGGTCGTGGAACAGGCGGAAGCGCGACTCGGTCGTGTTCAGATCGATCTTCAGGTCGTCCTCCCCCGGCAGGATATCGACGGAGGCCGCAACCGCCTGGAACGACGCCGTCCTGGGCTCTGGCTCCTTCGGGTCATCCACCGGGTCTTCCCACTCGGCGAGCAGGTCGATCCGCTGGGTGCTCCCGCTGTGCTGGGTGAGCCCGCCGGTGAGCTGGGTCTTCTTCTCGCCCGGGGGGCGCGCCGTGGATCCCACCCCCTGGGAGGGTGCCTCCAGCGGCCGCTGCACCGCATGCACCAGGGTGATCGTCCGGGAGGGCGTGAACATCCAGTGGCGACCGGCCGCGGCCAGCTTCTGCGCCCCGCTGGGGATCTCCTGGGCCAGCGCCATCTCGCTGATGGATGTCGGGACGCAGGAGATCTGGAGCTGGGCCGTCGTCCCCTTCGGCAAGGACACCACCACGCCGCCCGCCCCGGCCTGCACCTTGGGGGCGTTGTTCGTCGCTTCCTGGAGGATCAGCCGCACCGAGGAGAAATCCGGCCACGGATCGCTGTACGTCACGACCAGACCGTCGGAGCCAGCCTGCGGCCCCCCCTGGGCAACCACGGCCCCGCGCAAGAGGATCCCCTTGACCAGCGGGTCCGGCAGGTACGGGATCTTGAAGGTATCCTGGTCGACGTAGAGGTACTGCCCGGGCTGGAGCGGGTCGCCCTTGGCCGCGTCCTCCAGGGTGGTCGGGGGCCCCGGCGGGGTTCCGTGAGGGGGCGAGAGCTGCCCCCCCGGAACCTGAAAGAGGTTGCCCGCCTCGCGGATCGACAGGGCGTAGGTGTCGTCAATCTTCTGCCAGAGGTTGTCCAGGAAGCCGTGGAACTCGACCTGGAGCTGGTTGGCCTTGGGCGGAGAGAGGTGCCGCTCGCAGGTGGGAGGGAAGAGGGCGCCGGTCACCTCGGAGGTGAGTTGCATCTGGCTGGCGGAGCGGTCGAAGTCACTGCGGATGACCAGGTGCTCGATGGACTCGCCCTCGGCCACCGGGCGCCTGGGCGTGAACGCCGGTGGCGGGATCGGCTCGTGACGCAGGAAGCGGAGGGGCTGGGTGGCCACGGTGTCGAGGGGGGGCTCCGGGGTGGCCTCGTAGGGGAGGCTGTTCCCGGCGAGGTCGACGGTCCTGGCGCGGAGCCGGTAGCGGCGACCGAAGCGCAGCCGCGGCAGAGATTTGGGTTCGACGCGGATATCGGCGCGGATCCCGAAGGGCGCCGTGGCCAGCGGGTCGATGTACACCGCGCGATCCTTCGGGGTCGCCTCGCCCGGATCCTGGTAGGGGGCGATGCTGCGACCGGGGCGGGGGACGGACAGGCTCCAGCCTTCCCAGCCGAACAGCGCCTCGTGGGCGTAGAGGGGCCCCTGGGGGGAGCCCGGGTTCGCGGTCACGTTGCCGGCCCGCACGCACCCCTCGCGATCCAGCGTCTTCTGGGTGATGGTCAGCTTGGTCCCTCCGACTTCGTAGGCGCCCGCGCGCCGGCAGAGCGAGAACCACTGGCCCTCCGCCGTCTTGCTGTCCAGATCCTGGACATCGACGCGGTACCCCCGGGTGAGATCCTCCGCGTGGAAGGTGAGGCTGTCCTCGACGACGATACCGGAGCCAGAGGCCAGCGCGCTGTTGGCGCTGGCGCTGGAGGCGAGCTGCTGGGCGAGCTGCTGGCCGCGGTCGATCCTGGCGACGACGATGCCCCCGCCGCGGAGCGCCGGGAGGCTCTCGGGGAACGCCTCGCTCCCCTGGTTCGCCACGGAGCGGGCGACGCTGCGGCCCAGGTTGTAAGTCTTGAGGGCGGCGCCGTCGGCGTCCACCTGGTAGGTGGTGAACAGCGCTGGGTCGCCGAGGCGAAGCACCCCGCGGAGCATGTCGCTGCTCTTGGGCTTTGCGTAGAAGCCCTGGGCCGTCATGTCGTGGGCGGTCCAGGGGATGCGGTGGGTGAGGGATGGATAAGACGGCAGGGCCAGCGGGGCGAACCGGAGGGAGTTGTCGAAGAGCGGCGAGGGCAAGGATTTGGGCGCAGGCAGCTCGAAATCGAGGACCAGCCCTAGGTGGCGCAGCAGCGCCGGGTAATCGGTCAACAGGTTGAGGATCTCGTGGAACTCGAGCTCCGACGGGGGCAGCGGGGGGACCTGGGCGTCGGGGTCGTACTGGCCGGGCATCGGCCGGTTGTAGAAGGACCGGAGGCGGTAGAGCTCCGCGGCGAAATCCAGGTCGGACCCGGCCAGTGTCTTGGAGAGCGAGGACTTGATCTGGGCGACCGTCATCGTGGGGGAGAGCAGCTTCTGGACGTTCGGATCGAGGAGCACCTTGGTCGTCCTGCGGATGATCCCGAGCGTCTTGTCGACGCTCGGGAAATCCTCTCCTGATTCGCTCGCCGCCAGCGTGTACGTGTCGAGGAGGGGCTTGAGCAGCCGCGAGACCGAGAAGGAGAGGATGGGCCGGTTGGACCAGTTCTGGAAGGCGCCGGTCCCCAGCAGGGTGGGCGCCGGGAAGAGGGCGGACCACAGCTCGGGAGAGAGCTGCTTGTGGGAGACGCACTGGCCGATCACCTCGCTGGTCATGTTGCCGGTGCGGAAGAGGAACGTAGCCTGATCGAGGGGGCTCTTGAGGAGGGACGCAGGCCAGTTCTCCAGGGGGGTCCCGGCCAGCTCGGCGCAGGTTGTCTGCGCCGGGACGATGACCCGTGGGCTGACGAACACCGAGAGCCTGAGCGTGTCGGCGGTGCGTCCTGCGGGGAGGGAGGTCCAGATGGTGTTGATGGAGGTGATGGGCATGGCTCAGGCTCCTTCCGGGGCAAAGGCTTCGACGTACTCCTTCCAGGGCCACTCCCCCTCGGGGGCCTTTCCTCCCTGGGGGAGCGCCCGATCAGTGGGCAGGTAGGGGGCCATGATCTCCGCGAAGGTGGGGTCGTCGTTGGTGCCGGAGAACCGGCGCTCGTAGCTGATGGTGACGGTCTTGGAGAAGAACAGGATCTCGATGCAGACGGACAGCTCGGCCCGGCCATAGACCTTGCCGCTGACCCAGCCGAGGGCCATGTACAGCTCGATGGAGGCGTTGATCAGACCCAGCACCGAGACGGCGCCCCGCACCCGGAGGTACCCCTCCAGCCGCGCCTCTTCCTGGTCTCCGAGGGCGAAGTAGATCCCCGCCATCACGCTGACCGATCCGCTGGCGACGCCGAAGTTGAGGGAGACCGACGCGCCGAATTCCAGGGCCGCCTCCAGGGTGGAGAGCCCCCGGGGGGAGACCTCGATCCCGAAGAACCCGCCGCCGCCGAGGAACGACACGGTGAGGTTGAAGGGCTGCTCCCGGGAGGCGAAGCCGAAGCGCACCGACAGCGGATCGGCGCCGAGGAACGGCACGCGGAAGGCCGCGCTCAGCGCCACGTTGGACAGGGAGAACATCCCCACCGCCACCGTGGGCAGCGCCAGGGAGAAGCCCGCGGTGATGCCCTCCGGGGAGACGTCCAGGTTCGGCGGATCGCTGAAGCCATCCAGGGGGATGAACGCCTTGAGCCGCTCGATGAAGGCCAGCGGCCCCTTGAAGTCGATGCCGTCGAACTCCACGTCCAGCTCCGGCTTCTTGCCCGCGGCCACCCGGAAGGCCAGCCGCTTGAAGCGGAGCGTCATCGCCTCGAAGCCAGGGATCAGGTTGATCCGGAAATCCTCCAGGGACGCGGCGACCTCGGCCCCCGCAGGGCGCCCGGGCGCCCGGGTCCTGGCCTCCGCCACGACGGTCAGCGTCCCCGGCTGAAAGAGCGGGGTCGAGGGCTGCCCCGGCAGGAAGTACGCCTTGAGCCTCGGCTGGTAGACGTAGCGGGCCACCGCGCCGCTCTCCAGCAGGTCGCCCGATTTCACCCGCTGGGCCAGCTCCAGCAGCCTGGCCAGCTCGCCCGGGTTGTTCACGAGCCCCCCGAGCGCCTCCTTCAGCCTCGCCACCAGCCCCTCGGCCTCCTTGCGCTCGGTGAAGAGGGTCATCCCGGGGGGGACCAGCGTCGACAGCACCCCGTGCAGATCCACCAGGTCGCCGAGGGAGGCGGCGTCCTCCAGGGCGTTGATGGCCTTGGTGACCGCGGCGGCGCTCGCCTGGAGCTTCGCCAGCAGCTCGCGCAGCCGGTAAAGATCCGCGAGCAGGCCCCGCACCCGGTCGAGGGACTGGCCGATCAACCGGGGGAGCTCCGCGAGCTGCTGCGCGGTCTCGATGATGTCCAGGAGGGAGAAGACACCGAAGAGCTTGGCGTCGTTGAAGGCGCCGAAGAGGGCCGAGGGCGAGAAGGCCGCCAGGGAGGAGGGCGAGCTCGCCGCGATCGCCCCGAGGCTCCGGGACAGGGCGCGGACCTCCATCGACGGCGAGATGAAGCCGCCGGACTTCGCGCTCTGGCCCCCGAAATCGAGCTTTGGGTACGGGAGCTGCGGGTCGTTGACGATCTCCAGGAGCGTCTCGCAGGGGTTGCTCGCGGGGTTGAGCCCGTGGTTGACGAAGAGCGCATGCGGCCGGACCATTGCGTACCCGCTCTTCCCGGAGACGGCCTGGATCGCCTCCACATCGATCGTGGCCACGTCGACCGCAGGCATGAAGGGGGTCGCCCCGGTCAGCACCGTATCCTTCAGCATCAGCATGAAGACCGGGAACGATCCGTCGTCGAACCGCGCCTTCGGATCGTCCACCGGGCTGGAGGGGGTGCTGTCCCGGGTGGAGGGCGCGAACGCGATCCGCTGCCCGAGGGGGTAGCCCATCCGGAACAGCAAGGGGAGCCCCTGCCCCTGGTGCGTGGAGGGGACGCCCTGGTTCATGTAGAGCGCCCGGGCGATCTGGGGGGCGTTGCCGGTGAGGCTGCTGGTGTACACCGCCGCAAACGAGAGGCGGATCAGCCGCCCGCTCTGATCTTCGCCCTCCATCTCGAAGCGGAAGGGGATACCGTCCACCCGCGGCACAAAAACGTTGTTCGGCGCAGGGACGTCGAGGAACGGCGTCACCCGGGTGAGGATCCGGATCTTGCGGAAGGGCAGCGACCGCTTCGCCTTCGTGTCGCTGACCTTCGCCTCGTAGTCGTACTCGTCGTCGAGGATGGTGAGGAAGGCGCGCTTCTCCAGGGAGGCAAAGCCCTTCTGGAGATCCGCCTTGCGCTCGGAGATCTCGGTGTAAAGCACCCGGTGACCGAAGGGGAACAGGTGTCCGATCACCGTCACCTCGACGAACTGATCCCTCCCCAGGGTGGTGCGGTGCTCCCACTTGGTGACCAGCTGCCCCGGGAGCGAGCCGGGCGCCCAGCTCGCCCTGGCGTCGAGGTAGCCCCCCAGCGACGTCAGCATCAGGTTGCGGAAGCGGATCGGAGCGTCCAGCGTCTGCAGGCTCTGCTCGGCGATCTTCCTCCGCTGCTGGTCATTCATTGACCATTGAAGACCAGCGGACGAGTCGGAGAGATCATCCTGCGTGGCCGGGGAGCGGGACCACAGCGCGCGGAGCCGCCGGGTGTCGAGGGCGCCCTGGTTCGCCGGGGTGAAGCGGGAATGCCACAGCTCGACGCGCTGGTTATTCCCCTGGGGCGCGGCCAGCCCCCGGGTGTGGACCCAGCCCCTCGTCACCAGCGGAGACAGCACCAGCCGGGTCGGCAGCTCGAGGGCCGTCTGCTGCGGGGTCGGCTCCGTCACGGTCATCGGCGCCGTGGACACCAGCTTCGCGTTGGGCGCCAGCCGCATCGGGAAGTCAAACTACCCCCGGCAGAGCCGGGGGCTTGTTGAGGAGGACCGCTCAAA
>CAZSDX010000201.1:0-11269 GCA_964605685.1 uncultured Polyangiaceae bacterium
AGGCGGCGCTGAAGGCGGTCGCGGCCTGGCTGGCGGCCCGCGCCCGCGACCATCACGACCCGGCGCACGTCTGGTCCTCGCTCCGCGAGCCCCGCAAGCTCGACTACCAGAACCTGGTGCAGATCCGCCGCCCGGATCCGAAGCTCCCGGACCTCTTCGTCGGCCCCGAAACCCACCGCCGCGAGCGCGACGGATTCGCCCTCACGGACCCCCGCGGCACCCCGCGGCAGATCCAGGGAGAGGTCGATTACTGCCTCTACTGCCACGACCGGGACAAGGACTCCTGCTCCAAGGGCATGCGCGACGCCAAGTCCGGCGCCATCAAGCCCAACTCCCTCGGTGTCCCCCTCCACGGCTGCCCGCTCGACGAGAAGATCTCCGAGATGCACCTGCTCCGGCAGCGGGGCGACGCCCTGGGCGCCCTGGCCCTCGTCTGCGTCGATAACCCGATGTGCGCCGGCACCGGCCACCGGATCTGCAACGACTGCATGAAGGCCTGCATCTTCCAGAAGCAGGAGCCGGTCAACATCCCCCAGATCGAGACCGCCACCCTCACCGACGTCCTCGCCCTCCCCTGGGGCGTCGAGATCTACGGCCTCCTCACCCGCTGGAACCCCCTCAACGTCCGCCTTCCCCACCCCGCCCCCCTCAACGGCCGTAGCGCCCTCGTCGTCGGCCTCGGACCCGCCGGCTACACCCTCGCCCACCACCTCTCCCGCGCCGGGTTCGCCGTCGCCGGCGTCGACGGCCTCAAGGTAGAACCTCTCCCCGTCGAGCTCACCGGCGACGAGTTCCAACCGCCCCGCCCCATCCGTGACTTCCGCTCCCTCGCTGTCGCCCTCGACGAGCGCATCGTCCTCGGCTTCGGCGGCGTCAGTGAGTATGGAATCACCGTACGCTGGGACAAGAACTTCCTCGCCCTCGCCTACCTCACCCTCGCCCGCAACCGCCGCGTCCGCATCTACGGCGGCGTCCGCTTCGGCGGCACCCTCACCCTCGACGACGCCTGGTCTCTCGGCTTCGACCACGTCGCCCTCGCCGCCGGCGCCGGTCGCCCCACCATCATCCCGCTCAAGAACAACATGGCCCGGGGCGTCCGCAAGGCCTCCGACTTCCTGATGGGGCTCCAGCTCACCGGCGCCTACAAGCACTCCAGCCTCGCCAACCTCCAGATCCGGCTCCCCGCCCTCGTCATCGGCGGCGGCCTCACCGCCATCGACACCGCCACCGAGCTGCTGGCCTACTACATCATCCAGGTGGAGAAGACCGCCGCGCGCTACCGCTCCCTGGTCCGCGAGCGGGGGGAGGCGTCGGTGCGGGGCGGATTCGACCCGGAGGAACTGGAATTCCTCGACGAACAGCTCCGCCACGCCGAGGCCATCGCGGAGGAGCGGGCACGGGCCCAGGCAGCGGGGCGCACCCCGGCGTTCCAGAAGCTCCTGGAGTCCTGGGGCGGCGTATCCATCGTCTATCGCAAGAGCGTCCTCGACTCGCCGGCCTACCGGCTCAACCACGAGGAGGTCGAGAAGAGCCTGGAGGAGGGCGTCCGCTACCTGGAAAATCTCTCGCCGCTGGAGGCGACGCTGGACGAGGGCGGGGCGCTCCGGTCGGTGAAGTTCGAGCGCTTCGCCCACGGCGAGGACGGGAAGTGGAAGGCGACCGGCGAGGTGATCGACCTCCCCGCACGCACCCTCTGCGTCGCCGCCGGGACCAGCCCCAACACCACCTTCGAGAAGGAGAACCCCGGGATCTTCGCCCTGGACGCCCGCAAGCAGTTCTTCCAGGTCCACGAGGCCCGCCGGGGCGACGACGGCGCCGTGACCCTCGCCCCCGCGCAGGACGCCTCCCAGGGCTTCTTCACCAGCTACCACGACGGCACCGACCGCACCGTCAGCTTCTACGGCGACAACCACCCGTACTACGCCGGCAGCGTGGTCAAGGCGATGGCCAGCGCCAAGGTGGGCTTCGAGAAGGTGGCGGAGCTCTACCGCGACACCACCCCGGCGAGCGACGAGGAGCGCGCCCGCCGCCGCGACCGCATCGCCGCCCTCTTCCGCGCCCTGGACGACCAGCTCATCGCCACGGTCCACGACGTGATCCGCCTGACCCCCACCATCGTCGAGGTCATCGTCCGCGCGCCGCTCGCCGCCCGGAACTTCCAGCCGGGCCAGTTCTACCGCCTCCAGAACTTCGAGCAGAGCGCCCCCGTCGTCGAGGGCACCCGCCTCGCCATGGAGGGCCTCGCCCTCACCGGCGCCTGGGTCGACAAGGACAAGGGCCTGATGTCCACCATCGTCCTGGAGATGGGCGCCAGCTCACGCCTCTGCGCGATGCTCCGCAAGGGCGAGCGGGTCTCCCTCATGGGCCCCACCGGCACCCCCACGGAGATTCCCGAGGCGTCCACCGCCTTGCTCGCCGGCGGCGGCCTCGGCAACGCGGTGCTCTTCTCCATCGCCCGCGCCATGAAGGAGAAGAACACCCGGGTCATCTACTTCGCCGGCTACCGTAAGGGCGAAGACCTCTTCCACCAGGAAGACATCGAGGCCTCCACCGATCAGGTCATCTGGTGCACCGACTCCGGCGTGGAGATCACCCCACGGCGCCCCCAGGACAGGCACTTCCGCGGGAACATCGTCCAGGCGATGATCGCCTTCGCCAGGGGCGAACTGGGGCCGAAGGTGGCCGAGCTCTCCTCCGTCGCCCGCATCATCGCCATCGGCTCCGACCGGATGATGGCCGCCGTCCAGCAGGCCCGCCACGGCGTTCTCGCCCCCTTCCTCGATCGCCGCCACATCGGTATCGGCAGCATCAACTCCCCCATGCAGTGCATGATGAAGGAGATCTGCGCCCAGTGCCTCCAGAAGCACCGCGACCCCGCCACCGGCAAGGAGTTCATGGTCTTCTCCTGCAACAACCAGGATCAGGAGCTCGACCTGGTCGACTTCCAGCACCTCCAGCAGCGCCTCCGCGCCAACAGCGCCCAGGAAAAGCTCTCCGACCAGTGGCTCCACGCCTTGCTGGCGCGCCACCCGGAGATCGAGCGCATCTGACCGCCGACAACGAGCGAGCCTTGTTGCTTGCCGTACCAACAACGGCTCCGTAGGGTGAAGCATCCAAGAGCCTCACGGAGGTGTACCGTTGATCCCACGTCGTCGCCTGTTCCAGCTCACCGCTTCGGGCCTGCTCCTGGCCGCCGGCTGCTCCGACGATCCCCCCGCGGAGCCCGTCGCCGCCACCGACGACCCGGAGCTCCCCCCCTCCGACGGCGCCTCCCCCACCTCCTTCGCGCCGGAGAGCGTCCCGGAGGACACCGCCCTCTTTCCCCTGGGCGTCCAGGCAGGAGCGATGACCGCCACCTCGGCGCTGCTCTGGAGTTACGCCGAGGACAGCGCTCCCTGTGTCCTGCGGGTCTGGCGCGACGGCGAGCAGCCGGGGCAAGTGCTCCTGCTGACCGAGCGCGAGGTGACCCCCCAGGAGGGGTACATCAAGACCTCCATCGAGGGGCTCTCTCCGGGGGCACGCTACCGCTACGGGTTCTTCCGGAAGGGCGCCGGGGGGGAGCTCACCGCCCGCAGCGCGCTCGGACGTTTCCGCGCCGCCTTCGAGCCAGGAGCGCGGCGCAAGCTCCTGGTGGCCGCCTCCACCTGCACCAGCTTCGGCAACGCGCCCTACGCCTCGCTGGAGATGGCCGCCGCCGAGTCGCCGGATCTCTTCCTCCACCTCGGGGACATGTCCTACAACGACGGAGCCATCGCCCTCGACGAGTTCCGGGCCAAGTGGCGCCAGACGCTCTCGGACCCGGGCTACCGCGCGATCCTGTCCGCCTGCGGGTACTACATCACCTGGGATGACCACGAGGTCGTCGACAGCAGCACCTACGACCCGGAGGCGATGAACCCGGAGCAGCTCGCCAACGGAAAAAAAGCCTTCTTCGAGACGCTGGCGGTGGAGCAAGGGCCCGGCGACCGGCTGTGGCGCAGCTACCGGTGGGGAGCCACCGCCGAGTTCTTCGTGGTGGACTCCCGCAGCGAGCGGAAGCCCTCCACCCGCAAGTCCGGCGAGGCCATCTACATCGGCCGCGAGCAGATGGAGTGGCTGAAGCAGGCCCTCCGCGAGAGCCCCTGCCACTTCAAGGTGGTCCTCAACTCCGTGCCGATGACGGACCTCCCGGGGCTCTGGGAGCTGGCCGAGGCCGACCGCTGGGAGGGCTACCGCGCCCAGCGGGACGAGCTGCTGGCGGCCATCCGGGGGAGCAACCTCCGGGGCGTGTACTTCCTCTCCGGCGACTTCCACTGCGGCTTCGTCGCCCGCCTGGACCCGCCCGGAGCCCCCGGCGACAACGTCTGGGAGATCGCCGTGGGCCCCGGCGCCAGCGGCGCCAACCCCCTCCCGGCCCTCGCCGACAAGGGCACCCTCTCCCGCGAGGAGGTCTTCCCCGAGAACCAGTTCCTCTACGGCTCCGCCTCCCGCGGGGCCATGACCACCCTGCTCTTCGATCCCGTCGCCGACACGGTGGAGGTCCGCTTCGTCGAGGCCCGCACGGAGCCCGGCAAGGAGCTGTTCCGCCAGAAGCTCTCCTGAGCGCGTCGCCTACAAGGGCAGGACGAGGGCGGTCCTGCCCAGCGCCACCGCCAGGATCACCAAAAACCCCACCAGCCCCACCGGCAAGAACTCCCGGAAGCCAAAACGCACCGGGGCGCCGCCGGGGCTCTTCAGCTCCGACCGCTCCACCAGCGCCTGGGTGAGCGGCCCGCTGGTGGCCGCCGTCAGGAAGAGCGAGCTGCCGGCGCAGACCGCCAGCGCCAGCCCCAGGAACACCGGCTCCTTCCTGTCCCCCTGGGCCAGCTCCACCGCCACGTCGAGCAGCGCCGCCATGCTGGGCCCCGCGGAGAACAGCCCCGTCAGCACCGCCGCCAGCCCCAGGAACACCATCACCTTCGCCCCGGACCCCACCGGCAGCCCCAGCAACCCCCTCGCCACCACCACGAAGAACCCGCTCTGCCTCACCGCTCCCACCATCAGGAACAGCGCGAGCAGGAACAACCCCGCCTCCGCGTCGACCTTCCGCAGCATCCCTTCGGCCCGCCGCGGGGCTGACAGCAGCGCCGCTCCCGCCCCCACCCAGCACACCAGCTCGGGGCCCACGCCCCAGGAGGCCGGCAGCCCCAGCCACGCCCCCATCATCGCCCCCAGCGCCGCCAGGGCGGGCGCCAGCACCCGCACCTCCAGCCGGGTGCGCCGGTAGAGCTGCCCCAGCGTCGCCAGCGTCAGGCGCCGGGTGATCG
The DNA here is from genome assembly GCA_964605685.1 of uncultured Polyangiaceae bacterium. Taxonomy (GTDB): domain Bacteria; phylum Myxococcota_A; class Polyangia; order Polyangiales; family Polyangiaceae; genus JANWXX01. Next base: position 5,286 of record CAZSDX010000201.1, read on the forward strand.
GGTGCTCCTCCACGTCCCGGGCGGGGCGCACCGCCAGCCCCACCACCGCCAGCAGGAGCCCCAGCGCCACCGCGGTCGCCGGGACAGCCCCCGCGAGGTAGCTCCCGAAGCCCATCGCCCCACGCCCCAGCAGCAACACCGCAGGAAAATCACCGATAGGGGTCGCCGCTCCCCCCAGGTTGCAGGCCACCAGGATCACCCCGAACAACCAGCTCGCGTACCGCTGGCTCACCCCGAGCAGCTTGCACACCCCCAGCAGCACCGGGAGCACCATCATCAGGGCCGTCAGGTTGTTGACCAGGCCGCTGATGGCGTAGGTCCCCACGGCAAACAAGACCAGCAATCGCCCGGGTCTCGCCTGACCCAAACGGGTCGCATGGACCGCCATCACGCTGAAGAGGCGGGTCGACGCCAGCAGCTCGGCGTACACCCCGAGGGCCACCAGGATCAGCAAAACATCCCAGGGGACGGAGGCGAAGAGCTGGCCCACGGTCCCGAGGCGCAGCGCGACCACCGCCAGGCAGGAGAGGCACGCCCCGCCCAGCGCCACGACGAGGCGGAGCGAGGGCAGCGCCGCCTGGAGCGCGATGGTCAGCAGCAGGATGCCCGCGACGAGGCCCTGGGCGAAGGTCACCGCAGCTCCCCGAGGAGATCAGAGAAGAGGGCGCGGGGGGCCTCCACCAGCCACCGCGGGTAGACGGAGGGGGGCTCCGGGAGCACGCTCCAGCCCAGCAGCGTCCGGAACTGGGCCTTCACGTCGACCCCGGTCACCCGCGCCCACGACGGCAGCACGAAGACCGTCCCGTGGCCCGCCCCGTAGGCGAAGGTCACCAGCGCCGACCGGGCCCCCGCCCACGCCTGGAATTCCCCCATCGCCACCGGCTCCAGCCGCCCCTGGTGGTTCGCCAGCATCCGCCCCCAGTCGGGCTCGAAGATGCTGTGGGTCAGGAGCCCCAGCTTCACCCCGGGCAGCGCGTCCACCAGCGCGTCCAGCCACAGCGCCTCGTGGCCCACGAACAGCACCCGCGTCGCCCCCGCCAGCACCGCGAGCGCCCCGGCGGGATCCACCGCGGGAGCCCGCTCCCCTGCCCTCCACGCCCCGCACACCGCCTCCAGCACCGGGAAATCCCGCCCCAGCTCGTCCCCCAGGGCGTCCACCCCCTCGTCCCCCACCTCCCCGGCGATCTCCCGCACAAAGAGCCACGCCGCGCTGCACATCCCGAGCTCCGCCGCCGCCAGCAGGAACGCCTGATCCAGCCCCGCGGGTAGCCTCCTCACCGCCGCCCCAGCTCCCCGAGGAGCCTCACCATCAGCGCGTTCGCCAACGCGTGGTGGGGGGGCCCGTCGGTCAGGCAGTCCACCATCGCCGCCACCTGCTCCGGATCGCCCCCGGCGAGCTGCTCCAGGGGCGCCAGCGGCAGCCTCAGCGGGTACGCCCCCTCCTCCACGCGCCCCGCCAGGTGCGGCGGCAGCCTCAGCGGCACCTCCGCCCCCTCGTTCTCCAGCGTCTTCACCGGCCCCAGCCGCTCGACCAGCAGCGCCAGCAGCACCCAGTTCGCCCCCCGGTGGTGGATGGGGCCTTCCTCCAGGATGGTCCGGAGCACGAAGGCTCGCTCCTGCGGGTCGGGGAGCAGCGCCGAGAGCACCCCCTCCAGGCGCTGCGGATCGACGAACCCCAGCGCCCGGGACGCCGGGAGCCGCCTCGATGGAGCCGGAGGCGGCGCGGGAGGGACGCGGTGGGGCATCCCCTCCTCGTAGCCGAATTCCCCTGGCGATGGCAACCTGGACCCATGCATCCGGAACTGGAGAGGGCGCTGGCCAGGCGGAGGGCCAGGCGCCGCTTCGACGCCGCCCGCTACGTGGAGATCAAGGCATCGCTCCTCGACGCCTACCTGCGCCGCTCGGGGCTCCGCGCCTGCGTCGTCGCCGTCAGCGGCGGGGTCGACTCGGCGGTCACCCTGGCCCTCGTCCGGCAGGCCGCCCGGCTCCCGGGATCCCCGATCACCCGCGTCGTCGCGGCGCTGATCCCCTTCTTCCTCCCCGACGGCGCCACCCACCAGGACACCGCCCTCGCCCGTGGCCGCGAGGTGGCCGCCGCCTTCGACGCCGAGATCGCCCGGATCGATCTCTCCCTCGCCCATCAAGAGGTTTCTCGCCGCGTCGAGGAAGGCCTGGGCCTCCAGGGGAACGCCTGGGCCGCCGGGCAGCTTGTATCGAACCTCCGGACCCCGGCGATCTACCACACCGCGACGCTGCTGACCCAGCACGGGACGCCCGCGCTCGTCTGCGGGACCACCAACCGGGACGAGGGCAGCTACCTCGGGTTCTTCGGGAAGGCCTCCGACGGGATGGTGGACCTCCAGCTCATCTCCGACCTCCACAAGAGCGAGGTCTTCCAGGTCGGAAGGCTGCTGGGCGTTCCTGCCTCGGTGCTGGCCGCCACCCCGACCGGCGACACCTTCGACGGACGCCCGGACGAGGCCATGATCGGCGCCCCTTACGACTTCGTCGAGCTCTACACCGGCCTCCTCTGCCTCGATCCCGGGGAGCAACGCCGCATCCGCGCGGGCTGGAGCGAGGCCGCACGGGAAGAATTTTCCCGGTACGCCGCCGCGGTCGAGGCGCTCCACCGGGTCAACCGCCACAAGTACCTGGGGCAGTCCCCCGCGGTCCACCTGGACGTGATGGAGCGGGCCGTCCCCGGGGGCTGGAGGGCGGACGCTCCCTCCCCGAAGAAGGCCCCCGACCCGCGGAATTTCGTCGGCCTCTTCGCCCTCTCTCCCGGGCTGCGTGCCCGGCTCATCGAAGCGGAACCCCCGCCGGAGCTCCGGGCGTTCCCGCTCCTCGACGAGGCCACGGGGGATCTGCGGCTCGCCTCCCTGCTGAGCCCGGAGGAGTGCCGCCTGCTCCGCGAGGAGGCGCTCCGGCATCCGGCGCTCCCGGCGGACGAGCACGGCAAGGCGGCGGGGTTCGATCCGACGCGCCAGAAGGCCGCCTCCTGGCGCTCCTCGCTGTACGACGAGGAGCTGGCCCGGGCGCTCTGGGCCAGGATGGCGCCGCTGCTCCCTCCGCTCCTCTCCCTGGACCCCCACGACCCCACGGACGCGGACGGCCACCTCGCCTGGCGTGCGGTCGGGGTGAGCCCGCTGCTCCGGATCCTCCGCTACGAGCCCGGGGGCTGGCTGGTGCCGCACCACGACGCGGCCTACGACGAGGGCGACGGCGTCCACCGGACCCTCAAGAGCGTGCTCATCCACCTCACCGACCCCGGTGAAAGCGAGGGAGGAGAGACCGCGTTTCACCTGGATCGGTGGCGCCACCTCCCCCCCGGGGAGCGCACCTTCGAGGACGGTGAGGCCCCCGCGCCCTCCTGGGAGATCCTCACCACCGGCGGTGACCTGGGCTCGGCGCTGGTCTTCGATCACCGGCTGCGCCACGAGGGACGACCGCTCCGCTCGGGGCAGAAGATCGTCCTCCGCGCGGATCTCGTGTACGCCCGCTGCAGGGTTCCGGCGCTCCTCGATCCGCCCCGACCTCCCCCGGAGTCTCCCCTGGCGCGGCGGCTGGGGGTGCGCCCCGGAGCCCCCCGCGAGGAGGTCGACCGGGCGTACCGCGAGGCGAAACAAAGGGGCGAGGGGGAAGGGCTGCGCCTCGCCTGGAAGGTGCTCCGTGATCCCTTCTACGGACGGCTCTCGGGCCTGCTGACCACCCCGGAGGAGCTGGACGAGGCAGGCTTCTTCGACGACGGAGGCGAGCTTCCCGGCGGGGAAGACCCCAGGGACGACCCGGCCTGGTGGGTGACACCGCTGGGGCCCATCGAGGAGCAGCTCCGCGCCACGGCCCACCTCCCTGCGTCGAGGCCGCGGGTGGTGCTGCTGTCGACGGGGGCGTACTGCCCGATCCACGAGGGACACATCCGGATCCTGGAGCTGGCCCGGGAGGCGCTGGAGCGCCAGGGCGCGGTGGTCCTGGGGGGGTACCTCTCTCCCTCCCACGACCGCTACGTGCAGCCCAAATGTGGCGCGGCCAACCCGGGAGCGGCGCGCCGCGTGTGGCTCTGCGAGGAGGCGCTCCGGGGGCACCGGTGGCTGCGGGTCGACCCCTGGGAGTCGCTCCACACCGATGTCCCGCTGAATTTCACCGAGGTCATCGACCGGCTGGAGCGCTTCCTGTCCTTCCGGCTGAGGACCGCGCTCCCGGTGCGCGTCGCCTACGTCTTCGGCGGGGACAACGCCCGGTTCGCCCTGTCCTTCGCGCTCCGGGGGCGGGGCGTCTGCGTGGCTCGCCCGGGCCACGAGGCCGCCTTCGCTCGCTACCGGAAACACCCGCTGCTCCGGGAGAACCCCCGGGTGCTCTTCGCGGAGTCCCGCGAAGCCACCCTGTCCGCCTCGTCGACCCGCGTGCGGGAGCAAGGCGAGACGGGCCACATCCCGGAGCAGGCGCGGGGGCTCTGGGCCTCCTGGAGCGAGCGCAGGCGCTCCGGAGCGAGCGGGGCGCTCCGGCTGCTGCTCCGGGACGAGGGAGCCTGGAGCCTGGAGCCGTGGATGCAGGGGCGAGACCCGGAAAAATTGCTCCGGTCCTGGGAGGCGTTCCTGTCGGGGCTCCAGGGGGCGTTCCGCGCGGCGTTCCAGGGGAGCGAGCGGTCCCTCGTGATCGAGGTGATGACGCTCGCGGAGCAGCGGCGGCGCGTGGCCGAGGTCGCCGCCGGGAGGCCCGTGATCAGCCTGGATCCCTGCATCGAGGGCGACGTCAACCTGGGGCTCTCGCGGGTGTTTCCGGTGGCGGGGGGCGAGGACGAGGTCCGCTGGGGGGCGCGCCCCGGGGAGGATCTGGAGCGCCAGCTCGACGCCATCCGTCCCGGCGCCTACCTGCTGCTGGACGACGACACGGCGAGCGGAGAGACCCAGGCAAGGGCGGTGAAGCTGCTGGAAGACCGGGGCATCCAGCTCCTCGGCTTCCTGACCTCCGCGGCGCTGACGGCCCGCCCCGGCCCGGAGGAGGCCGTCGAGATCTGCGACGCCCGGGATTTCCTCGCCGGATCTCGCGGCGGGGGGCTGGTCGTGTCCCTGCCGGGAGGGGAGCGAGGGCGCGTCCCTTACGCCCTCCCCTTCGCCCGACCCTCGCGCCGGGCCAGCATCCCTCCGGAGCAGGAGGCGCGGTTCTCCCGGGCGGTCTGGGAGCTGAACGTCGCCTTCTTTTCCGGGGTATCTCCACCGATCTGGGTCAAGGATGCCTCTCCTTCCTTCCTCGCGGTGGCGAGGGCACAGCGCGCCGAGGAGCGAGCGCCGCTGGAAGCGCTCTGCCGATGGTACGCGGCGGGGCTGGGCGAGGGGACCTCACCCCCCCGGCCCCCCTCTCCCTGAAGGGCAGAGGGGACCTCACCCCCCCGGCCCCCCTCTCCCTGAAGGGCAGAGGGGACCTCACCCCCCCGGCCCCCCTCTCCCTGAAGGGCAGAGGGGGGAGGAGCAGAGCGCAGGGACCGATCAGTCGAAGAGCCAGCGGAGCGCCCGCTTGGCCCCCAGCGAACCGGTGGCGCCGACGACGAAGAGCGCCGGAGCGCTGAGCCCACCGAGGACGGAGACGGCGCCAGCCCCCAGGGCGACCCCGGCCCCTGCGGCGAGGGCGCCGGTGGCGGCGTCAAGGGCGACACGCACGGCGGCCTGCCGTCCGGTGATCTCGCCCTGCTGGTAGGCCCGGGTAGCGTCGATGCCGCTGACGACGCCATCGATCAACGCCCCGGCTCCAGCAGAGCGGCGCGCGGCGGTGTAGAACTGATCGGCGGCGCTGCCGGTGGCGACCCGGACCACGGCACCCGCAGCCCCGCGGAAGCCAGGGCGCATGGCTTGGTCGGCGACCTGCGTCACCGCCTGCCCGGCAGCGCCCTCGGCGGCGCGGGAGATCCGGTCGATGGCGCCGGAGACCGGGGCGCTGGCCAGGAGCTTCCCGGTGACCCCGGCGAGGCGCTGGCCTCCGAGGGCCTGGAC
>CAZSDX010000202.1:0-11257 GCA_964605685.1 uncultured Polyangiaceae bacterium
CCGTGGAGCGCCCAGCGAGGGCCCCTGGGTCCACGGGCGCTGGGCCACGTCGTAGATCTCGGTGCTCGCCAGCAGCTCGCCGCTCCCTTTCCCTCCGGCCACCACCACGAAGCCTGCCGTCGCCGCGGTCGCGTGCTCCCTGCGCTTCTGCAGCAGCGGGCTCTTCTTGATCCACGCCCCGGACGGCCCGCTCGACGGGTCGTAGATCGCCGTCATGGCGCTCGTCCCCTCGTCGCTCTCTCCGCCGGCGAGCAGCACCCGCCCGTCCCCCAGCTCTACCAGCGTGTGCTCTGCCAGGTTCGGGCTCAGCAGCGGCCCTGCCTTCCAGGTCCCTGTCCCCCCGTCGTACAGCCAGCACGACGCCTTGAAGAAGTCGTCGAGGTCCGCGCCTCCGTGGTAGATCGCCCGGTTGCCTGGCAGCGGTGCCATCGCCCCGCGGTGCAGGTTGCCCCCGGGGATGCCGCCCGTCGCCGCGAACGCCCCCGTGTCCCCCGGATCTCCTTCCTTGGGCGCCTTGTACAGCTCCGTCGTCGGGGTCACGTTCCCGCCGGCCACCAGCACGTCCCCGCTCTCCAGCCTCACCGCTCCCAGGTGCTTCCTCGGGTAAAGCATCGCCCCCGTCGGCTTCCACGCCGGATCCACCACGATGGGGTATTTGGACCCCCCCCAGCTCAGCTCCAGCACGCAGCGATCGCTCCCCGGGGCCACCACCGGCCGCCGCCAGGGGGCTGCGGGCGACGTGTCCACCTCGCAGCCTGCCACCGCGACCTCCACCGGAAGGATCTTCCCGTCCGCGTCGGTCAAGTAGGGAGGTTCCATGCGAACGCGGGGGACCCCCTCCTCGTCGAGGATCTCCAGGAAGCGGTCGATCTGCCGGAGTCCTCGTGCCCCCGGGCCCAGCTCCAGGTCGTAGGCGATGCGGTCGCCCCGCGCCGTACGGGCTGGGAGCCGCAGGTGGTCCTCGACCCCGAGCTCCGTGGGTCGCACCACGATGCCCCGATCCTCCCGGGAGGCCAGGACGGTGAGCCCGTCGATCTCGACCGCCGGCGCGCCGTCGCCGTCTTGCAAGCGGAGGCCGATGGAGACGCCCCGGGCGGGATCGCGAACCCGCAGGAAGCCCGAGGCAGAGGCCGGGAGATGGAGGCGGAGCGCCCCGGGAGCGCGGGGGCCAGCGGGAGGCGCGGGGAGCCCTCCGGGGAGCTGCCTCCGCATCGCCGCCAGCAGAGAGACCGAGGCCGACGAGGGGGAAGGGGAGGGCCCCGGAGGAGGCGCGGAGCAGGCTCCGAGCGCCAGCCCGGCAAGGAAGAAGGAGCGTAGCCGACCGGAGGCCATGGCGAGGCCTGATGAGACCACGAACGCGGGGGCGTAGGCGCAGGATCTTCGCCGGCGGGCGGGGGGCTTGCGGCGCGGGGTCGGATTGGGCACCCTCGCTGCCGCGATGGGCGTCGAGTTCCGGGAGACCATGGCGGGGAGCTACCGCCTCCACGAAGGCGCGGGGGGCGAGCTCCCCTTGCAGTTCACCCTGCGAGCGTTCTCCCGGAGGATGTCCTCGTTCCTGCGGGTCCCGCTGGCCGAGGTGGAGGGGGAATTTCACGCCGAAGGCTTCGCCGACCACGCGCCGACCCGGGGGACCCTGGCCCTCGACCTGCTGCGGGACAGGACGCTCAAGTACGACCTGCGCTTCCCGGGGAATGACGGGAGGTCTTACCGGTTCAAGGGCCAGAAGACCGTCTCGCTGCGGCGCTTGGTGGCGACGATGACCGAGCTCCCGGCGGTGCTCCTCGACGACCAGGGTCGGGAGATCGGCTCGGCCCTGGTGCGCTTCGACGCCCAGCAGGATCTCCCCTCGTTTCTCCGAAGTTTCCGCCGGATCTGACCTCAATGCAGACCCCCCCCAGCCCGCCCAGCACCCCGGCTCCCTCCCCCAACGCCCCGGCGGTGCTGCTGGTGGACGACGAGCCCTCGAACCTGGCCTCCCTGGAGAAGATCTTCCAGCGCGAGGGGATGCGCGTCCACACCGCCGACGGCGCTCGGGCTGCCATCGACCTGCTCCGGCGCCACCGGATCCAGGTGGTGCTCACGGACCTGATGATGCCTGGGACCTCCGGCATCGAGCTGCTCCGCGCCATCAAGGAGGTCTCTCCGGACACCGAGGTGGTGCTCATGACCGCCTACGCCACCGTCGAGGTGGCGGTCCAGGCCATGCGCGAGGGTGCCTACGACTTCATCGAGAAGCCGCTCAAGCGGATGCAGGTGGTCAAGAGCATCCGCAAGGCCCTGGAACGCAACGCGCTGCTCCTGGAGAACCGCTCGCTGAAGAACGAGCTGAAGCTGCTCTCCCACCGGGAGATCGTCGGGCAAAGCCCGGCGCTGCGGCGGGTGCTGGCCACCGCCACCCAGGCGGCCCCCTCCAGCGCCACGGTGCTGGTGCTGGGGGAGACCGGCACCGGCAAGGAGCTCCTGGCGCGCTTCATCCACGAGCACAGCGCCCGCGCCCGCGGTCCCTTCGTCGCCGTCAACTGCTCGGCGCTCCCCGAGAGCATCCTGGAGGCCGAGCTTTTTGGCCACGCGAAGGGGGCCTTCACCGACGCCAAGACCGCCCGCGAGGGGCGCTTCGCCAGGGCCGCCGGCGGCACGCTGTTCCTGGACGAGATCGGGGAGATCCCGCCCCAGGTGCAGGTGAAGCTGCTCCGCGTGCTCCAGGAGGGGGAGTTCGAGCCCCTGGGCGGCGACACGGTGCGCGCCGACGTGCGGATCGTCGCCGCCACCAACCGGGATCTCCGGGCGGAGATCGAGCGAGGACGCTTCCGGGAGGACCTCTTCTACCGCCTCAACGTCATCGCCCTGACCGCGCCCCCGCTCCGGGCACGCCGCGAGGACATCCCCCTGCTCTGCGACCACTTCCTCGGCGTCTACTGCGCCCGCAACAACCGCCCCCGGCTCCGCCTCGCCCCCTCCGTGGTCCGCAAGCTCCACGACTACCACTGGCCGGGCAACGTCCGCGAGCTGGAGAACTGCATCGAGCGCGCCGTCGTGCTGTGCAGCGGCGACACCATCTCCGAGGACCTCCTCCCTGACGCCATCGCCGCCGCCGACAGCCCCGCCTCCGAGGCCCTCTCCTTCCCCGTGGGGACGCCCCTCGAAGAGGTCGAGATGCAGATGATCCGCGAGACGCTGCGCCACACCAAGGGCGACAAATCCCTGGCCGCCCAGCTCCTCGGGATCTCCACCCGCACCATCTACCGCAAGCTCGGCGGCGGCCCCGACGAGGGGTTACCCTCTTCGCCTCCTCACTTTGCCAGCGCCGCGTCGATCTGCCCCAGCACCTTCGCCTTGCTCAGCCCGTGCCCCTGGAAAGTGATCACCCGATCCCGATCCAGGATCACGCTCGGCGCCGTGTAATTCGAGCTCTTGATCTTGCTCCAGGCGGCCCCGGTGGGGTCCTCGTAGACCCTGAGGTTAGGATAACCCCCCAGCTTGTAGGTCTCCTTCCAGGCCGCGCAGGTCACCCCATTGTCGTCGTAGACGATGTGAGCCACGGCCACGTCCTTGCTGGCTACCTCCGCAGCCACCTCGTCGGTGAACTTCGCCGTCGCCTGGCAGGTGGGGCAGTGGGTGTGGGCCACGAAGATCCAGGTTGCCTGGGCGCCGCATAGCTCGTCCAGCGTTGCCTCGGCGCCGGTCTCGCAGTCCTTGACCACCAGCTTCCCCAGCGACTGCCCCACCTGGAACCCCACCGCTGCCGTCGGCGCCTCGCATCGGTCCGCACCCCACCCGTTGCCCTGCGGAGAGCCCGCGCTCCCTGCGGTGCTGCTCCCGCCGCCGTCGCTGCCGCCGGCGCCTCCGGAGTCACCGCCACCCTGTCCTGCGCCGGAGCCACCTTGCCCCGTGTCGCTCCCCGCAGAGGAGCCGCCGGAGCCGGATGACCCCGGGGATCCTCCGCCACCCGCCCCGGGGGCATCGCCCTGGCCAGCGGCTCCCCCGCCGGAGCCACCGCTGGCCTCGGTCAGTGGAGGGGACGCGTTCTCCTCCCCGCAGGCCAGCGCAGGGAGGGTCACCAGGGAAACCAGGAAGATCGCGGTAGGTTTGCGCACGCAGGCCAGTACGTCCCCGGGGGTTGGAGGTTTCGCGCGCGAGGCTTGGCAGGGGGTGAAACCTCCGGCCTTCCTCGGCGTACCCTGCCGGTGATGATCCGGTACACCAGCGTGCTGCTCCTGGGCCTCGCGGCGTGGGGTGCCCCGGTTGTCCTACAAACACGCAGGTTATCCGATCCAAGAAGCCTGGCCATGCACAACACCCCTTCCGATCGCACCCAAAAGTTCACCCTCGGCGGGGCCATCTTGGCCGCATTCGCCGCCGCCTCGTGCTGCTTGGGGCCGTTGTTGCTTGCGGCGCTGGGCCTTGGTGGCGCGGGTGCGTTCGCCATCCTCGGGGGTTACCGCACGTACCTCCTCGTCGGCGCGGCTGCGCTGCTCGCGGGTGGCTTCTCCCTGACTTACCGCAAGCCGCGCGCTGTCGAGGGGGGGGCCTGCACCTGCGAGCGGTCCAGCGTGGGACGTGCAGGCAAGGTTGGCCTGTGGGTCGCGGTGGTGGTGGTCGCGTTGCTTGCGGCAACCCCTCGCTTCCTTGCGAGCCTGGCGAACCACAGCGGAGAGAGCGCAACAACACCGCTGGGGGCCGCGGTCGAGAGGGCGACGATTCGCGTCGAAGGGATCGACTGCGAGGCCTGCGGTGTGCCTCTCCGCGGCGCACTGACCAAGGTCGGCGGTTTCCGCGATCTGAAGCTCGATCTGAAGGCGCAGACGATCTCTGTCACCTACGAGCCTGCCGAGGGGAGGCTGCAAGCGTATGTGGTGGCGATCAACGAGCTTGGCTACGAGGCGTCGCTCCCTGAGCAGAAGGTGGGGGGGGAGCGATGAGGAGAGGGGGTACCACCGTCCCCACGAGGGTGCATCCGGTCAGGATGCTTTGGGGGGGGATCCTGGCGCTGGCCTTGCTGCTCCCGGTCGCCTGTAGCGAGACCGAAGACGCGCCCGCGACGTCGAGCAGCTACCCCGAGGGGCCCTACGGCTCCCTGGTTGGAGACACCCTCCCCAACTTCACGCTCCATGACCTGCAAGATCAACGCTGGAACTCGGGAGCTCTGCACGCGGGGGACGCGGAAGTGGCCATCCTCTACCTGACCGCGAACTGGTGCTTCACCTGCGGTCCTGAGGTTGAGTGGCTCAACGAGCGTATGGGTACCGACAAACGAGTCGTTGGCGTGGCCATCGTCATGGAAAATGAGCACATGGCACTCGCCTCGCCCGAGGACGGTGTGAAGTTTCGTGATCGCTACCAGCCCCGGTTCCCCGTACTCGTGGATCCGGAGGGGGTCGTCCAGCCTCTTCGTCGGAGCGAGGCCATCCCGCTGAACCTGGTTGTGCGCACGGACACGATGAAAATCGTGGCCCGCCTGGAGACCTTCGATCGTACTGCACTCGAGCAGAGCATCACCGCAGCAATAGGAGATTCGAGATGAAAAACGTGTGGTTGTCCTCGCTGGTTGTGCTTGCTCTCTCGGCTTGTGAAAACAACTCGAACGATGCCTCCTCGCCGTCGGGTGCTGCTGGCTCCGGGTCGGGGGCCTCTGGCGCCGCGGGGGCTCTCGTCGCTGGGGGGGCTGGGGGGGCCGGGGCGGAGGGGGACGCTTGCGAGGGCGTTCGTGTCGATCATGTCGCTGGCCAGTTCCTCGATATCCACGGTCAACCGCCTGCATCGCGCTCGTTCACGGTATGCGGCAGCGCATGCGTCAAGGGAGACATGAGGGAAGACGGCTCTTTTCTCTTTGACAAGAAGTACTGCTTCCTCACGGACGGTTTGCTACCTCGTCCTGTCTTGATCTACCACGGGCTTGACAAGAACTCGGACATGTACATCGACTTTATCCCTCAGAACGCCCGCGAGGTCACGATGACTTTTCCTGCGCCGTTCTACGTCGTACCGGTGGCGGAGATGGCCAAAATCACCATCGATCCGGCAAGCGCACAGACCCTCACGGACGGGATGGGGTTCGAGCTGTCCTACGACGCTGGAGGGGTTGACCCCGGGTTTGCCGAGAGCCTCGCCGTCCGCGAGGTGCCGAAGGACAAGTGGCCGAACCTGCAAGGGATCGATAAGCTCGTCGCACTTTATGCGTTGCACCCTTCCGAGGTCACCTTCCTCACGCCAGCGCGGGTCAAATTCCCCAACACGGCGAACCTTCCCCCCGGGTCCGTGGTGCACATCGACGTCATCGGAAGCGTCATCGGTGCCTTGCCTTACCCCGGGACGCTCGGGCAGGTGGCGAGCGGTCGGGTGACCGACGACGGAACGGCCATCGTCTCGGACGAAGGCAGTGGGCTCCCCAACGCCTCGTGGGTTGGCTACCGTGTCGCTCCCCCGTGAGCACGATCGAGAGGGAATTACCCCCCACGCTCTCCCTCGGCCTTGTTCCGATCCCCGTCCACGTTCCTCGTCCTCGTCCACGGAGCCCGTCCACGTGGACGGGAACCGTCCACGCGGACGGCCTTGGGAAAAAGATTTTTTTGTACCCAAGAGAAACCTTTTGAAAAAACGACGTACTGGAGACTGGAGCGGGTTGCAAAACGGTCTGCACAAGGGCGCTATTTCCCCAGGAAAACAGGGCCTCACCACTGATCAAACCGCTCAGCCACGCGCTCTAACACGAGAAACCTCTCTCAAGGAGCATCTCCATGCCATCCAAGTCCTTTGGTATCCTGCTCGTTGCGCTCTCCTGCGCAGCGTTTGCAGCCTGTGGCGACGACGACGAGCCCAGCAACTCCACCCCAGCCAACCCAAACACCGGGGGTACCTCCTCCGGGGGGACCGGAGGGGCCTCCACCTCGGGGGCAGGGGGTTCCAGCGCCGGGAGCGATGCTGGCGGGATGGGCGGGACGGGCGGTATGCCCATGCCTCAGATGGTCGATCCCTCCCCCGAAACGAAGGCGATCTGGGACAAGCTCAGCGGTTACCAGAGCTGGTCCAAGTTCCCCGAGCAGCTCACCCCGACGCAGTCGGACTCGCACATGAAGATGTTTGTCCTGTCCTATTACAACGACGTGGTAGGTCAGGCCGAAAAGGACGGTGTGATGCCGCTGCCAGATGGCTCGATCATCGTGAAGGACAACTTCATGAAGGCCGATGACCCGATGCCCATGGCGCTCACGGTGATGGCGAAGCAAGGGGGGGAGTGGTATTGGATCCAGGCTGCCCCGAACGGCAAGGTGATGGTAGATGACGCTGGCAAACCCCTCGAAGGGAAGGGGGTACCGATGTGCGTTGGCTGCCACAGCGGCTGGAAGGACAACGATTACGTTGGCACCCACAAGTTTGGTGGTGGCAGCGGTGGTGCGGGAGGCAGCGCGGGTGCAGGCGGCGCGGGCGGCTCGATGCCCATGGCCGTGGATCCTTCCCCCGAGACCAAGGCGATCTGGGACAAGCTCAGCGGTTACCAGAGCTGGCCCACCTTCCCCAACGCCAGCACCCCGAAGCAGTCGGACTCGCACATGAAGATGTTCGTCCTGTCCCACCACAACGAGGTGGTCACCCAGGCCATCGCAGACAAAACGCTGCCGCTGCCGGATGGCTCGATCATCGTGAAGGACAACTTCATGAAGGCCGACGACCCGATGCCCATGGCGCTCACGGTGATGGCGAAGCAGGGCGGGAAGTGGTACTGGTTCGAGGCGATGCCGGACGGCAAGGTGATGGTGGATGACGCCGGCAAGCCGCTTGAAGGCTTTGATGTTCCCATGTGTGTTGGCTGCCACAGCGGCTGGAAGGATAACGACTACGTCGGAACGTACGACTTCCAGCCCTGACGCAGAGGCCTTGTTCCCAAGGCCGACCACGGGCCCGCCGACGAGGCCGCCGGGGTGAACCCCGACGCCGGAACGGGTGCAGGGGGCGACGGCAGGGAGAAGGTCGCTGGGGCGGCCTCGCTTCGTCCCCAACCGAGCCCTCGAAGGAGGGCTTCCCCTCCCCGTTTCCCTTCCGCCACGTCTCGGCGCCGGGGTTCACCCCGGCGGAAAGGGGGGCGGTTATGTTCTCAGCGTGCAGCGGGTACCCCGTACTCCTTCAATTTTCGCCAGAGGGTGTTCTCGCCGATGCCGAGGACCCGCGCGGTCGCGGCGCGGTTTCCGCCGAAGCGTTGAAGCGTCGCAAGGATATGACGCCGCTCCACTTCGGCAAGCGTGAGCAGCTCGGGCTCGGCGGGCTCACCTTTTCTGGTCGCAGGCGCGCGGATCTCCGGGGGGAGATCCCCGAGTTCGATCTTGGGCTGGCCCTCTGCGAGCACCACTGCGCGCTCGATCACGTTCTCGAGTTCCCGAACGTTCCCTGGCCATGCATAGGCGTGAAGGGCGTCGAGGACATCGCTCGAGAGCGCGCACGGACCGCAGGCGTTCTGCTTGCACGTCTTGTCGATGAACTGGCGGGCGAGAGGCAAGATGTCGTCGAGCCGCTCCCGTAGCGGCGGCAATTCGAGCGGGATGACCTGAAGCCGATAAAAGAGGTCCTTCCGAAATCCTCCTGCGTCGACGAGCGCCCTGAGATCGCGGTTCGTGGCAGCCACAACGCGAACGTCGACGGGCACATCCTTCGTCGAGCCTACAGGCCGGACCGAATGTTCCTGCAAAGCCCGGAGCAGCTTCACCTGCATCGAGATCGGCATCTCCCCGATCTCGTCGAGGAAGAGGGTGCCGCCGTCGGCTGCCTCGAAGAGCCCCTGCTTGTCTGCTACCGCCCCGGTAAACGTGCCCTTCTTGTGCCCGAAGAGCTCGCTCTCGAGCAGCGTCTCCGGCAACGCTCCGCAGTTCACGCCGACGAAGGGCTTCTTGCTGCGACGCGAGTGCGCGTGAAGAAGGTGGGCGAGCCGTTCCTTGCCGGTCCCGCTCTCGCCCGTGATGAGTACGGTCGAGTCCGTGGCCGCAGCACGCTCAGCGAGCGCGAGAACGCGCTGCATGGCCGCGCTCCTCGCGACCAAGTCCTTCGGAGTCTTGATCATGCCATCCATTGTGGAAGATACGATCCATCCATTTTGGAGGCAACGGGCGCCCGTCAACTTTGCAAAAATCGATAATTCAAGGGTTTTCAATTGGCATGATTGATGCTTATCAGGATGGTATGACCGCATCCTCAGACGACTGCTGCCCCGCGCCCGCAGCTACGCCCCGCGAGCGTTCCACGGTCGGCTCCCGCGCCACGTTCGCCGCGAGTGTGGGCTCGATCCTCTCGGCGTTTCTCGCTTCCGCGTGCTGCGTCGGCCCGCTGATCTTCGCCCTGCTCGGCCTCGGCGGGGCGGGCCTCCTCGTGAAGTTCGAGCCGTACCGTCCCTACTTCATGGCGGTCACGTTCGGTCTACTCGGGGTAGGGTTCTACTTCACCTACCGGCGCCCGCGCCTTGCGTCCGCCACTGGCGGTGCCGAAGGGGCGGCGTGTGACTGCCCGGCGCCTCGAACCAACCGAGCCGGGAGGATCTTGCTCTGGGTCGCAACGGCGCTCGTCGTTGGCTTCCTCGGCTTCCCGTCCCTCGTCCCCTACCTGTTCGGCTGAGGTTCTCGACATGAGTCATCGAAAGGAATGGACCCTGACCATCGAAGGCATGACCTGCGACCACTGCGCACGGTCCGTCGACGATGCCGTGCGTAAGGTCCCGGGAGTCGCCGAGTCCACGACCGACCACCTCGCTGGAACGACGCGGATCGTCGCGGAAGCCGTGGTGGAGGGCTCGGTGCTCGTGGCTGCCGTCGGCAGCAAGAACTTCCGGGTAGTTGGTGAGAAGGTCCGCGACTTCGTGCCGCGCTCGCGCAACAAGGACGAGCTCGACCTGCTCATCATCGGGTCGGGCTCAGCCGGTTTTGCTGCTGCGATCAAGGCCAGCGAGCTCGGCGCGCAGGTCGCGATTGTCGAGCGAGACGCGCTCGGCGGTACGTGCGTCAACGTTGGATGCGTGCCCTCGAAGACGCTCATCCGAGCCGCCGAGGCGCACCACCACGCCGGGCGTTCCGCGTTCGCCGGTATCCGTACGAAGAACGAGCCGCCCGACCTCCGCGCGATCGTCCAGCAGAAGGCGAAGCTCGTCGCTGAACTCCGGCAGGCCAAGTACTGGGATGTCCTCGGTGCCTATCCGGGGATCATGCTGATGAAGGGCGAAGCCCGCTTTCGACCGGACGGCACCGTGGAGGTCGACGGCAAGCTGGTGCGTGCCAAGAGGGTGCTCCTCTCGATGGGCGCGAGCCCGTGGGTGCCACCGATCCCCGGCCTTGCGGACACTCGCTTCCTCACGAGCACGACGCTGATGGAGCTCGAGGAGCTGCCGAAGCAGCTCATCGTGATCGGTGGCGGCGCGGTGGGGCTCGAGCTCGCCCAGACGTTCGCACGGTTCGGCAGTCGCGTCACCGTGCTCGAGGCGCTGCCGCGGATCGCGCCGGCCGAGGACGACGAGGTGGGCGAGGCGCTCGCGCGCTACCTCCGCGAGGAGGGACTCGACGTGCGTGCTGGAGTGCGGATCGTGGAGGTCTCCGGATCCCTCGGTGCTCATCGCGTGGTGATCGAGGACGACGCCGGCCGTCACGTCATCGAGGGCGACCAGCTCCTCGTCGCGACGGGCCGGCGACCGAACACGCGCGGCCTGGGGCTCGAAGAGGCTGGCATCGCGGTGGGCAAGAAGGGCGAGGTGCTCGTCGACGAGCACCTCCGGACGCGCCTGCCACACGTCTACGCGGCCGGCGACGTGATCGGCGATCCGGCCTTCGTGTACGTCGCTGCCTACGCGGGCTCTCTCGCTGCCGAGAACGCGCTGGAGGGTAACTCGCGCACCTACGACCTCTCGGTCGTCCCGCGAGTCACGTTCACCGATCCGGGTGTCGCCTCGGTCGGCCTGACCGAGGCGGAAGCGCGAGCACGAGGTATCGCGGTAGCCCTAGCGAAGCTGCCGATGGCCCACGTGCCACGCGCCCTGGCGGCGCGCGACACGCGCGGCTTCATCAAGCTCGTCGCGGACGAGAAGACCGGGCTCCTGGTCGGCGCGCACATCCTCGCGCCCGAGGCTGGCGAGATGATCCAGGAGGCCGTGATGGCCATACGCTTCGGCATCCGCACCGACGAGATCGCCTCGCTCCTGCACCCGTATCTGACAAACGCCGAAGGGCTGAAGCTCGCCTGCCAGACGTTCAAGAAGGATGTTGCGAAACTCTCCTGCTGTGCGGCCTTAGAG
>CAZSDX010000203.1:0-11234 GCA_964605685.1 uncultured Polyangiaceae bacterium
CTCGGCGCCGAAGGCCCCGCGCTCCAGCACCAGCACCCGGGCGCCGCGCCGCGCGAGGGCGAGCGCGCCGGAGAGCCCCATCACGCCGCCGCCCACGATCACCACGTCATGCTTGTTGTTCCCGTCCATGGCGGGCAGGACGTTAGTCAAAGGAGGACGGGGTGGACAGCCCGCAATGCCGGGTCAATCGGCGGAAGAATTCCCCGGGCGCTCCAGGTTGAACTCCTTGATCTTGCGGTCGAGGGTGGGCCTGGTGATCTGGAGGATGTCGCAGCTCTTGCGCTTGTTCCAGCCGGTGGCTTGCAGCACGCGCGCGACGTGTTCGCGCTCGACCTGGCGGAGCGAAGGGAGTTCGCCGGGGAACGAGGGAGGAGAGGAGGCAGAGGGCGGGGCAGGCGGGGAGAGCTCCTGGAGGGCGTCGGGGGTGAGGAGGTCGCCCTTGGCGAGGACACAGGCGCGTGTGAGGACGTTCTCGAGCTCGCGGACGTTGCCGGGCCAGTCGTAGCGGCAGAGGAGGTCCATGGCGTCGTCGCGGATGTACCGGACGGAGGTGTGGAGGGAGCGATTGATGCGAGCGAGGAGGCCGGCCACCAGCACGGGGACGTCCTCGCGGCGCTGGCGGAGGGGAGGGACGTGGATCTCGACGACGCGGAGGCGGTAGTAGAGGTCTTCCCGGAAGGTGCCGCTGGCGACCATGGCGGGGAGATCCCGGTGGGTGGCGGTGAGGAGGCGGGCTTCGAGGCGGAGAGGGCGTGGGTCGCCGACGCGCTCGAAGGAGCGCTCCTGGAGGACGCGGAGGAGCTTCACCTGGGTCTCCTGGGAGAGCTCGCCGATTTCATCGAGGAAGAGGGTACCCTTCCCGGCCAGCTCCAGGCGTCCCATCTTGTCCCGATCGGCGCCGGTGAAGGCGCCGCGGACGTGGCCGAAGAGCTCGCTCTCGAGGAGGTCGCGGGCGAAGGCCCCGCAGTTGACGGCGACGAAGGGCTGGTCGGCGTCGGGAGAGGCCCGGTGGATGGCGCGAGCGACGAGCTCCTTGCCGGTGCCGCTCTCGCCGGTGATCAGCACCGTAGCGCGGCTGGAGGCGACCGCGCCGACGGACTTGAACACCTCCCGGATGGCGTCGCTGCGCCCGAGCATCTCCCCCGGGGAGCTGTTCTCGCTTGCGATGAAGCCGGCGAGCTTGCGGCTGGTGTCCCGCTGCTCGGTGGCGCGACGGAGGGTGAGCAGGAGCCGGTCCAGGTCGACGGGCTTCAGCAGGTAGTCGTAGGCCCCGAGGCGCACCGCCTCGACGGTGCTGCGCATGTCGTCGCGGGCGCTGACGACGATGAGGGTGGCCCGCTCCGCGGCGGGGGGGAGCTGGTCGCGGTAGCGCTGGAGCACCCCCAGGCCGTCGAGCACCGGGAGCCCCATGTCCAGCAGGCACAGGTCGATGCCCCCCTGGAGGAGCCGCTCGAGGGCCTCCTGGCCGTCGCAGGCGGTCTCGACCTGGTAGCCCTGGTCGCTGAGGAAGCGCAGCAGGGACCGCAGGATGATCCGGTCATCTTCGACCAGAAGCAGGCGGTCCATGGATCAGGCGGCGTCCTTGATCTTCCGGCTGAGCTGGACGAGCCCGACGCCGTTCCACACGAGGAAATAGGCCAGGAGAGCGGCGAGGGCCACGGACCAGCGGGAGGCACGAGGGGAGCTGCCGTCGATGAGGAGCCAGGCCCCCCCGGGCACGGAGCCAGCACCGGCGCGGGCCAGGCTGGCGGCGAGGCCCCGGTGGCGGATGCCGACGTCCTGGAAGGGTACGAGGCGACCCACGAAGGAGGAGGGAGGGGTGAAGCGAGGGCCTTCCATGCCCTCGGGGACCCGGATCTCGACCCAGACGCTGGGGTTACCGGCGAGGGGAGCGAGGCGGAAGGAGTCACCCTCCATGGGGCGCTCGTAGCGGATGGTGCGCGTGGCCGCCAGCAGCCCCGAGGCGCGGACGTAGCGGTTGGCATGCTCGGCGGAAGGGGTAGCCTGGGTGAGCTCCCCGAGGTCGACGGGAGAGGAGGGAGAGAAGGCGTAGCCCACCTCCCCGCGGAGCAGCCAAAGGAGCCAGGCAGACGCCAGGGTGACCAGGAGCATCAGCGCGAGGGCCAGGCGTCGTTCGTGCCGGGGAGGAGCGGGGAGAGCGAGGAGCTCTGGGTCCGCGGAGGGAGAGGACCCGAGGTCGACCGGCAAGGGGGCAGGGAGAGGAGCGTCAGGCATGCGCGCGAGGAGTTCCGACCCTTGCAGCATAGCAACGGTTCCGGGCCGCGACAGCCCCCTGTCGAGGTTCCTGATGCGGGGGCTTGGCGAGCCCCCCTGGTTTCGGTCTAGTATGGCGTCGCCCATGTCTACCAAGGCCGACAGCAACGCCCCCGCCATTGTCTGCCAATCCTGCGGGTTCAAAAACAGTCCTCCGCCTGCCAACGGTCGCTGCGTCAGCTGCGGCGCGGCCCTGGAGACCCTCACCCGGGGGCCCCGCTCCCGGGAGGAGGAGCTACGACAGCGCTACCAGCAGGAAGGGTTCAGCCTCTCCTGGGCGGGGATCTCCCTGGGGGTCCAGGGGGTGCTCACCGCGGCCATCCTGGTGGGGCTGCCGATGTTCGTGCCGGCCCTCGATTTCGAGGGGGGCAACGGGATGCTGATGAGCATCCCGATCTGGTTCATCGGCGGGCTCCTGGTGGGCCTGATCTCCCCCGGCAAGACCTTCATCGAGCCGGTGGTGGCGGCCTTCCTGATCGCGCTGCCCACGGTCTATTACCTGGTCCGCAGCGAGACGGTCCGCACGCTGCCGGTGTTCATGTACGTCATCATGAGCCTGATCGGCGTGCTGTTCTCCCTCGTCGGCGCCTACATCGGCGAACGGATCCAGATGGGACCGCCGCCGAAGAAGGCGGAATGAGTGCGCCATGCGGCGCCGCGCGCTCCTCGCCCTGCTGCCCGCGGCCGCCTGGGCGACCCGCGCAGGCGCCGAGGACGACGTGGATCGGCTGCTGCGGGACGTGGCCCGCGCCCGGGAGAAGCTGCGCACGCTGACCTGTGCCTTCACCCAGGAGCGGATCCTCGGTTTGCTGGCCACCACCGTCACCAGCAAGGGAGGGTTGACGCTGCTCCGCCCCGACCGGCTCCGCTGGGAGCTCTTCCCGCCGGACGAGATTGTCTACTGGGTCACCCCCGAGGGGGTGGCTTACCGCACCCCCCGCGGCTCCGGGAAGGTGGATCTGGCCACCGCCGGAGCGCTGGCGGCGGTGCTGGGCGATCTGATGATCCTCCTGGGGGGAGACCTGGGCAAGCTGCGCGACCGCTACGCCCTCACCGTGGAGCGGCCCAAGGAGGGACCCGTGCTGCACCTCACCCCGAAGGAGGAGCGGGTCGGGAAGCTGATCCGGCGCATCTCCGTGCTGCTGCCGGCGGATCTGGTCTTCCCCCGGCGGATCGTCCTGGAGGAGCCCTCCGACGACCGGACCAGCTTGACCTTCGACCCTCCCCAGATCAACCCCCCCGTCGACCCCGCGAGGATGCGACCGTCATGAGCGACCCGAGCAACGACTTCCAGTATGCCTCCTCCTTCGAGCAGGGCGAGCTGTCCGGCAACCTCCACCTCGGCAAGTTCGAGGCGCAGTACGAGGAGCTCTTCGCCGAGGTCATCGAGGACGGGATCATCACCGCCGAGGAGCGGGCCCGCCTCGACCGGGCCGCGGACGCCCTGGGCCTCGACCGGGAGCGGCTCCGCAGGCTGGAGCAGGCGCTGCAGGTCGCCTACGAGGCCCGCCACCAGGTCAAGATCCGGGATCTGAGCCGCCCCGCGGCCCCCGCCATCCTCAACATCCCCCGGGGCCCGCTGCTGGGCGACGACGAGCCCGCCCCCTCGCTACGCCTGCCGCCGGTCCTCACCGCAGACCCCAACGTCCTGGCGCTGCAGCAGCGCATCGTCTTCCTCGAAGGCCGCGTCGCCGAGCTGGAGCGCGAGCTGCAGGAGGCCCGCGCCCAGGTCGCCGTCGAGGTCGACCTCTCCGACGTCCGCGCCGCCGAGCCCGTCGAGGACGACCCCGCCGACCTGATGCGCCGCGTCCGCCACGACCCCCGCGACAACGACGCCATCCGCGCCCTCTACCGCCTCTGGGCCCGCCGCGACGACGCCGACCGCCGCTTCTGCGCGGCCCAGGCCCTCGTCTTCCGCGGGGTCGCCTCCGACGAGGAGCGCGCCTTCTTCCAGCAGCACCGCCCCGAGGGTCTTATTCGACCCTCCACGTCGGTCTCCTCAGACGCCTGGCGCCGGCTGCTGTTCCACCCGGAGGAAGAGATCCTGACGGGGGAGATCTTCTCGATCATCACCTCGGCGGTGCTGCTGGGGCGTGTGTCGGCGCTGCGGCGGGACAAGGCGCTGCCGGCGCTGGATCCGGCGACACGCCAGGATCCGCAGAAGTCGACGCTGCAGGCGGTGCGGTGTTTCGCCTGGGCGGCGTCGATCCTGGGGATGACGTCGCCGACGCTCTACGCGGCGCCGCAGCAGTACGGGGGGCTGGCGGAGATGGTGCCGGGGCTGCCGCCGGTGTCGAGGCTGGGCAAGCAGGCGCTGTCGGGGAGGAGCGCGCCGGAGCTGGCGTTCCTGGCGGGGCGGCACCTGTGCTGGTACCGGGAGGAGCATTTCGTGAGGCTGCTGGTGCCGAGCATCCCGGACCTGGAGGATCTTTTTCTGGCAGCGCTGCTGGTGGGCAACCCATCGATCCCGCTGAGCGCCGACCGGAAGGTGAGGATCACCCCGCTGGCGAAGGCCATCGAGCCGATCCTGGAGCCGATCCTGATCGACCGGCTGCGGGGCTACTTCCTGAGGTTCGTGGAGGAGGGGGGCCGGACCAACCTGCAGCGGTGGGCGAACGCGGCCAACCTGACGGGGACGAGGGCGGGCTTCCTACTTTGCGGGGATTTCGACGCGGCGCGGGCGGTGCTGGCGCTGGAGGACGCCGCCACGGTGGAGCAGCACCTGGACGACCTGGTGGTCTTCGTGACCAGCGACCGCTACACCAACCTGCGGCGCCAGATCGGCATTGCACTCCGGTGAGCGAAGCAAACCCCATGAGGACACCCGCGAACATCGGCCAAGATCTCCGGGATGCACGCGAAGCGTGGGGGCTCTCCCGGGAGGAACTTGCAGCACGAGCAGAGCTCGAGGAAGACGACGTGCGGGCTGCCGAGCTTGGCCAGGCGACTCCGGGGGTACTGGATGATCTGGCGCGATCCCTGGGGGGGAACCTGGATGAGTTGATGCTTGGTCACCGGTTCTGGGAAGCCCCTGCGGTGGTGTTCCGGAGCGCGCCTGGCACCCTGGATCGCGCCGAGGTGCGCCGGGTCCTGGCGCGGGTTGCGTCGGCGGCGCGCCTGCGTCGCTGGCTCGTGGATCTCCTCGGGCAGCCGGATGAGTGGACCCGGACACGCGAGCGCCTCTCCCCGGTGGGTCTGGCGGAGAACATCCCCGAGCAGGCGGAGGAGCTCGCCGGGAGGGTACGGGCACACGTGGGGAACCCCCTGGAACCCATCGTCTCGGTGCGAGCGTTGATGCGCCGTCTGGGGGTCGCGACCTTCCTCGCAGACTTTTCGACGGAAGAGGTCGACGGGATGATGTGGCGCGATGCGGCGTGGCAGAAGGCAACCGCTTGCGCGGCGGCGAACGTGCGAGCCCGGGGTGGCCTGGTCACTGCGCTCCGGGCGACCTTCGCTCACGAGCTGTGTCACGCGCTGTTCGACGGGACCCACGAGCAGGCCAGCGGCCGCCTCGAAGACCGCGATACCCCTCGGGCGGACGCCCTGGAACGACGCGCCAACGCCTTCATGATCTACCTCCTGGCCCCGAGGGAGGCCGTTGCTGGCTTCCTCAGGGATAGGGGGGTCAGCGGGGAACGAAAACCCAACCACCAGGATCTCCTGGCCATGGCGCGCTACTTTGGCCTCGGGGTGGAGGCCTGCGCCAACCACCTTTGCAACCTCCGGATCCTGAACCGCGAGGAGAGCAGCCGCTTCCGGGATCTGCGGTCTCCCCGGGAGGCGCTCGGGTTCCGCATCGACGATGCCGAGCGAGCCCTCCCGGCCCCCCGGAACTCCGTCGAGCTGGAGCTGCGAGGGGAGATCCTGGACCTCGCCACAAGAGCGCTCCTTGAGGGGTTCCTCACCGAAGGACGGTTCCGGGAGATCCTGGGCCTGCACTACCTTGACGATTGGCGCCGCCTGCTGCCGGGTGACTCCGGAGAAGAGCTCGCGGAGCCTGGGCCGCTGTCCGGAGAGGCCGAGGAGCCTGCTTGATCTCAGCAGCGCGCTGCGTCCCCCCCTTCCCTGCCCCACAGGTGATGCTAGATGCCTGTGTCCTGCTGAGGTTCATCAAGTGCAACAAGATCCCCTCCCTGCAAGGAAAGCCGAGGCTCCTCGTCGCGGGGCAGGTCATCCGGGAGAGCCGCAAGCGCCCGGTGAGCCGCGATGCGGTTGCATCCCTCGATCTCTCGATCTGCCAGGTCACCCCCGGGACACCGGAGTGGGAGATCTTCTGCAGGCTACGCGGAGGGACGTACTCCAACCAGAACCTCGGAGAGATCGAGTCCGTGGCGGTCTGCCTGGCCCGCGCTGACCAGGGAGACTGCGTTCCGTTCATCACCTACGATGAAAGAGCCTCACGATTGGCCCGGGAGCAAGGCGTCCTCACCATGGATTTCCTCGACACCCTCGCCTGGCTCCTCGGCTGTGGAGTGATTGACGAGGCGGAGGCGGGGCAGATCGAGCAAGCGGCCTCGCGGTGCGACGGCTGGCGGCGCCCCCGCGAGACCGAGAGCGAAAAGGATCTGGTGGCCCTTTGCCCAGCACGGCAGCAGCAGTTCGTGGTCTCGCACGCAAGATGGAGCGCGCGGTGACGCCTCCCGGTCAGATCCGTGCTGCTCCCCTCGTGGGTGGGCCCTGCATGAACCACGAGAGGACCAGGGGGGTTTCTTGCGCACGGGCCTGAATCGACCGAGGCTGGCGGAACTGGGCTGGGGCGACTTCTTCGAGGAGGCGCTGGGGCCGCTGGAGGATACGCCCGGGGAGCTGGGGCGGGTGCAGGCGCAGCACCGGGGGGGCTACGAGATCCTGACGGAGGAGGGGCTGCTGCCGGCGATCGTGGAGGGGAAGACGATGCGAGGCTGGGAGGGGGCCTCGCTGCCCATCGTGGGGGACTGGGTGCTGGTGGAGCGGCTGTCGGCGGGCGGGGCGGTGGTGCGGGCGATCCTGCCCCGGCGCAGCAAGCTGGCGCGGCGGGCGGCAGGCGGGGGCGTGGAGGAGCAGGCGCTGGTGGCCAACGTGGAGGTCGCGCTCATCGTCACCTCCCTGGAGGGCGACTTCAGCCCGCGGCGCCTGGAGCGCTACGCGATGATGGCGCGGGAAGGGGGCGTGACGCCGGTGATCGCGCTGTCCAAGGCGGACCTCTGCCCCGATCCCGGCCCTCAGGTCGCGGAGGCGCAGGCGGCGACCCCGGGGGCCCGGGTGATCTGCCTGAGCACGCGCCAGGGCCAGGGCGTCGAGGAGATCCGAGGGCTGGTGAGCGGGGGAGAGACGCTGGTGCTGCTGGGGTCGTCGGGGGTGGGGAAATCCACGCTGCTCAACGCGCTCCTGGGCCGCGAGGAGATCGAGGTGGGAGAGGTTCGGGCCGACGGCAAGGGGCGCCACACCACCACCCACCGCCACCTGGTCCGGATGCCCGGGGGCGGCGTCCTCATCGACACGCCCGGCATGCGGGAGCTGGGCGTGCTCGCCGCCGAGGAGCAGGCCTTCGACGCCTTCGAGGACCTGGACGAGCTGATCGAGCGGTGTCGCTTCTCCGACTGCCAGCACCGCAACGAGCCAGGCTGCGCGCTGCGGGCCGCCGTCGCCGCCGGCCAGGCGACCGAGGAGCGGCTGCGGGCCTACCTGAAGATGCGCGCCGAGGCCGCCTGGGTGGCCTCCCAGCGAGACGCCCGGGCCCGCCTGGAGGCCAAGGGCAGGGCGAAGAGACTCTCCCGGGAGGTGGACGCCGCCCTGCGCCGCAAGGGGAGGATCTAATTTGTTTCTCCCGCGGCACCCCCCTGCGGTAAGAACCTCGCCGCCTTGAAACAGCCTGGCGAGTTCGTCGACGGCCGCTACCTGCTCGAACGCGAGATCGGGCAGGGCTCCCACGGCCAGGTCTTCGCCGCGGTCGACTCGGCCTCCGGGCGCCGCGTGGCCATCAAGGTGCTCAACCCCTCCGTGGAGGGCGACGACCAGTTCGTCCAGCGGCTCTGGCGCGAGGCCCGCTCGCTGGCCGCCCTCTGGGGAACCAGCGTCGTCGAGGTCTACGCCTTCGGCCAGGACCAGGAGGACGACGCCGTCTACATGGCCATGGAGCTCCTCCAGGGGGAGACGCTCTCCGAGCACATCGAGGAGCTGGAGCTCTTCGACAGCCGCATGAGCGCCTACGACATCCTGGTGGCCACCCAGCCCATCGTGATCGCCCTCAACACGGCCCACAAGCTCGGCATCATCCACCGGGACATCAAGCCCTCCAACATCTTCCTCGTCGACCCGGAGGCGGGCGGGGGCTCCCGCCTCATGGACTTCGGCCTCGCCAAGGTCGACGACCAGCTCGCCCTCACCCGCGCCGGCGTCGTCGCCGGCTCCCCCAACTACATGGCCCCGGAGATGCTCCGCAGCGAGCCCTTCGACCACCGCATCGACGTCTACTCCCTCGGGGCCGTCATCTACCGCGCCCTCGCCGGTCAGCCCCTCTTCCCCGGGGAGAACCCCACGCAGGTGCTCCTGAAGGTCCTGAAAGACCCACGCCCGCGCCTCACGGACCTGCGCCCGGATCTCTCCCCGCTGGTCGACGACTGGGTGCAGGAGGCGCTGTCCCTCGATCCTTCGTACCGCTACCTCGACACGCCGTCGCTGTGGAACGGGCTGCTTGCCGCCGTGCAGCGGGGCCGGAACCCGAGCGCCTACCGGGCGCGCTCGCTGGCCCCCATCGAGGGGTGAGGAGGCCGGAGGCGCGGCTCAGGCGCCCAGGAGCCGGAGGACCCCTTGCTTGTCCGGCCCTGCGGCCAGGGCCACGGGGGAAGTGCACTCGACGCAGCCCTGCTGGCATCCGCAGGCGCTCAGCACGGCCTTGACCCAGACGAAGACCTCGTCGACCGCGACGGCGTCGAGGGCCTCGGCGGCGCCGATGCCCTGGACGTGGCGGTCGACGACGCCGAAGCCCGGGCCGAGGCTGGGGAGGTGACCGGCGCGCAGCGGGATGACGGCGAGGTCGTCGGGGGCGGCGAGGAGGAAGGCCATGAGCACGCCCTCGACGGAGGTGGCGAGGTGGAGCAGGAGCCGGTCGTCAAGCTGGGCCGGGAAGGAGACCGCCCGCATGCGGGTGCGGTACTGGGACTGGACCGGGGCGTAGGAGGTGACGCGGCCGTTGGCCTCGCGGACGCCGCTCACCTGCTCCCGGGCGGTGACCTCGAAGGAGGCGAGGGTGTAGACGAGCTTGCCGGTGCGGATCTCCAGGGGCGCCTCCGCGGGGGTGGCATCGGCGACGTCGAGGGCGAGCTGGGGCAAGGTGAGGGAGCGGCTCTCGTCGACCGCCTCCACCTGGATCTCCCCTCGCTTGGCGTCGAAGGCATGCATCGGCACCTCGAAGCGCTCGGAGCCCAGGGCGAACACCCGGCCCGGGTAGAAGCGGGTCTCGGCCACCAGCTTGTCGACGTCGAGGAGCGGGCGTCCTCCATGGCGGTGGACCACCCGGATTACCAGCTCGGAGACGGTGTTGCGGAGCGGGCTGGCCACGTCCCCGGCGAGCACCGGCGCCAGCGCCACCCGCTTCAGCCCCTGCTGGCTGGCCACGGAGCGGACCGCGTGGCGCTCCGGCTTGTAGCCCTCCCCGACGACCTGCTCGACCTGGGAGCGCCCGAAGAGGCCAGCGAGGGACTCCAGATCCTGCTCCCCCTCCCGGAGCGCCGCCTGGAGGTGGGCCCGGGCCAGCAGCCGGTTGCCGTAGCCGACCAGAGGACGAGGGGCTGGCACCCTCCCCTGCTGGGCCAGCCCGGAGAGGGATCCGGTCTTCAGCAGGAAGCGCACCACCGGGTTGGGTTCGATCCCCCAGAGGGCGTGGTGGGGGAGCTGGTTGCTGGTGGGGATCCGGTTGGGCAGGGAGCGGAAGGCCGCCAGCATCCAGCTATCGTCCAGGGAGCTGGCGGAGGCGTCCCCCCCGAGGGCGATGTCCCGCACCAGGGTCACCTTGCCCACCTCGACCTCCAGAGCGCGCTGGTCAAAGTGCCCCAGCGGGTCGCCAGCGGTGATCCGGAGCCCGCCCCGGACCAGCGGCTCGATGGCCCGGCGGATCCAGGGGGCCCCGGGGCCCCGCAGGAAGGTATCGTTGGCCGTCCACACCTGGACCTGGGCGCTGGCGCGGGGGCCGAAGGGGACCTCACGCACGGAGAAGCCGGGGAAGATCTGCTCCAGGAGCGAGCGGCTGGCGACGCCCCCGAAGCCCGTCGCTAGCACCGACCAGCGGGCGCCGGAGGCCCGCAGCGCCAGGCCGAGCCTGCGGAGCGTGTACATCCGGTGGGTGGCCTCCAGGCCCGAGCCCCGGTCCAGTTTGGACAGGATCACCAGGCCCACGTGGCGGGCCCACTGGGCGCCGTCCTCCGCGCGGCCGAGGGCGCGGATTCCCAGGGTCGAGAGCTCGCCCACGTCCAGGAACGCCGCGGCCGGGAAGCGCTTGCCGGCGATGGACTCCCGCAGCTCTCGCTCGCCGACGACCAGGGGCCCGCAGGACCACATCCCCGACGCCCTCACCGCCGCGTCCACCGCGTCCCGCAGCGAGGCGTGGAGCGTCCCGTCCACGTCCCGACGCATCCCCTCGGTGACCACCAGCACCGGGACGCCCTCCAGCAGCGCCGCCCGGAGCACCGCGGCGCTCAGGAAGATCTGCTCCGTCGGCTCCGGCAGGTCGCCCACCAGGAACCCCTGGAAAGGCCCCTGGAACAGCCGGGCGATCTCGTCCAGCGCCGCCGGAGGCGGCCCGGAAGCCCCCGCCAGCCTCCAGAGCTCAGCGGAGACGCCGCCGACCGCCCCCGGGGCGACCCCGCCCGGCGTGGCGAACAGCGGGGTACCCTCCGGCGGGATGGCCCCGAGCTGCTTCCAGGTGGCCAGCACGTCCAGCGACGCCTGGGGGGCCTGCGCCGCGGGTTGCGCCGCGGGCTGCG
>CAZSDX010000204.1:0-11165 GCA_964605685.1 uncultured Polyangiaceae bacterium
TCAGCGCGACCGTCGCGCCCTTACGCGGGGCCGGGGCGGGGGGCGGGGGCGCAGGCGCTGCGGGCGGGGCGAGGGCAGGGATGAGATCGAGGGGGGGCATGTCCGCCTGGTCGGCGGTGGTGGTGCGGGGGGACTGGGTCTCGGCGCGGTCGCCCGGGATCCACGGCGGGGGGAAGGCCGCCTCGGGGATCTCCCCCGGGGAAGGCGAGGTCGCCTGGGTCGCCCGGGGAGGCGCGGGGGTCGTGCCGACGAGCGGGAGCGCAGCGATGAGGGAGTCATCCGGCGAGCGATCCAGGACGTTCTGGGCGCTCCTTGCCTCGGCGCCGAGGGAGAGCTTGGTGGGCCCGGCAGCGGGACGAGGTCTGGGCTCCGGGGCGGCGTAGTCAGCGGTGGCCGGTGCGCGCTCGGTCATGGCCCCGGGGAGCCCCGGGGGGAGGTTGTGCTGCATCGGAGGAGCGCCTCCGTGGATCAGCGTGGCGCTGCGGCTGCCTCCGCCGAGGCCGCGGGCGGTGGTAGGCGGCTTCGGGGCGGCAGGGTCCGTCCGGACCCGGCTTGCCTTCTGGGCGGCGTCGCCGAGGCCGCCGAGGGTGGGGGTCTTGCGTTCCCCCAGGTCCGGCTGGGAGCGGCGGGAGTCCTGGGAGGTGAGGGCCATCGCCTGGATGGCTGCGCCGATGGCGACCACCTCGTCGGGGCTGACGTGAGCCAGGGGCTCGCGACCGAAGAATTCGGCGACCCGCTGGCGTACCATCGGAATACGGGTGCTGCCACCGACCAGGATCACTTGATCGAAGTCGCGGGGGGAGTGCCCAGCGGTACTCATGGCGTCACGGCAGACCTGGAAGGTGCGGTCGATGAGGGGCAGGATGAGTTTTTCGAGCTCCGTCCTGGTGAGAGAGAAGTTGATTCCGAGGGGTCGTCCGCCGGCGCCGAAGGCGATCTCGCGGAGCTCGATGGTGGCCTGGGTCTCGCGGGAGAGGCGGTGCTTGATGGTCTCGGCGGCGGCCCGGACGTGCTCGAAGACCTGGACGTCGCTCCGGGGGTCGTAGCGGTGCTGCTGGAGGAAAGCCTCGCAGATCCGGTCGGCGATGGCGAGGTCCACGTCGTCGCCGCCGAGGAAGGTGTCGCCGGCGGTGGCGAGCACCTCGAAGACGTTGCCGGCGAGGTCGAGGAGGGTGACGTCGAAGGTGCCGCCGCCGAAGTCGTAGATGGCGATCCGCTCGTTGTTGGATTTCCCGTAGCCGTAGGCCAGGGCGGCGGCGGTGGGCTCGTTGAGGATGCGGAGCACCTCCAGGCCGGCGACCCGGCCGGCGACCTTGGTGGCGGCCCGCTGCAGGTCGTTGAAGTTGGCCGGCACGGTGATGACTGCCTTCTCCACCGGCTGGCCGAGGGCGGCCTCCGCCACCGCCTTGGCCTTGCGGAGCACGTAGGCGCTGATCTCCGAGAGCGTGTAGGTCTCCCCCCGGGCGACGACCATCACCGCATGTCCGGGGCCTTCCCGCAGGTCGAAGGGGGCCCGCTCCCGGGCCTTCTGTACGTCCTCCGAGGCCCAGGGGCGCCCGATGAGGCGCTTGACGCTGTAGATGGTGCTGCGCGGGTCCTGGAGCCGCCGTTCCTTGGCCGCCCGCCCGACGATCACCTGCCCGGAGGGGTGAAACGAGACGATCGACGGGATCAATCGCTCGCCGGACTCGTCCGCCAGCGCGACGGCGCGTCCGTCCTGCACGTGGGCAACCACCGTGTTTGTCGTCCCGAGATCGATGCCGACCACCGCGCTCATGGGGTATTCATCCTTCCTTTTTCATCGTAGTCGGTTCCGGGGGGCGAGCCGAAACTTCCCGCTCAATCTGGGCGAGGGTCTCGTCGTACCACCGGGCGAGCTGCCCCTCGAAGGGCCACATCCAGCCGTACGATCCGCTCGTGAACTGCCTGAGGATATGCTTACGCAAGCGGTCGCTGCGGGCCGCCGGGAGCCCCCGGAGCTCGGCAGTGGCCCGCAGCGTCTCGGCGTAGGCCTCCCACTCGATGCGGGCGCGGCCGTAGGCGAGCCCCAGGGGGAAGAAGGGGAAGAGGTAGAGGAAGACCATGCCCGGGGGGGTGTAGCGCCGGAGCTGCCGGAGGTGGACGCGCTCGTGGCGTAGCGTGATCACCCGGTCGATGTCGTCGGACTCCTCCCAGCCGTCGGGGGTGTAGAGGGTGTGAAAGATGACCGTGTAGTAGTGGGTCAGGTACTCCCTCTGGTGGCCGAGGGTGACGATTTTGAGGGTGGCATCGATGACCCGGGACAGGGGACTTCCCTTCTTGGACACCACCCGGAAGCGGGGGAATTCTCGGCGAATCTCGGCGAGGAAGTCGTCCGTCAGGCTCACGATTCTCCCATGGTAGCGCGAGGCGCGGAGGCGGGCAGTCCCCCGATTTCGTTTGACCCACCCTGGCGAAGCGAAGCAAAGGTTTCGCCATGCGCAACGAGGTCGTGCTCACGGTGTTGTTCTGCATCGCCACGGCGGTGGCGATCGCGATACGCCGGTTCAAGATCCCCTACACGGTGGCGCTGGTGGTGGCCGGGATCGTGCTGGGCTCCATCCATGTGCTGCCGACGTTCCACCTGACGAAGGAGCTGATGTTCACGGTCTTCCTTCCCGGGTTGATCTTCGAGGCCTCGTTCCACATGGATTTCAAGGCCTTCAAGTCGAACAAGTGGTCGATCCTGTCGCTGGCGGTGCCCGGGGTGGTGGCCGGGATCGGGGTCTCCGCCGGGGTGCTCCTGCCGTTCTCCGGGACCTTCCCGCTGCTGGAGGGGTTCACGCTGCGGGACACGCTGATCTTCGGGGCGCTCCTCACGGTGACGGACCCCATCGCCGTCGTCGCCCTCTTCAAGTCCCTCGGGGCGCCCAAGCGCCTGGCGGTGCTGGTCGAGGGGGAGAGCCTCTTCAACGACGGCACCGGCGTCGTCGCCTTCACGCTGCTGCTGGGGGTGCTGGCCGGGGGGCAGCTCTCCGCCTCGTCGGCGGCCATCGATTTCCTCCGCACCGTCGGGATGGGCCTCTTCATCGGCGGCGTCATCGGGCTGACCGTCACCAAGCTGATCCAGGCCATCGACGACCCGATGATCGAGATCACCCTGACGACCATCGCCGCCTACGGCTCCTTCATCGCCGCCGAGGCCTTCCATTTCTCCGGGGTGATCGCCACCGTGGTCGCCGGGATGCTCTGCGGGAACTACGCGGCCCGCACCGGCATGAGCCCCAGCACCCGCATCGCCGTCCAGTCCTTCTGGGAGTACGTCGCCTTCGCCCTCAACTCGATGGTCTTCCTCCTCATCGGGCTCGAGGTCAACATGGTCCACCTCCTCCACTCGGTGGCCCCCATCCTCGTCGCCTTCGCGACCGTGGTGATCGCCCGGGCGGTGGTCGTCTCCCTCTCCATCGGCGCCCTGTCCTTCACCTCGGAGAAGGTCCCCTGGAGCTGGGTCCCGGTGCTGACCTGGGGCGGCATCCGGGGCGGCCTCTCCATGGTCCTGGTGCTCGCGCTGCCCACGACCTTCCCCCACCGCGACGCCCTCGTCACCCTCACCTTCGGCGTCGTCGTCGTCTCCATCCTGCTCCAGGGCCTCACCATGTCCCCCCTGCTCCGGAAGCTGGGCCTCGTCGCCCAGCGCGCGGACATGACCGAATACGAGCAGCTCACCGGCGACCTCCAGGCGGTCCAGGAGGCCCGCGGCGCCCTCGCGAAGATGTCCGGCAAGACCCCCGCCGACGTCCTCTCCGAGATCCAGGAGGAGTACGACCGCCGCGCCGAGAGGCTCGAGCAGCAGATCGCCGAGCTGCACCTGGCCAAGAGCGAGCTGCGTCTGGAGCAGGAGATCGCCGCCCGCCGCCAGCTCCTGATCGTCGAGAAGGACGCCATCCAGCAGTGCCTCCACCACGGCACCATCAGCAAGGAGGTCGCCGAGCGCCTCGCCGCCGACATCGACGCCCGCATCCTCGAGCTGGAGGAGGAGCACTGAGGCGAGGCAGGCTCAGTTGCAGCGCGCCGCCCCGCAGAGGATGACCGGGCGGAAGTCGGCACGGCTGGGGGGGAGCTGCTCCTCCTGTCGAGGCCGGAGCGCGAAGAACAGCCCGGTGCCGCCCCCGATCAGCACCACCGAGGTGACCACCCAGAAGACGGGGCTGGACAGGATCGACGAGGAGGAAGACGAGGGGGTCTCGCTCCGGGTGGGCGGGGCCTGACGGGGGGCCAGGATCTCCGCCTGCGCTGCCCGGGGCGCCGCCGGGTTCCCTGCCTCGAAGGCCACGTTGTCCCGCTCGTCCAGGGCCTGTGCGTAGAACTCCAGGCGGTTCTGCCCGGCGGGTCCCGGCTGCACCGGGAGCTGCACCCCCACCCCCACCCCGACGAACCCGGTGACGTAGGCCCCCATGCTCCCCCACCGGTACCCCACTAGCACCTTCTTGATGATGTTCGTCGGATCGTTCGTCGTCACCCTGAGGATCCCGGGCTCCCCCGCGCTCACCGCCGCCGTCGCCTCGACGCCCGGCTGCGCGCTGTACCCCCGCAGGATCCCCCGCGCCTCCATCTGCCGCTCCGTGACCTTCGGCGGCAGGTTCCGGTCCTCCTTCTCCTCCGGCGCGTAGGTCAGGAGCGCCACGAACGCCTGCCTCGCCGCCGCCTCCTGATCCAGGATCGCGTAGGTACGCGCCAGCAGCCGGTAGGCGCGCACGAGCTGATCGTGGGTCAGCCCCCGGCGCCTGGAGAACGCCTCCGCCATCTTGTTGGCCTTCTCGAACTCCAGCTCGGTGTACGCCTTCTCCGCCGCGTCGAGCTCCGGCGTAGGCTGGGCCACCGCCGTCGCCGCCGCCAGCGCTACCGCCAGCGCGGCCGACCAGAACACACGCAAGGGGGATCCCTTGATCATCCGGAGAGCACATCCAAGAGCGCCCCCCTTGTCAAGCCGCCAGCGCCAGCCGGATCTTGTCCGCCTGCCCCCCCCGGTGGAAGGCCCTCAGCTTCGTCACCGTCGCCTCCCTCGCCGCCCCCCCCGCCCCCAGCCTCGCCCAGAACCTCGCCGCCAGCCCGCTCGCCAGCCGGTACCGCCGCCCCTCCTCCGTCTCCGCCCCGTGGAGGTAGCTCGCCTGCTCGTAGAGCTTCGAGTGAATGTTCCTGACGACGATCCGCTCCGCGCGGAGCAGCGGGTCCAGGGCGAGGAGCGCGAATTTGTCGACCTCCGCCTGAAGCTCCAGCTCCAGGTGGGTCGCCGGGAGATCCTGCCCGATACGCCAGGCCAGGTAGACGAAGTGAGAGACCCCCTCGATCACCTGGCAGACGTCATCGAAGGAGAGCCCCCGGGCCCCCGGGCGCAGGCCGTCGGGGGGGAGCCGCACCGCCAGCTCCACCCCGCCCTCGTCCTGCCGGAGCAGCACCTGCTCGCGCTCCTCCTCGCCGCAGGGGAAGGCGAACTCCTCGACCGAGGGCAGGTCGTCGAGGGCGTAGAGCCTCTGGAGCTTGCGCTGGACCTGCCCCGCCAGCGAGATCGCCCCCATCAGTGGAGCCCACCCCCACCGCGGACCGGGACGACCCCCCGGGCGATCAGCTCCCGCCCCAGGCGCGCCGAGCCGGTCTTCTCCCAGCGCGCGTAGACCCGGAGCAGCCCCTCCGGTCCCACCGCCGACCCGGCGAAGAAGGCGTCGGCCACCTCCCGCAGCGCACTGACGAGCAGGTGGAACTTCACCGACAGCTCCCCGAAGAGATCGTCCCCCCGGTCGCCCCGCTGGATCATCGTCGACGCCGAGCGGTAGGCGGTGGCGCCGACGGAGCTGACGTACCCCACGTCGACCCCGTGGGCCTCCAGGTGCTCCTGGAAGATCCCGGCGACGTACAGCGAGCCATCCCCCAGCGACTTGAGCTTCTCGAAGCGCTCCGGCGGGGGCGCGTCCAGGGCCTCCCGCAGCAGCAGGGTCACCGGGCGCCTCAAGGTCTCCTGCTCGGGCCCCTTGCAGGCGAACCCCGCCAGGAGTCCGGCCAGGTAAGAACGGACCCCCATGGAGACCCGCACGTTGCGCGCCGTCACCGCCTCGTCCACGGCGCTGGAGAAGAACCCTTCCACGTCGCTGTTCACCAGGATACTCATGCCGGACCGAACCTCCTTCGAGGAGGCGCCGCCGAGCCCTGGGTCGGGTCGCATTCGTCCGACCCGGGGGGCCTGACGACGCGCTCGTCACCCCTGGTTATGAAGGGAATTCGCGCTCCGAACCACTTCCACGGGGGGCTGGCCACCGGGGGGGGTCGGTGGCTAGCAGCCACCGGGGGGGAGGGATTGCGGATCGTTTTTTCGGCCCTTGACAGGGCAAACGAGGGCGCTAGTTTGCGGCGCACCTGTTGGCACTCCGCCCTGACGAGTGCCAACAATCGTCACCAACGAACCCCTGGGAGGGGGCGAGGCCGGCTTTTGTGCGCGGCCCCCCTGTTCTGCAAGAGGAGCCACCGATCATGGCGAACATCCGTCCACTGCAAGACCGTGTCATCGTCAAGCGCGTGAAGGAAGAGGAGAAGACCAAGGGGGGGATCATCATCCCGGACTCCGCGAAGGAGAAGCCCATCGAGGGCGAGGTGATCGCGGTGGGCAACGGGAAGGTGCAGGAGGATGGGAAGGTGCGCCCGCTGGACGTGAAGGTGGGCGACCGGGTGCTGTTCGGCAAGTACAGCGGCACCGAGGTGAAGCTGGACGGTGAGGAGCACCTGATCCTGCGCGAGGACGACATCCTCGGCATCATCGAGAAGTGAACGGCGCGACGACCTGAAGACGAAGGATTCGACCCATGGCAGCCAAAGAGATCGTTTATACCGAGACCGCACGCAACCTGATCCTCGAGGGCGTCAACGCGCTGGCCGACGCCGTCAAGGTGACCCTGGGGCCGAAGGGCCGCAACGTGGTCATCGAGAAGAGCTTCGGCTCCCCCACGGTCACCAAGGACGGCGTGACCGTGGCCAAGGAGATCGAGCTGGAGAACAAGTTCCAGAACATGGGCGCGCAGATGGTGCGCGAGGTGGCGTCGAAGACCAGCGACGTGGCCGGTGACGGTACCACCACCGCCACCGTGCTGGCGCAGGCGATCTACCGCGAGGGCAGCAAGCTGGTGGCCGCGGGCCACAACCCGATGGAGCTCAAGCGCGGCATCGACGCCGCCGTCGCCGTCATCGTCGAGGAGCTGCACAAGCAGGCCAAGCAGACCAAGGATCCCAAGGAGATCGCCCAGGTCGGCACCATCAGCGCCAACGGGGACACCACCATCGGCAAGCTCCTGGCCGAGGCCATGGAGAAGGTCGGCAAGGAGGGCGTCATCACCGTCGAGGAGAACAAGTCCTCGGAGACCACCCTCGACGTGGTGGAGGGCATGCAGTTCGACCGGGGCTACCTCAGCCCTTACTTCGTCACCGACAGCGAGCGCATGGAGGTCGTCCTGGAGGACGCCTACATCCTGATCTCCGAGAAGAAGATCACCAACATGAAGGATCTCCTCCCGGTGCTGGAGGCGATCGCTCGCGCCCAGAAGCCCTTCCTCATCATCGCCGAGGACATCGAGGGCGAGGCGCTGGCCACCCTGGTGGTCAACAAGCTCCGCGGCACCCTCCAGTGCGCCGCCGTCAAGGCCCCCGGCTTCGGCGACCGCCGCAAGGAGATGCTCAAGGACATCGCCATCCTCACCGGCGGCCAGGTGATCGCCGAGGAGCTGGGCCTCAAGCTCGAGAACGTCACCATGAGCGACCTGGGCCGCTCCAAGCGCGTGGTCGTCGACAAGGACAACACCACCATCGTCGACGGCGCCGGCAAGAAGGAGAAGATCCAGGCCCGCCAGCAGGAGATCCGGGCCCAGATCGAGAACACCACCAGCGACTACGACCGGGAGAAGCTCCAGGAGCGCCTGGCCAAGCTCGCCGGCGGCGTCGCGGTCATCAAGGTCGGCGCTGCCACCGAGACCGAGATGAAGGAGAAGAAGGCCCGCGTCGAGGACGCCCTCAACGCCACCCGCGCGGCCGTCGAGGAGGGCATCGTCCCCGGCGGCGGCGTCGCCCTCATCCGCGCCCAGAAGTCCCTCGAGACCCTCAAGGTCAACGACGAGCAGCGCTTCGGCGTCAGCATCATCCGCCGCGCCATCGAGGAGCCGCTGCGCCAGATCGTCGCCAACGCCGGCGAGGAAGGCTCCATCGTGGTCAACAAGGTCCGCGAGGGCCAGGGCACCTTTGGCTACAACGCCGCCACCAACGAGTACGGCGACCTCCTCGCCATGGGCGTCATCGACCCCGCCAAGGTGGTCCGGACCGCTCTCCAGAACGCTTCCTCCGTCGCTGGCCTCATGCTCACCACCGAGTGCCTCGTCGCCGAGAAGCCCAAGGACGAGAAGCCTGCCGCCGGCGGCCACGCGGGCCACGGCCACGGCGACTTCTGATCGATGCCCTGGCCCCCTGACCGGGGCCTCCGCGTCGTGACCCGAGCCCCCGCCCTCACCGGCGGGGGTTCTTGCATTTTCCCCACCGCGCGGGCGGCGGTGGTAGAAATACCCCATGCCCTCTTCCTGGAGGTATCCCCTCTTCTCCTTGCTCGCCCTCCTGTCGCTGCCGGTGGTCCTCGGCGCGGGGTGCTGCTGCGACGACGACGAGTACAGCGGCAAGGACGCCTGCGCCCGGCTCGTCGACGCCGCCAACAGCGTGCTCGCGGCCTGCGGCTCCTCCGCGGTGGACGAATACGCCGTGTGCAACACCGCCACCGGCTCGTGCACCGAGATCAGCGGCTGCTCGGCGAAGTCCGACGTCGACGCCTGCGCCGCCGAGATCAGGAAGCTCAATTGCAACGACGTATCGAGCCGTACCTACGCCAGCGCGGGGGCGTGCGTCGGCGTGCTCAAGAACATCAGCGACTCGTGCTCCGGCGGTGGCGACGACGACGATTGAAGATCGACCTGCGTCCGTTGGTCGCTCCTCTGCTCCGCGCTTACTGGGGGTTGGGCGGGACGACGAAGAGGAGCTCCCGGGGGGGGCCGAAGTTGATCTCGGGGGCGTTGGGGTTGGCGCGGGCGCGGACCTGGAGGGTGGCCCGGTAGACCTGCGCCTTGTCCGTGGCCTCGACCTCCGTGTTCAGCTTCGGGATGACCTTGTAGCAGACGCGGGTGGTGGGCTTGGCGCCGCTGATGGTCTCGTTGATGGTGTCGCCGCTCTGCAGGACGCCCTTGGGCCCGGACCAGAGGTCGAAGACTTTCCCGAGAGGGATCAGCTCGCAGACGACGCCGGGGGCGGTCGGGTCCTCACCCCCGGAGGGCTCCACCTCGACGCTCTGGATGAAGGCGTCGACGCTGTCGACGAAGTCGTTGGCGGCGGAGGGGGTCTCGGGGATCGCCATGACCCGGACGTCGAGGATCAGGCTCTTGAGCAGCGCCTTGACGCCGTCGATGATCCGGTCGCCCAGGCCCGTGCCGTCCTTCTTGATGTTGAAGACCAGGCGGCAGGTGCCGTTGGGGCCGTCCGGGACGGGGATGGGCTGCCCGGCGAGCTGGGTGCGGCAGATCCCCTCGAAGGCGGAGACCGGGGCGAGGGAGTTGGTCTGGTCCGCCAGGTAGGCGAGGTCCTCGTAGGGGTCATCCTTGCGGGCGCCGTCGTCGCTGGCCACGCCGATCACCCGGCCTCCCTGGATCTTGATGGCGTCGACCAGCGTGTCGACGGTCGGCTGGGGGAAAGGAGCGGCGTCGTTGAAGCTGTAGGGGTCGTGGAGCACCTTGGGCTCGGAGACGCGGCGACCGTTGTGGAAGGGGGCGTCGGTGATGGGAATCAGGACGGGCAAGGAGTCCTTGCGGAAGGCGATCTCCCCGTAGCGATCCGGGGGGATGGTGCCGTCCGCCAGGACGACGGTGCCGGGCCACTGGTAGGGTCCGTTGGTCAGCGAGCGCCACATGGCGAGGACCTGGCTCTCCGGCAGGTCGCCGCCGCTGCCGATGGTGAAGAGGTTGAGGGCGGCGGTGGAGGTGAAGACGTCGGTGGTCATCCGGCCGCTGGGGGGGATGTTCAGGGGCATGTCGCCCGCGGCGAGGTTCCCGTAAGGGGCAACGGGGTAGTCGTCGTGGCTGGCGACGCCGATGGCGACGTCGGGGATCGCCTGGTTGATGGAGAGGAAGGTGTTGGCCAGGGTGACCTTGAGGGCGCCCAGCTCCTCGATCATCGTACCGGTGGTGTCGACGATCACGGCGAGGTCGGCCCTCTGGAGGGCGAGGTTGACCGCAAGGATCTCGACCGGGGGGTTCGGCGGCTTGTTGTAGGGGACCTCGAAGAAGACCTTGCCGAGGGTGGCCGGGGTGACGACCTTCTGCCGGGGGTCGGAGCCGAGGGTCAGCTCGATCAGGTCGCTCACCCCGTCGCTGTCCGTGTCCGGATCCCGCGGGTCCGTCTCGTCGAACTCGATCTCGCAGTTCCTGTCCAGATCCTCCTCGTCGTCGCGGAGCCCGTCGTTGTCCGAGTCCACGTCGAGGAAGTCGTACTTGCCGTCCTTGTCCGAGTCGTCGGGGAGCTGCCCCGGCTTGAAGCCCTTGCCGGCCTCGCAGGAGTCCGGGATCCCATCGCCGTCCGAGTCCGTGTCGCGGAAGTTGGGGAGCCCGTCGCCATCGGCGTCCCCCAGCCCCTCCACGCCGTCGGGGATCCCGTCGTTGTCGCTGTCCAGATCGTCCAGATCCGGCAGGCCATCGCCGTCCGTGTCCACCGGCAGGCCGTTGACCAGCTCATCCACGTCCGACAGCGTGTCGTTGTCGTTGTCGTCGTCGGCGTAGTCCGGGTACTTGTCTCCATCCGTGTCCGAGGGCGGGTTCTCGGGCGTGTACGGCGAGCCGTCCGGGTGCACCTCCTTCGCGTCGGGGAGCCCGTTGTCGTCGCTGTCCGTGTCCTGGAAATCGGGGATCCCATCCCCGTCGGTCTCCTGGGGGATCTTGCACCCGTTGCTCTCGATCTGCCCCTCGTAGCGGTCCGGGATGCTGTCCCCGTCGCTGTCGAGGTCGAGGTGGTCCGGGGTGCCGTCCTTGTCCGTGTCGAGCCCCTTGTCCTTGCCCTCCACGTCGTCGGAGATCAGGTCCTCGTCTTCATCCGGCGGGCAGCTCTTCCCCGCCGCGCCGGCGGTGCCGCCCTGGCCGGCGGCGCCG
>CAZSDX010000205.1:0-11139 GCA_964605685.1 uncultured Polyangiaceae bacterium
GGGGCCGGCGGGAGCACGGCGGGGCAAGGCGGCAGCGGGGGCGCTGGCGGGTCGGGCGGGTCGGGCGGCAGCGGCGGGAGCCCGGTTGCCAACGAGAAGTGCCCCGGGGAGGCGGTGAAGCTGGAGGCCGGCACGCTCACCATCAAGGGCGACACTTCGACGCTGAAGAACGACTACAACTCCGGCACCAACCAGTGCGGCGGGAGCAACTCGAACGACGCGGTGTACACGCTGACGGCGGCGGCGAGCGGCT
Organism: uncultured Polyangiaceae bacterium; assembly: GCA_964605685.1. Classification (GTDB taxonomy): domain Bacteria; phylum Myxococcota_A; class Polyangia; order Polyangiales; family Polyangiaceae; genus JANWXX01. Next base: position 254 of record CAZSDX010000205.1, read on the forward strand.
ACGTGAAGGTGACCCTCTCTGCCGGCTTCGACCCGTCGCTCTACGTCCGCCGGGAGTGCGAGGCGGCGAACACCCGGATCGTCTGCAGCGGCTCCGCCTTCTCCAGCAACGTGACCGTTGACTTCCTGGTGCTCGAAGGCGCGACCTTCTCCGTCTTTGCCGACGGCTACGGCACCGGCAACCAGGCTGGCGCCTTCACCCTCACGGTGACCCTGACCCCCTCCGTCTGCGGGAACGGCACCATCGACCCCGGCGAGCAGTGCGACGACGGGAACAAGACCGACGGCGACGGCTGCTCTTCCTGCCAATTCGACGAGAAGTGCTCCGCCCCCGAGCAGCCGGACAGCACCGCTGCCAGCCCCGAGAAGACACCCCAGGGGTGCGCGACGATGAACTACTTCCCGGCCTCCCTCAGCCCCGGCTCTGACAACGACTGGTACTGCATCCAGGCCGCCGCGGGCCAGGTCGTCACCGCCCAGACCTACACCGGCATCCCTGGTTTCTGCACCAAGGAGCCCAACAACACGCTGATCGAGATCTACAAGGGGATCCCGGCCAACCCGGGCAGCACCCAGACCGGCTGTTTCCAGACCAGCGCGCTGGCCTGCAACGATGACTTCAACGGCCAGAACACCTGCTCCCGCGCGGTGTACACCGTGCCCTCCAACGGCGCCGGTGAGTACTGCGCTCGTGTGGTCAAGGGCCCGGCCTCCACCCTCGGCAACAACGATCCCATCCCCGAGTACGGGCTCCTTCTGAGCGCCAAGTGACGCCTGTCGATTCCTGGTGACGGGGGGTCCCTGAGCCGCGCTCCCCTGGACCGTCGGAGGTCCATCATGGCGACAGGAAGCATCAAAAGCGCGGTGGTCAGGGGTGGGGTGATGGCGGCGCTGGTGGCGGCGATGCTCGGTGGCTGCTGCGAGGGCAAGGGGGTCGGCGGCGAGAACCGGATGGCCTGGGCCGCCAACGACCGGGGCGAGGCCGTCGTGGATGTCACCCGGCGCTCCTCGGGCAACAAGATCGACAACGCGGTGGTCCGCAGCGGCCCTGGCTTCCAGTTCCCGCAGATCGCTTCGCTGCGCACCGGCACCCGGGTGACCGTCCTCGACAACACCCGCAACAGCAACGGCAACTGGTCCCGGATCTCCTTCCCCAACGGGGAGGGATGGATCCACCAGGATATCCTCCTCAAAGCCCGGGAATTCCAGGGCGGCGACGCGGCCTCCTTCGCCGGTACCTACGACACCAACTACGGGACCTGCACCCTGCGTGCGGACGGAGGCATGGTGACCGGCTCCTGCTCCGACACCACCCGGATGCGCTGCTCGGTCCAGGGGATCAACCTCACCTGTGGCTGGAGCACCGACAGCACTGGGCGCCAGGGGCAGGCCCGGCTGAGCAAGCACGCCAACGGCTCCCTCGTGGGGACCTGGGGCTACAACAACGACAACCTCAACGGCGGCACCTGGAAGTTCACCCGGCGCTGATCCTCGGGGCGGATTCCGGGGTAGCATGGCCTGCGACGGCTCAACGGCCCGGGGGTACCCCGGACATACGTTGTCGCAAGGAGGAGGCCAGCGCCCTGGGCGATCCCCTCGGTGATGCGTATGCCTGGGGGCACCTTCACAGTCTCCCAGAAAGACGCACACAAGATGTTGTCCTCCCTACCTCGCCTCACGACGGGCGCCTTCCTCCTGTCGTCGCTGCTCCTCGGCGGCTGCGGCTACACGCAGAACGTCCGGGCTTACCGCGCCTACGCCTACGAGAGCCCCAGCCTGGACGTCGCCCTCGATCGGACCGACGACCTGGCCGCCGCCCTGGAGCTGGTTGACCGCCTGCTCACCCAGACCCCCCTCTCCCCCGGCGACGCCTGGCTCGGGAAGCTGGCCCTCACCGACGCCGAGGCGAAGAAGATCCGGGAAGAGCTGCGGCAGAAGCCCCCCTACGACGCCAGCGCCAGCTACGAGATCCCCGTCGTGAAGATCTACCGGATCCACCTGGAGCGCGTCCTCGAAGAGGCGAAGAGCGGCGGCTCCGACTACCCCTCGCTCCTGGACGCGGTGGGGGCGCTGGGCTCCGATAGCAAGGACTTCAAAACCCACTGGCGCGACCTCCAGGACAAGACCCAGATCTTCCTCGATGCCGACGCCGCCTACGAGAAGGTCCTCAAGGAGGCGTACCCCCCCGGGCGAGCTCGTAACCCGCTGAGCGATCCGCCCGCGGTCAAGCAGGCCGCCGAGGCCCGCAACGAGGCCAAGGAGGCGCTCCGCAACGCGGAGAAGGCCCTGGAGAAGGACGTCGAGTCCATCAAGCAAGGCGGCGGGGACAGCTCCGTCCTGGCGGCGGTGACCGCCGGCGTTTCCGTCGCCTACCGCGTCGAGCTGGAGGCGCTGGCGATGATCCCTGTCATCGCCGTGCAGGTGGTCCGCTCGCTGCCGAGCGCCAAGGACGAGCTGGGCAGCAAGCCCACCTCCGCCGTCCGGGGCGTGAGCAAGCTGATGGATGTCCCTGACCACATCGACTCCATCAAGGAGCGGATGTCCCGGCAGACCAGGCTGCTGGAGCTGCTGACCAGCGCGCTGGTCGCCTCCGGCAAGACCTCCGTCGAGGCCACCGCCGGCTTCGTCCTCAAGGAGAGCGTCGTCGATCAGGTGGTCGGCGTCACCCTCGACAGCTTCCGGGCCCAGGCCAAGGCCGGCGGCGAGGCCTTCTTCTTTCAGGGACTCCGCCAGGACGACAGGAGCGACGCCCAGGCCCAGGGCCAGCAGTCCAACGTCAAGAAGGATCTCACGGGCAGGCTTCGTACCCTCAACTACGACGTCAAGCCCATCCTCTTCACCGCCTTCAACCTGAACCTGGGCTTCGACTACATCCGGCTCCCCAACGCCGTCGGCCTCAACTTCGGCTACAAGACCGACCGGGTGTTCTCCAGCGGAGGCACCATCGAGAGCGGGTCTCTGGGCCAGCAGCTCGGCCTCAAGGGCGCCGCCAGCGACGCCCTCGATTTCGGCCTCGGCGTCCTCGGCGTCCGCTCCAGCGTGCGCCTGGCCAACTTCACCACCGGCACCGTCTCCTACGCCGACGCCGCGGGCAACAACCTCCTCGGCCCCGACGGGAAGCCCATCTCCGCCCCCCTCCAGATCAGCTTCACCCAGGTCGACCTCGGCTACGACGTGGCCTTCGCGCTGGGGGAGAAGGCCGGCAAATACTACATCGAGGAGCTGATCGTCGGCGGCCGCTACTTCCGCTACGAGCTGCCTCGCATCCTCTACGAGCTGGAGAATCAGCTTCCCCCCGAGTCCGAGCAGAAGGACTTCCGCTACCTCAACGAGACGCTGCCCCAGAGCGTCCCATCCATCTACTACATGGGTGGCCTCACCGCTCGCTTCGGCAAGGGCGAGGCGGCGGCCTTCTCTCCCTTCGGCGAGCTGGGGTTTTACGCGGGCGGCGGCCCCACCTCGTACACCCTCCGGAACAACAAGGCCATCGAGTGCTCCGCGGGGCAGACCCCGGGGGCCAACCAGGAGTGCGTCGATAGCTTCGGCACCCCCGGCACCAACGTCAGCGCCACCGCCATCGGCTTCGACACCTCCCTGGCGCTGGGGCTCCGGATCCGCCTGGCCAAGCCAGGGAGGCGCTTCCGCTTCAACGGCGAGGTCGTCTACCGGGCCGAGCTGATCTACGCCAACGCCTCTGCGGCTTCCTCCGACACCGGCAAGGAGCGCACCATCGACTTCGGCAACGCGGACCTCTTCCACGGCCCTCGCTTCAACCTGGTCGGCGAGTTCTGAAGGAACCTCACCCCCCTGCGCCCTCTCGCCCGACCGGGCAGAGGGGATGGAGAGGGGAGAACCCGCCGTCCCATCCCTGCTGGCCATTTTTGCTCCCTTACTTTCTGCTGGGGATCTCCCCCTCTTCGCGAGAGACGGAGAGGGGGCGGGGGGGGTGAGGCCGCTTTTTCGGCCCGGGAGCGCGTCCGTGGTAGTCATCGGGGCACCCATGCGCGGAACCGCCCTGATCTACAGCTCCCACAACCGTGGGCCCTACCTCCACGAGAACTTCATCGTCCGGCGTGCGCTCCAGGGCAACGGCAAGATCCTGTTCTTGCCGATGTCGGAGACGGTGCAGAACAACAGCGAGATGGAGCGCCAGGAATTCTCCTGGGGCACCTTCCGCTGGTTCTTCGATAAGTACCGGCGCCACGGCCTGGACGCCATCCCCTTCTACTGGTCCTCGGGGCTGAAGAGGTCGGACGTCGACCTGCTCTGGCACCTGCTCTGGAGCTCGGACGTGGTGATCCTGGGGGGGGGGCACAGCGTGACGGGGCTGCGGCGCTACAAGGAGCTCGGGTGGCGCTTCGGGGGGGAGTGGGGGCGGTTCGGGCGCATCCTCCACGAGCGCAAGGCGCGGGGGCTGCTGACGGTGGGGTTCTCGGCGGGGGCGGATCAGCTCTGCGAGTCGATGTTCCGCCGGACCTGGGGGGACGAGTACGACGGCAAGGGTTTCGGCCTGGTACGTAACACGATGGCGACCTTGCACCACGAGCCGGGGAACGACGAAGACCTGCGGGCCGCCGCGAGGAAATTCCCCGATCACATGGTCTTCGGACTGCCGAACGACAGCGGGATCAACCACGACTGGGGTATCCTCCCGAGCGGGAACATCTGGCAGGTCTACGAATTCATCACCGACAACTCCTGGGATCTACCGAGCGACGCCTTCCACCTGAAGACCCGCTTCGGCGCCGGCGTCGACCACATCTACCACGACGGCCGGAGCTGGACGTTCCGCGGCGGCGACCTGCTGGTGCGGGTGGAGTCGCAGGACGGCCGCTGGCGCGAGGCCTGGATGCGATCCGGGGGGCACTGGCTCCACTACCGCACGCAGCACGGCTCCAGCTTCGGCTCCGTGGAGCAGATCCTCGCGTCCCACTGATCGGGGCTCAGCTATCGAGGATCCCTGAAATCGAGGAGCTGCCCGAGTTGTTCTCGAAGTACTGGAGGTCGACGAAGATGGCAGCAGCGATGAGGAGCCACCGGGCGTTATCCGGCAGGTGCGGGTTGTCGAAGCCCAGCCGGAAGTTGTCCGCGTCGGTGAACATCTCCTTGAGCATCCCGCTCCACTTCTTCTCGATGATCGCGTGGCGCTGGCCCTGGCTCATGAACTCGAAGGTCCAGGGCTTCCACAGAGGAGACTTCACGCTCATCAGCACCTCGCCGCCGGGGCCGAGCACATCGAACACCTTGGAGAAGATCGAGAAGCGGCGCTGCACCGCGCCCAGGTAGTTCCCCTGGACGTCGTGCACCAGCAAGCACTCGTTGAACCAGAGCCAGCGGAAGGGGTGGTTGGCCTTGGCGATGAGGCGACGATCCGGGGTGAAGAGGTGGACCTCGAAGGTGCGCCAGTGGCGCAGCATCAGGCGCTTGAGGATGTCCAGAAACCCCTTGCCCTGCTCGGCAGCGTAGGCGACCGGCGCACGGTTGGCGGCGTAGATACCGTACTTGTTCCGGGACTCGTAGCCGAGCAGCGCCTCGCCCAGCTCAATCTTCTGGGAGATGACCAGCTCCTGGTGGCTGGTCAGCGGCGGCAGCAGCGCGTTGTTCGGAGAATTCATCGTGGTCGGCAGCATACGACGTACCGACCGCGAGCGCCGCTCAAGGACGACAGCTCAGGGTGACCCGCTTGTTCGCCGCCGCCGCCAGCAGCGGGATGCCCCCCGGGGCCGGAGCCACGGCGGCAGGCATGGGGCCCTGCTTGCCGGTGGTCCCCGGTTCCAGCAACCGGGCCGCCCCCGCCTCCAGGCAGATCGAGGACGGATCGACCCGGACCCGCAGCTCGATCTCCCCCAGCCGTACCCCCGGCGGAAGCGTCATCACCGGGTAGGTCGTCGGGTGGAGGTTGATGAGCCAGCCGTCGTCCTCGGGGGCGCAGGCCCGGGGTGCCGCCCAGGAGAGATCGGAGGCCCCGAGCCGCAGCACCTCCCCCGTCTTGCCGGTCACCGGATCGATGGGGAGGACGAAGAGCTCCTGCTCCGACTGGGCCGAACTGGCCCCCCGCGCGAGCAGCCCGATGAGCCCTCCGCGGGCCCGACGCACCAGGACCACCGGGGCGCTCTGGTTGTTGAAGGTGGTCACCCGGGGCACCCGGGCCAGCCGCCGGGGCTGCCCTGCCTCCACCTTCCACACGTCGACCCGCGGGCCCGCGTTGACCGCCAGGTAAAACGCCTCGTCGTGCCAGAGCGCGCTGGAACTGGGGGAAAACACCCGGGTAAACCCGTCGTCATCGGGCTGCACCAGGGGGATCACCGGACGACCATCCACCACACCAAAAAGGGAGCACTGGGCCCCCTGGCAGGAGGAGAGCAGCATCGCCTTGCCCCCCGGATCCCCCAGCCCGTGGAACGCGACCCCCATGTTCCCCTGCCCCATCGCGTCCCGGAGCGCCTGCTCGTCTTGCCACGCGGCCACCGTCGCCGTGGAGGAGCGCACCGGCCGCTCCGGTGCGAAGCGATCCTCGAAGCGCACCAGGAGCCGCCCCGCCCGCCCCGCCGAGACCCCTCGCGGCACCCACCCGTAGACCCGCGACGAGGTGCCGCTGGCGGTGCCTTCCGAGAGCGCCAGCGCCCCCTCCGGCGTCGAGGGCGGCGCCACCCCGAGGAACGACGGGAGCGGCGCCGGTGGCCCCTCCTCCGGCGGTGGCACCATCACGGCAGAGCGGCGGCGCACCGGCGGCGGGGGCGCCTCGCTCTCCTTGATCGCCTCCTGCGCGACCAGGGAGCAGGCCAGGCGCAGCGGCCGCGGCGTCCCTCGCGAGGAATACGAGGTAGCCCCCTCGTGGGCGTCCTCCAGATCCGTCGGATCCGCCGGCTGCCCCCAGCCCACCCGCAGCCACGTCCCCCGCTCGAAGGGCACCACGCAACCCGCCACCCCGCAGTGGATCCCGGACCGCACCTTCCCTTGCCCCAGCGCCGGCGGCATCTCCACCGGCTTCCAGGATTGCCCCCCGTCCAGGCTCTCCGCCAGCAGCTCGCTCCCGTGGGCTGCCAGCGCCGCCGCCCCGGACACGGAGAACAGGTGCCCCTCCTGGGGGGGGCCCATCCGCACGCTCCCCTCCTCCAGCTTGATCCGGACACCCACCAGCAGCCCGCTTGCTTCCACCCACCCGCCGATCTCCCCCGGCTCCACCTCGAACATCCCGTCCAGCCAAAGCCCACGCCGCAGCAACGCGACGTCCTCCCCCGGCTGGATGCTCACCGTCGTGGCTGCCCCGCCTCCCGCCCCCGGCAGCACCGTCACCAGCCCGTCGGACCCCCCCCGTGGCGGCACCACCACCGCCACGCGCCCGTCGGACAGCGCCACCACCCGCTCCACCCCCACGTCTCCCCGGGTGAGCACCTCCCGCCGCCCCCCTCCGGGGCTGATCGCACAGTACTTCCCTATGCCCTCCACCGGCAGCCCCGGGTCATTCAGCTCGCAGCCCCCGTGGAGCACCAGCCAGCCGTTCTGCGACGGCACGACCCGCCGGGGAGCCGCAAACGACAGCACCGGCGCCACCCCCTCAGGCGGCTCGTAGGCGTGGATCGTCGTCCCCTGCCCTGGCGCCCCGCACACGAAGCCCACGTCGGCGCCGAAGCGCACCGGCGCGCAGGTGGAAGCCTCCTCCCCCGCGACCGGCGCGAAGGACGAGGAGAGCACCGCCCCGTCGTCCAGCTTCACCCGCGCCACCCGACCCGCGCGGAACACCACCGCCGTCCCGTCCAGCAGCGGCCAGCCCTCCTCCAGCGCCACCCGCAGCGGGGGCGTCCCTCCCCAGAGCTTCGCGGCGCCAGCGTCCCCGGAGGACGGCGCCACCTGCACCGCGGGAGCGGGCGGCGCCTCTTCCGCCAGCGTCCCGGTCACCAGATCCACCCGGAGCTTGCGGGCGCCCACCTGCGCCACGACCCCCTCGCCGGAGTCGTCCACCGAAAGCGCCTTTGGGGGCTCGTCGAGGGGGACAGGCTGCCAGGAGACGCCCGCGTCCCGGGTCACCATCACCCCCAGCAGGTCCGCGTGGACCACCCCGCGCCAGGCGTCCACGAAGGCCATGCCGCCGTAGCGCGGCGCGAGAGGCAGCGGGAGGGCGGCCCCCACCGCCCCGGTCTCCGGATCGACGCCCCACACCCGATCCCCCGAGAGCATGCGCACCAGGAGCCGATCCGTCCCCGGGACGGCCTGCACCCCGGAGACCGGCAGCCGCACGAGGGAGGTGAGCCGCCCGAGGAAGGTCGAGGATCTCCAGAGCGAGGCGCTGGAGCCGGAGGTCACGAACAGGTGCCCACCGCCGAGCCGCTCCGGGAGCGGCTGGCTGGAGACCGGCAGGCGACTGACCGGGAGCAGATCCGGAGCCCGGCGCAGCGAACCATCCGGGCGCACCTCGACCCGGAGCCGCTGGAGCAAATACTGCCGCGTGCCGTCGGGGAGCTGCCTCAGCAGCGCGGCCCCCTCCGCGCTCTCCGGCGTCCAGCGGGCCCGGTCGGGGAGCACAAGCATCGCCACCGGATCGCGGAGGGAAGCGGCCTTCGCCTGCGTCGCTCGCGGGGGACGACCGCAGCCAGACAGCGCGAGGACGAGGAGCAGCGGCAAGAGAGGCGTGCGCAACGTCCCGGCAGCCTAGCACACGGCCCCTCCCAGCGAGCCCCCCCGGAGGCAAGGCTCATCCTGCCAGCTTGGCGTCCCGCAACAGCTCGGCCACAAACCGGTAAGGCCCCTGCTCGATGCTCTCCCGGAGTGAGCCCTCATCCACCACCGTCCAGGCATTCTCCAGATCCTTCCAGCGCCGCCGCCGAGCCTGCGGGCGTCCGCCCTCGTTCAGACCCAGGATACGGATGGTCACCTCCGCCTTGCGGCGCTGTTCGCTCTCGAGTTCTACCTTCGGGGATAGCTTCCCGGACAGAGGGTCGAAGTCGAAAAATGACTCGACATCGTCCCGATCAGGACGGAGAAGGTCCGCGGACCACTCGTTCTTCTTGCAGGAAGAATTGCAATAGGTACAGGCCGGAAAAAGGTTCTCCCAGAAGACTCCGAGCTTGGGGCAGAGCGCCTCCGGGAGGAAGTGATCCAGGGTGGATGCGGAGGTCTCCTCCAGCGGACCATCGCAGTAGGCGCAGAGGGAAGGCGCCCCCAGGGGGCGCACTTCCAGGTGGAATCGCTCGATCAACGTCATGTTCTGGTGTTGCCAGGACCAGAGCGCATCCTTCTTGGCGCTGGGGCGTGGGCCACCTGCGGCGGCCCATTCCCGCAGCTTCCTGACCCACTTGCGCTCCTTGCCGGCCCAGTAACTGGGCTTGGGTTGCCTCGGGAACACCTTCATGCATCGCCTCGCGGGCCTTTTCCTCGATCTGCCTCCGGACCGGAACCTCCTGCATCGCAGCGACCACCCATACCTCTCCCCCCAGCTCCCGGAGAAGACGGCGTGTCTGCAAGAGTACAGGCCAATCAACGGATCGATCCAGGCGCAGATCCACCAGCAGGTGCTTGTATTTCTCCAGGGCATCCCTGGTTTTTTGATCGATGAACACCGCTGGAACATCGAAAATCTCTGCTACCACGGACTCCAGGCTCTTGCCTCCCACAAGGCGTTGAGCCTCGATCTCTCCGGAGATCCGGTGCGTCTTCGGATCCGGTCGAAGCGGAAAGACATGACCATCCTCCACGGAGGCCACCACGAAGGGAGAATGCGTGGAAGCGTAGATCCTGGCCCGGGGAAAGAGCTGGCGCAAGGCAGGCATCAAGCGTATCTGCATGGAGGGATGCAGGCTCTGATCCACCTCGTCCAAGAAGAGCAAAAATTCCTGATCCATGGGCGTCACGGATGGATCTTCCCAGCTGACCGACTCCAGGCGCAACAGGAGATCGATCAGCCACGAAAAGGTGCGTCGCATCCCTTCCCCCAGGTGTTCCAGCGGGATAACGCTCCCGTCGAAGAGCACCGTTGGGGCATGCCTGTCCAGCTCAAAGCGAAAGCGAACCTCCCAGCCAAGAACACGAGAAAGCGCCTCTTGGATCCGCCGGAGCGCCCTCGCTTGCGCCTCGGCTCTGGCCTCTAGCATGGCTTTTCTTTGCGGATCCTCGCTCTCCATGGCGTAGAGCCGCGCCCTGGTCCGTGAGCTCTCCAGGTTGGTCAGGAGCTGACCGATCTTGTCGGAGATCCCACTCCCATGAAACGCAAGGGCTCCCTCAAAGGGATTGACGAAGATATCCCTGGGGCCATCCGACTTGAGGTTCGGCGTGCTGTAAGCGCCGTGGTAAGCGAACATCCCCCAGCGTACCGGCAATCGTGCCTGAAACATGCCGCGCGCGGCGTTTTTTGACCCCGGGGTGACCCCCAAAAATCGTCTCCCTTTCAACGTCAGGAGTGTGTGTGGAGACTGCTCCTCCAGTCCCGAAAACGTAGCGGCGATCTGACCATCCGGAGACTGAAAACGGCCCTCAACCCTGGATGAATTTTCATGGGTCAGGTCAAAGAACCTTTCCAGCAGGGCGCAGAGGCCCTGGAGGATGGTGGTCTTCCCCGAACCGTTGGGGCCCTCGAACAAGACCAGCTCTCCCGCCCCGGAGGGCTCCGGGATGACCATCGAGAGGTGATCGAAGGGACCGACCTGGTCAATCTGGATCGAGGAGATTCGCATGCGGAGCGGTGGCGCTCACTGTACCACCCCGGGAGCGGGGGGGGATACCGGGTTCGCCCCGCTCAGCGCCGCCGGCGGTCGAAGAGCAGCGCCGCCGCGCCCAGCGCCAGCATCAACCCCGCCAGCGCCCCGTGGCGACCCGCCCCCGACACGGAGCAACCCGAGTCCTCCTCGTCCGAGGCCGGCGCCCCAGAGCCGCTGGTGCCCGCGGCGCTGCTCC
>CAZSDX010000206.1:0-8839 GCA_964605685.1 uncultured Polyangiaceae bacterium
GGGGCCTGCGGCTGCCGGGCGGTGGGGGACAGAGGCTACGGAGGCGCGCTGGCGCCGCTGCTGGCGCTGCTCCTCGGGTGTCGGCGCCGGGCGCGGAGCTGTCGGGGATTGGCGTCGTGATCGGGGGACAAGTGACCGAAGGAGGTCTCTTTTTGGGGAAGAATCCGGGTGGCGAGCCAGTTGCAGAGAAGTCACGCAGGAAGGAAACGGCGCGATGGAACTTCTGGTTCGGAGCATCCACATCGACAACTCGGCGGCTCTCCACGACTACGCGACCCGGAGGGTCCGGCGGGTGATGAAATTCCTGGAGAACCCGGCGGCGCGCCTCCAGGTCTCCCTGAGCGACGAGAACGGCCCCCGCGGCGGCGAGGACAAATGCTGCCGGATCCGGCTCCTGGGCCCCCGCGGCGGCGTCTTCGTCGAGGCGACCCACGCGGATCCCTACGCCGCCGTGGACATCGCCGCCGACCGCATGACCCAGGCGCTCCGGCGCCGGATCCAGCGCAACCGGGAGGCAAAGCACGGCCCGCGGGGCTTGCGCGCCCTGGTGCAAGAACTGCCGCTCGCTCCGCAGGGGGACGACGAGGCCGCCTGAAAATTTCCTGGGAATTCACCGAAATTGGTGAATTTCAGGGGGCGGCATGGGGCTTGGAAAGGCCGGGAAGTATGGCCCAGCAAGCGCAACAGCTCCCTGTCTACACCAAGCCCGCCAGCCTGGACTACCTCGACCACCCGAGCCCGAACCACACCTTCCTCTACTCGGTGTTTGCGGGCGTGGTGGCCTCCTGGGCGGTGGCGATCTACCTGGCCCTGACCTTCACCAGCCCCTGATCTTTGCTGCTTTTTGGGAGCGGGAAGGGGGTCAGCCCGTCGTCAACGCCGCCCTTTCTGTCGGCGTCCGTCTTCACGGCGAAGGCCCAGCCGGTAACCTGGCGACTGCTTCCGTGGAGCTTCTTCACCACTGCGGAGACTCCGGTCGCGAGGGGGCGTCCATGCCGAGGGGCGATGGCAGGGGGTACGCTCCTGGGGTGCAAAGGTTTCGTTGGTACGCCGGGAGAGGTTGCGGATGACCCGGTGGGGCGCGCTGGTGGCGCTCTTCTGGCTGGCCAGGCCGGGGGGGACGGCGTTGCTGCTATGTGTGCCGGCGATGGGCTACGGGATGGCGCTCTGGGGGTACGCGATGATGCCCTGGCGGCCGGGGGATCTGCTGGGCGTGCTGGTCGCCTGGGCGCTGCTGAGCGCGGGGACGCTGTGGCTCAACGCCGCCCTCGACGGCGAGGAGGGAGGAGCGGTGTTCGCGCCGCGGACGAGGCATCCGGCGGGGCTGCGGGGCTGGGGGATGGGGGCGCTGGGGGTGGCGGTGCTGGTGGCGATCCGGGCGGATCGGCGGGCGGGGGTTGCCTGCGGGGTCTGCGCGGCGCTGGCGGTGCTGTACTCGCACCCCCGTAGCGCGTGGAAAGGGCACCCGGTGCTGGGACCGCTGGTGAACGTGGTGGGTTACGGGGTGCTGTCGCCGCTGGCGGGGTGGTTCGTGGCGGAGGTCCCCATGGATCTCCGCACCGCGGTGGCCTTCGGTTCGCTGGCGCTGAGCGTGCTGGGGAGCGCCTTCGCGGCGCAGGCGTTCCAGCGAGACGACGACGCGCGACGTGGGTACCGGACGCTGGTGGTGACCCACGGTCCGGCGACCTGCCTCCGGGTCGCCCGCGGGTTGATGCGGGCCAGCGTGGCGCTGGTGGGGGCGCTGATGGTGGCGGGGTACTACCCGAGGCTGTGCCTGGCGGGGCTCCCGGTTTTCTGGCTGGCGGATCGATGGATGCTCCGGTGGCGAGGAAAACCCGGTGGAGGAGCGCCGTCCGACGCGGTGGGTCTGCTGGTCCGGATGCTGCTGGGCGCTGTTATCCTGGTCGCGCTGGCCTACGCGGACCTGGTGCACACGCTGCTGACCGGCGAAGATCCGCCCGGGGGAGCAGGGACCGCCGCGGGGCGCACCTCCGAGATCATCCGGTGAGGATCAGGCGGCCTTGACGGGCTCGCCGTGGGCATCGCGGAGGCCGGCGGCCTGCTCGGCCTGCATCATGGCCATCTCCGGCTCCTCGATCAGTTCGGAGGATTTCTGCTCCTTGCCGTCGGGGGAGGTGGCGCTCCAGGAGAAGCCGCAGGGGCCCTTCTTGGGGAGGGGAGGCTCAGGGGTGTAGGTCACCTGGAGCTTCCAGCCCTCGTGCTCGGCCTCGTAGCTGCCGTCCTCGTGGTTACGATTCCAGATCGACAGGGTCGCCTTGATGAACATGGGGAACCTCTCTACACCAGGGGGTCAGGGGTTGGGGACATCCTCGGAGAGCTGGATGGGGACCCAGAAGAGCTTCATGCGGGAGGCGGCGCCGCTGCGGTTGTAGCCGGCGAGGCCGTAGAGGACGTTCCACCAGTGGCCGTTGGGGGTCTCGCCGTAGGAGAAGAAGGGGAAGAAGTGGAACTCCCAGTCGAGGCCGGAGCGGAGCTTCTTCTCGCGGTAGTAGGTGTTGAGGGCGACCTGGGTGACGGTGTTGTTCTCGGAGAAGCGCCAGTAGATGGGGAAGCCGACGGTGGCGCGGCTCGACGGGGTGACGAAGTCCCAGAAGAAGGGGGCGACGACGGTGTGGGAGTGGTCGCGGTCGCGGCCGACGTAGACCAGCGGGTGGAGGTTGGTCTCCCAGCCGGTGATGGAGCGGGTGTGCTGGAAGAAGGGGGTGATCCAGGTGGACTCGCTTATCCCGTGGCGCTTGAAGCTGCCGTAGAAGGGGAAGAAGGCGACGCTGGACTCGCGGGGGCTCTGGGCGGAGTACAGGAAGGGGAAGAGGAGCTTCTGCTGGTAGCGCTCGTCCGGGTCCTCGTAGTTCCAGTAGAACGGGGTGATCATGTCGAGCCTGGTGCGGCCGCGGTGGCGCGCGTAGCCCCAGGTCACGAAGGTGCGCTCGCCCTTGTCGCCGCGGCGATCCAGGAAGAAGGGCGTCACCAGCAGCCGCTCGTCGCCCTTGTAGCCGTAGTGGAAGATCAGCGGCGGGACCGTGATGTGATCCTCGTTGGGCCCCCAGACGCGGAAGAAGAAGGGAGCGACGTGGAAAGCCTCCCGGTCGGGGGAGTGGGAGCGGATCACTGGACCCCAGACGTTGAGCCAGCTCTGATCGATCTCGTCGTAGCGGTAGTAATGGAGGAGCGGGGGCGACAGCTCGTAGCGGCTACGCTCGTCCTTGCTGGCGAAGAAGAAGGGGAAGACGCCGTAGGAGATGTCGTCGGCGGTCTCCGGGTTGCAGGTCTGCCCTCCCCGCCAGAAGCAGTACATCGGCCCGATGACCGAGCGCCCCCCGTTCACGTCCGTCTTGAGGAAGGTCAGCAGCGGCGGGATGTTGAGGTAGTGGCCGTCGGGGCGCGTCCCGTGGAAAAAGAACGGCGCCAGGAAGGTGTCGTTCCCCTTGGGCCCCCGGTGCCAGCCCAGCGGCCCCACGATGGTCGTCCGGTCCTGATCCTCGCGCCAGCGCCAGAAGAACGGGAACAGCACGTCCGCGTCCAGCCCCGGGCTGCGGCGCCGGTGGTAGAGCATCCCGTAGAGGCTCGACTGGTCATCCGGCTTCTGCCGGTCGATCCAGAAGGGAAAAAGCGTCCGGAAGCGGTAGTCCTTCGCCCTCTCCTCGTAGTAGGGCGGCGCCAGGAGGTAGCGCCGCCCCTGGCTGGGCTCCAGGAGCGCGTCCCGGTCGAAGTTCGAGCCGATGCGATCCTTGAGCCGGGAGGGCACCGCCAGCGGGTCCTCCGGGAGCGTGGGCTCGGAGGTGGTGTTCTTCGGGATCGCGTCGTTGTCCGCGCCGGGCGCCGCGTGGGTCTCCGGGGCGTTCGGATCCTTGCGAGGCTGGCTCGGGGGCGCCGGAGGCCCCCCCATGCCGGGACCGCCGAACTGTGCGGACGCCGTCCCCGCGGCCGACAGCACCGCCAGCGAGAGCCAGAGCCGCCGCCAGGCGCTCGTCAACGGGTGGCCTCGCCGAGGAGCTCGCGGAGCCGCGGGAGGAGCCGGTCGCGGGCAGGTTCTTCCTGGGTGTGGGCCGCGAGATCCTTCAGGGCAACGACGCCCCGCTCCAGCTCGCCGTCTCCGAGGATCACGCAGAACCGGGCGCCCGAGCTGCTGGCCCGGGGGAGCATCCGGTTGAGCTTCTGCCCGCGCCCGTCGACCCGGGCCTCGATCCCGGCGTCGCGCAGCTCAGCCGCCAGCCGCAGGGCCTCCCGCTGGGCGGCTTCTCCGAGGGGGGCGAGGAAGACCCACCCCCCGGGAGGGACCGGCTCGGCGCGCATGGCCAAGAGGAGCCGCTCCAGGCCGAGGGCGAAGCCGATGCAGGGGATCTCGGGGCCGCCGAGCTCGTGGATCATCCGGTCGTAGCGGCCGCCGCCGCCGAGGGCGTTCTGGGCGCCCAGCTCGCCGCCGGTGCCACGGAGCTCGAAGAGGGTACGGGTGTAGTAGTCGAGGCCGCGGACCAGGCGAGGATCGACGCGGTACGGCGTGCCGAGGGCGTCGAGGTGGCGGCAGAGCCCGTCGAAGTGGGCCTGGTCGTCGCCGTCGAGGACGTCGAGGATCGAGGGGGCCTCGGCGCAGAGGGCCTGGTCGGCGGCGGATTTGGAGTCGAGGATGCGGAGAGGGTTCTTTTCGAGGCGCCGGCGGGAGTCGTCGGAGAGCTGGTCGGCGCGTGGGGTAAAGAAGTTGACGAGGGCCTGGCGGTAGCGCTGCCGGGTGGCGGGGCCGCCGAGGGAGTTGATCAAAACCTCGACCTGCCCGATCCCGAGTTTCTGGAGGAAGCGCGCCAGCATGTCGATCATCTCGGCGTCGCAGAGGGGGCCGGCCTCGCCGTACAGCTCGGCGCCGGCCTGGTAGAACTGGCGGTAGCGCCCCCGGGCGGGGCGCTCGCCCCGGAACATCGGCCCCAGGTAGTACCAGCGGGAGACCGGCTCGCGGGCGTGGATCTTGTGCTCCAGGTAGGCGCGGGCGGCGCCGGCGGTGCCCTCGGGGCGCAGCGTCAGGTCGTCGTCGTGGCGCTTGAAGGAGTACATCTCCTTCTCGACGACGTCGGTGGCCTCGCCGATGGAACGCACGAAGAGCTGGGTGGGCTCGACGATGGGGGTGCGCACCTCGCGGTAGCCGTACAGCTCGACCACCTGGCGGAAGGTGGACTCCAGCCGGTGCCACCGTCCGATCTCTTCCGGGAGGATGTCGTTCATCCCCTTGACTGCGCGTAGCTCCATGGATCCCGTGGTAAGAAAGAGGCCGGCCGCTTATGGTCGCAGCCTCCTCTCGGGTCAAGGGAGCTGTGGTGCTAAAGGAGCGGGGCGATGCGCGTCGCAGCCCTTGATTTTGGAAAAGCTCGGATCGGCGTGGCCGTCTCCGATGAGCTGGGCCTGCTGGCCCACCCGAGGCCGTTCTTGCCGGCCCGGAACCGCAAGGCGGCCCTGGCCGCCCTGGGGCTCCTCCAGCGGGAGGAGGGGATCGAGCGGTTCCTGGTGGGGCTGCCCCGGAGGCTGGGGGGGGAGGCCGGCACCACCGCCGACGAGGTGATCCGCTTCGCCCAGGAGGTGAGTGACCTCACCGGCTGCGAGGTGGAGCTGGTGGACGAGCGGCTGTCCACGGTGCAGGCGTCCCGGGCGCTCCGGGAGGGGGGACTCTCCAGCAAGGAGCAGCGGGGGAGGGTGGACAGCGCCGCCGCCGCCATCCTGCTCCAGGCGTGGCTCGACGCCCCCGGACGCAGGAAGGCATGAGCGGCCGGGGCTCGCCGTCCGCCCGCTCCCCCCGAGGCAAGGGGCCTCCCGCGGGGAACACCCGGCGAGGGGGTGCTCCCCCGCGCTCTTCCCGCCTGCCGAAGGAGCGGCCCCCGACCGGGACCTTGCTGTCCGTGGGGGTAGTGGCCGCGGCGCTGGTGGGGCTCGCGTTCTTCTCGCTGCTGTGGGGCTCCGGGGGCGGGGGGCGGGGGGCGGAGGTGGAGGTGGTGATCCCGCCGGGAGCGGGCTCCTTCGCGGTAGCCGAGCTGCTGGAGGCCCACGGCGCGGCGCGGCGCTGGCGCCTGCTGGGCTTCTACCTGACGATCTTCTGGGGAGGCGACGCGCTGCAGCCAGGCCCCCACCTGCTCGCCGACAACCTCAACCCACGGCAGCTCGCCCTGAGGCTGGCCCGGGATCCGGAGCGAGAGAAGGTCCAGGTGACGATCCCGGAGGGGTGGAACCGGATCCAGATCGCCCGCCGGCTCCACGACAAGCAGGTCTGCACCGCCCGGGCCTTCCTGGAGGCCGCCGCGGACCCGGCGCTGCTCCGGGAGCTGAAGATCCCGGCGGACAGCGCCGAGGGCTACCTCTTTCCGGCGACCTACCCGCTGGCCATCGACAGCGACCCGAAGCAGCTCGTGCGTCTGTTCAAGGGCGAGTTTGATCGGCGCGTCGCCCGGCTGCGTTCCTCGCGCCCCGACGGGGGGCCCGCGCAGCAGCTCGGCTGGGGGCTGCACCAGGTGGTGATCCTGGCCTCGGTCATCGAGCGAGAGGCGGCGGTGGATGACGAGCGTCCCCTGGTGGCCAGCGCCTTCTACAACCGCTTCCTCGAACCGACCTTCACCCCCAAGCCACCCAGGCTCCAGTCGGACGCCACCACCGCCTACGGCTGCCAGGTGCTCCGCGAGCGCATCCCCTCGTGCGCGAGCTACCAGAACCGGGTCACCCCGGAGATGAACCAGGACCCGGCCAACCCCTACAGCACCTACACCCACGCGGGACTCCCCCCGGGACCCGTGGCCAACCCCGGGGAGCGGTCGCTGCAGGCGGCCATCGACCCGGCGAGCACGAAGTACCTTTACTTCGTCGGCAAGGGCGGCGGGCGCCACACCTTCTCGGAGACCCTGGCGGAGCACAACGCCGCGGTGAAGCACCTGCGAGAGCTACGGTCACCGTGAAAAAGCAGCGAGGCCACCCCTTGCGGAGCGGCCTCGCGGGGAGCGTCCCGGGCGGGACGGCTCGCTCAGTTGCAGGTAGGGGCGGCGAAGTTGAGGTTACCGCACTTGTCGCCGCAGGAGGCGGTGGCGCAGGTGCGGAGTACGTTGGGGACGTCCTCGGGGATGGCGACGCTCGCCTCCTCCAGCCAGCAGTTGGGGTCGGTGTTGGTGCCCTTGGCCTTGGAGGCCGCCACCGAGGCGATGTAGTCCTGGCAGTTCTGGTCGCCGTTGCACTTGGTGATGATGCCGGTGCAGTCGACGTCCTGCTGCCCACCGTCCTTGACGGTGCCGGTGAGGCCAGCGAGGCAGGTCTGGCAGGCCGCGTCGCCGCCCAGCGCGGTGGCGAGGCCCAGCGCCGAGTCGTTGCCCGCGCCACCGGAACCACCCTGACCCGCCTCGCCAGCGCTGCCGCCGGAGCCGGCGTCGCTCCCGCCAGAGCCTGCGGCGGTGCTGCCCGCAGTGTTGCTGCCGGCGGTGCCTGCGTCGCCGCTCCCCGAGGAGCCGCCGGTGGCCTCGGCGGAGGCCTCACAGCCGGTGGACGTGGTGATCTGGAGGGTGAAGAGGCCAGCGCCGAGGATCGCAAACGCAAAAAGCTTCAGGTTCTGCATCGAAGTCGTTCTCCTGATTTCGCTCAAGGTGGCTTGAGGGAGGTTGGTTCGTACCTTGGACGGGGGAATCTGTCGATCATTCACTGAGACGCCAGGCCCGAGGCCGTCCCTACGCGCTCCCTGCGTTTTAGCAGAAAGCGTGCCGATTCCTAAATTCTGGCGCGTGGCTGGATCTGGCTCCCCCGCCGGGTCCTTCCCCCTGGCGGCGACGCCACGGGGGTGCGGCCCAGCAACCCCAGCAGCCCCAGCAGCCCCGGCAACCCCCCCCAGCAACCCCAGCGAGCGAACAGGGTCCGCTCCTCTCGCCAGGCCACCTCGGCCAGGAGCGACCTCGTCGGCGCCCCGGTCGCCTCCGCCAGGAGCCGCCCCGACGGGGCCACCACCATCGTCTGCCCCAGGTTGGTGGAGCGCACCAGGAACCGACCCAGTTCCACCGCCCGGAGCCGGGTCTGCGCCGCGTGGATCGCCGGCTCCTGCGTCCCCGGGAACCAGGCGTCGTTGGTCAGGTTGAGCAGCAGCGCTGCCTCCCCCTGCCCTGCGGCCTCCCGGACCCGCCCCGGGAGCATCCCCTCGTAGCAGATGGAGATCCCGATCCGCCGATCTTCCAGGAGTATCCCCGGGTCGCCACCGGGCGCCACCAGCCGGGCCGTCCGCGGGGAGAACCTCCGCAGCCAGGGTAGCCAGCGCTCCAGCGGCACGTACTCCCCGAACGGCAGGAGCACCCGCTTGGCCGCGAGCTGAACCGGGCGGTCTCCCCCCACCAGGAGCGCGCCGTTGAGCGCCCCCTCTTCCCCTTCCACGAGGGCCCCCACGAGCCACGGCGCACGCAGCGCCTCGACCCCTTGGGCGCGCAGGTCGTCCCCCGGGTACGCCCGGCGCACCGGCAGCGGCAAGGCGGTCTCGGGCAGCACGATCAGGCGGGCTCCGCGCTGCTCCAGCTCCCGGGCGGCCTTGCGCAGCGCCAGCCACCCCTCGATCTCCGGCGGAGCGTCGGGCGTCAGGTGGATCGCCCCGTGGACCAGCCCCACCCCCCAGCCCCCCGCCTGCTCCTCCCGGGTGAGCCGAGCCAGGCGCCGCTGACCCCAGCCCAGCGCCAGCCCGAGCCCCAGCAGCGCCCCCCAGGCCCAGCGCCAGGGCCACGCTCGCCCTGCCCGGCGAGCCAGCAAGGTCGCCGGGATCAGGCTGGCCGAGGCGATCCAGAGCGCCACCAGCGGCGCCCCCCCGACCGAGGCGCTCTGGGCCAGCGGG
>CAZSDX010000206.1:8903-11137 GCA_964605685.1 uncultured Polyangiaceae bacterium
GGCCGACGGGAGCGGGAGGAACCGGCCCAGCAGCGCCGTCAGCCCCCCCAGCGCCGCCCCCCGGAGCCCCTGGAGCGCCGCGAGCAGGCCCAGCGCCGCCGCCGCCGTCCCCCACGAGAGCGAGCCCAGCTCCCGGAGCGGAACCCAGAGGAACCGGAAGACCAGCAGCGTCAGCATCGCGTGGGCGAGCCACCCGAGCCAGGCGGCCCGGAGCGCCCGCGTGCCGTCGAGGGCCAGGAGCAAGGGCGCGTGGGCCACGAAGGCGAGGGGCCAGAGCCCAGGCCCCGGGAAGCCGAGGGCCAGCAGCGCCCCGGATCCGAGGGCCAGCAGCGCTCGCCTGGCGTCGGAGGGGTCGGGGCGCATGCCAGGCGGCACGCTACCCTCCCCGGGGATCGGGGCGCAACCTCCGGAACCCAGGGGTTGTGTTGCCGCGGCCACAGGGCCAAGGTGGCGTCATGGGACGCATCCTTCACATCGAGGACGACGCGACCAACCGGCTCCTGGTCCGCAAGCTCCTCGCGGCGCAGGGCTTCGAGGTCATCGACGCCATGGACGGCCTGGAAGGAGTGCGCCTGGCCTGCGCCGAGCGCCCGGACCTCATCCTGGTGGACATCAACATCCCGCACCTCGACGGCTACGAGGTGACGCTACGGCTGCGGGGTGAGCCCTCGCTCGCCGGCGTGCCCATCGTCGCCATCACCGCCGAGGGCGACCGCGACACCAGCCTCGCCGTGGGCTGCGACGGGTTCCTGCAAAAACCCATCGACGCGCGCACCTTCGCGCGCACCGTCGCCGGCTACCTCAAGGGGCACCGGGAGCTGCAAAAACCCGAGGCCAGCGGCGAGCGGCTGCGCCAGCAGAGCCAGCGCATCGTCGCCCACCTCGAGGAGAAGATCGCCGAGCTCTCCTCCGCCAACGCGCGCCTCGTCGAGCTGGACCGCGCCCGCACCGCCTTCTACCGGAACATCTCCCACGAGCTGGCCACCCCCATGACCCCCATCGTGGGTTACGTGAAGATGCTCCTCGACGGCGAGCTGGGCCCCACCACCCGCGCCCAAGAGAAGGCCCTCCGTAGCGTGGATGACTGCGTCCGGAGGCTCCGGGGGGTCATTGACAACCTGCTCGACGTCACCGGCCTGGAGACCGGCAAGATGAAGTTCCTCCCGCGGGACTA
This sequence comes from uncultured Polyangiaceae bacterium, assembly GCA_964605685.1. Taxonomy (GTDB): domain Bacteria; phylum Myxococcota_A; class Polyangia; order Polyangiales; family Polyangiaceae; genus JANWXX01. The sequence continues at coordinate 10,078 of CAZSDX010000206.1, forward strand.
CGACCTGGGCGACCTGCTACGCCGGCTACTGGACGACGTCACCCCCGCCGCCGAGGCCCACGGGCACACCCTGATCCGGGAGATCCCCCCCGGGAAGATGCCCGCCTACGGCGACGCGGAGCGGCTGTCCCGGGCCCTTGGCCAGCTCCTCGACAACGCCATCAAGTTCACGCCGGGCCGCGGCCGCATCGGCGTCCGCGCCCGCGTCGTCCCTGGCGACCGCTACGAGGTCATCGTCGCGGACTCGGGGCCCGGCGTCCCCCCCGGGAACGCCGAGCGCATCTTCGAGCCCTTCTACCAGATCGACGGCTCCACGACCCGGCTCCACGGGGGTGTCGGCGTGGGCCTCGCCATCGCCCGGCGGGTGTTCCAGGGATTCCAGGGCGAGCTGCGGCTCGAAGCCCCCGGGATCTCCATCGGCGGAGCCACCTTCGAGGGCGCGGTCTTCGCGGCGCTCCTCGCCCGACGCGCCTCCCCATGACCCCCCTCGTCTACCTCGACCACAACGCCACCACCCCGCCCCACGAGGACGTCCTCGCCGCCATGCGCGACGCCTGGACCTCCGGCTGGGCCAACCCGTCGAGCCTCCACCGCGCGGGGCGCGACGCCCGACGCCTCGTCGAGGAGGCCCGGGAGGCCGTCGCCGCCCTCGCAGACCTCCACCCGCGGGACGTCACCTTCACCTCCGGCGGCACCGAGGCCAACAACCTCGCCGTCGAGCGCCCCTTCCGCCCTCACGACCGGGGGCTGCTCCTCACCAGCCGCCTCGAACATCCCAGCCTCCTCGCCTGCGCCGAGGATCTGGAGCGCCGCGGCGTCCGGGTCCGCTGGATCGCTCCCCTCCCCGGCGGTCACCTCCCCCTCGACGCCTTCGCCGACGCCCTCGCGGACCGCGAGCCGGGCGAACCCGCGCTCCTGGCCACCCACGCGGTCCACCACGAGACCGGCGCCATCCAGCCCATCCCGCAGCTCACCGCCCTGGCGGATCGCCACGGCGCCCAGCTCCACGTCGACGCCGTGCAGGCCGCGGGCCGCGTCGACCCCGCCCTCTGGCGCGGCG
>CAZSDX010000207.1:0-6793 GCA_964605685.1 uncultured Polyangiaceae bacterium
GGGGGCGGGGGGGGGGGGCGGGGGGGTCGGGGGGGGGGGGGGGGGGGGGGGGGGGGGGGGGGGGGGGGCGACGGCGGCGTGGCGGGTGCAGCGGGCGAAAGCGGCGCGGCGGGGACGGGGGGGGGTGGTCCAGGAGGCGCGGGGGGAAACAGCGGTGCAGGGGGCGCGGCGGGCGGACCGACGGCGGTGGGCGTGTACCAGGAGGGGGAGGCGACGCCTGCGCCCGGAGGGCAGGTGCGGCAGGGGGTGGGCAAGGTGGTGGTACGGCTGGAGGGGTTTTCTCCTGCGGGGAAGCTGGCGGCGAAGATCGGACCCCTGGAGGTCGCAGCGCAGCAGGGAGACGGCGCGGTGGAGCTGGTGGTGCAGGTGCCTCACGGAGCGCCGATCGGGGTCTATCCGGTGGAGCTGTCCGTGGACGGGATCGCCGTCGGTGGCCTGGGTACGCTGGAGGTGACCCCGATCACGGCGGCTCCGGGGGGGGACGACGGGAGCGACCGGGGGACGACGCTGGCGCCGTTCCGTTCGCTGTCGAAGTCGGCGATGGTGGCGGGGAAAGGGGATCGGATCGCGCTGAAGCAGGGGATCTACAGCCAGGCGACCTCCGGGGAGATTTTTCCTGTCGAGCTGCCCCCGGAGGTGGAGGTGGAAGGGCAGGGACTCGTGACCCTGAACGGATTGCTCGCGTCGGATCTGCTGGTGGCGAAGGGGACGACGACGATCCGGTCGCTGCTGCTGAGCGGGGCGAGGCGTGGCCTGGTGGTGCCCGCGACGAACGGCGGAGAGGTGCTGCTGGAAGACGTGGAGATGGAGGCCTTCGCCGAGCAAGGCGTGGACATCGAGGGCGCCGGCAAGGCGGCGGTGACCCTCCGGCAGAGCGGACCCACGCCGGTTCGTCCCTGCGAGATCCGCGAGAGCACCGACGAGGCGCTCCGGGTGAAGGGGCCGGCGCTGGTGGCGCTCCAGGGGTGCACGCTCCGGGCGAAGAAGAACCACGCCATCCATGCGGAGGGGGCCTCCCTGGTGACCCTGGTGGACACGCACCTGATCGGAGCGGGGGAGCAGGGGCCCTTGCAGCGAGGGGTATCCCTGGTGCAGGTGGGCCTCTTCGAGATGGAGGGCGGATCGATCGAAAAGTTCTGGATAGCGCTCTTCCCGTGGTTCACGGACGTTCTCGTGAAGGGTACGGCGTTCGTAGACAACCTCCGGGAGGGGAATGCCTTCGGGTACGGGATCGACCCCTGCGGTGGCACGACCACCCTCGACGAGATCACCCTCTCGGGTACCCCCCTGGGGATCTACGTGTTCCCGACCCAGCTCGAGAAATCCTGCGCGGGGACCAAGCTGACCTTGCGCAAGAGCAAGGTGACCGGCAGCCTGCTCAATGCCCTGATCAGCGGGGCCGCATCGAGCGAATTTCTCGTACAGGATAGCGATTTTTCCAAGAACGCCACCGGGACGAACGCCGCGATCGGGGTGGATGGTTCGGGGAGCAAGCTCCGGATCGAGGACTCGAGGATCCTGGATTCGGGGGGCTACGGGGTCTACGTCGGAGACGGCGCCAGGCTGGAGCTGGAGGGGACGGCGCCGGAGAAATGCCTGATCCAGGGGAGCGCACTCGACGGCGTGCTGCTCCACAAGGACGGCTACGAGGCCGCCATCAAGGGTTGTGTCATCGAGGAGTCCGGGTGGTCCGGGATCTCCGCGGGGTTCATCGTCTTCCCGCCGGGGCCGCCGGTCCAGGGGACGCTCTCGGTGAGTGACACGCTGCTCCGGAACAACAACCAGCAGAAGCTGAGCGACCGTGCGGGTATCGTCGTCCACCAGGTCGGGGCCACGACGCTCGACGCGGTGCGCCTCGAAGGGAACAAGGGGCAGGGCCTGCTGCTCACGGCTGACTCCAGCGGGGCGACGGTGGTGACCGGCGGCTCCATCACGACCAGCGCCGGAGACGCCATCGTCGCCCGCGCCTCGGGGAGCCTGACGCTCCAGGGGGTGCAGGTCGGCAAGAGCGGCCAGGGGAACCTCGGGCACGGGCTCCGGCTCGACGGCACCAAGACCCTCGCGGTGAAGATCCGGGGGAGCACCTTCGCCAGCAACCAGTTCGCGGCGATCCAGGTGGCCGGCGCGGACGCCGCCGTCGACCTGGGGAACAGCGCCGAGAGCGGAGGGAACACCTTCCTGAACAACGTCGCCGTGAACCTGGGGAAGCTCCCGGCGGACACCACCCTCGCGGAGCTGCTGGATCTCCGGACAGGTGGTGATCCCCTCCTGGTGCGCGGGCTGACCATCGACGGCGCGCCCTTCCTCGGGGCGCCGCAGCTCCTCTCCGGGCCGGCCTCGGTGGGGCCGTTGGGGCACCGCTTCGGGCTCCGGATCACCGGCCAGGGGAGCGTGCAGTCTTTCTGAGCCGCTCGTGCGGGTCGCAGGTCGCTGGGGCCGGGCTGAAGCCCGGCGCCGGAACATGTGCAGAAGAGAAATGTGGGATAAAGCCCTCTGTCGAGGGCTCATTTCTTCGTCTGGTATGGGTTCAAAATTTATGACGATATTTCCTTGCTGGTGGTGCGTTTTCTGATCGCGTACGTACTTGAATACACGAGGCAATTCTGATTTTCCTACGCTCAGCGCGGTGTAGCTACTCTGCCAACGAAAGACAAAATTTGGTCGAACTTGATGGTTGACGAAGTGGGAAGATGCACCTTTTAGCTCCCTTACAAGTTGTGCTACTCCGTGATCTGGATGAATTTGTAGCAACAGGTGAACATGATCGAGGACACCCCCAACGCACAGCAAGCGTGCGGAAAATTGCTCGCATTTTCGTGCGAATACACCGAATACTGCATCCTCTACCTCGGGTACAAGCTGAGGATGACGAGCCCAGGTGGACCAGAACATGTGAACGTAGAGCTTGCAGTACGAAGATGGCATGCCTCCCCTATCGGTTGCCCGCCACGCCGGGTTGCGTCAACCGAGGGCGAGGCAGCCGGGCTGAAGCCCGGCGCCGGAACATGTGCAGAAGAGAAATGTGGGATAAAGCCCTCTGTCGAGGGCTCGTTGCCTTGGCTTGGCTCGGAGCGAGCCCTCGGTAGAGGGCTTCCTCTCCTCGTTTCCTGACACACACGTTCCGGCGCCGGGCTTCAGCCCGGCCTCGCCTCCGCCCGTCGTCGGATTGTCACGGCAGCTCCTCGGGGGTGGTCAGGGTGAAGGAGGCGCCCGCGAGGCGGCGCTGGACGGTCTGGATCGCCGCGGGGCTCTCGTCGCAGCCGATCCAGCGGCGGCCAAGGCGCTGGGCCACCGCCAGGGTCGTCCCGGACCCGCAGAAGAGATCCGCCACCAGGCCGCCCTCGGGGCTGGAGGCGAGCAGGACGCGCTCCAGGAGTTTTTCCGGCTTCTGCGTCGGGTACCCGGTGCGCTCTGGATCGCGCTGCTGGAGGTGGCTGATGTCGCCCCAGACGTCGTCGGGGATGACCTTGTCGTCGTCGTAGTAGCGGTACTCCTTGCCGGCGGAGCGGATGGAGCGAAACGTGCGTCCGTCCTCGTCGGTGGCCCGCTTCATCTTGTTGCTCCGCGCGCCGGAGCGAGGGATCGCCACCGCACCGCCGTTGAAGTAGCTATTGCCGGTCTTCCCGTAGACGAGCAGCGTCTCGTGCTTGAACGCGAAGGAGCCCTGGGGGCGCCCTCCGGTGCGGTAGTGCCAGATGATCTCGTTGCGGAAGCGCCGCTCTCCGAAGAGGCGATCGAGGAGCAACCGGGCGTGGTGGACCCGGCGGAAATCCAGGTGGAGGTAGAGGGTACCGCGGGGGGCGAGGAGGTTGCGGCAGAGGGCGAGGCGGGGCTCCAGGAAGGCGAGGAAGCGGTCTGGATCGCCCCCCCACCGGTCGCGGTAGGCCGGTCCCGGAGGCGGCTCGGGTTCGCCTTCCTCCGCAGAGGGGCGCAGGGGGAAGGTGCGCTCGGTGGCGAAGGGAGGATCGAGGTAGATGAGGTCCACCTGGCCCGCGAAGGCGGCGAGGAGCCCGGGCCCCGCGGCCAGGTTGTCCCCGGCGATCAACAGATTTTCCCCAGGATTCATCGGGAAAAGTCGAGGATCCGGGCGAGGAGCTCGGGGCCGTGGGGAGGGGCGAAGAGGTCGTTGTGGTGGACCCCGGCGAGGACCTCCACCGTCGCCTTCGGGAAGAGCCTCCCCAGCTCGCGCCCCATCGAGACCGGGATGAGCTCGTCCTGCTCGCCGTGGACGATCAACGTCGGTCGGTCGATCCTTGGGGCCTTCTCTGCGGTGGCGAAGCGATCGACGACCATGCGGCGGCTGGGCAGGAACGGCACGACCCGGGCCGCGACGTCCGGGATCGATGTGTACGGCGACAGCAGGATGAGCCGCGCGCCGTGCCCTCGCAGGGCCATCTCCGCCGCCACCCCGGAGCCCAGCGATTGACCCATCAGGGTCGTCTTCTCCGGGGGTACCCCGAGGGTGTCCCGCAGGTACACGAGCGCCGCCTCCGCCGCCTCGTAGAGCGCGTCCTCGGAAGGGCGCTGCCCCGAGGCCAGCCCGTAGCCGGGGTACTCCACGGCCAGCGCGTTTCGACCCTTTTGCCCCAGCCAGGCCGCGAGCGGTCCCACGTCCGCGAGCTGCTCGCCGTTCCCGTGGAAGTGAACCACCGTCCTGCCCCGGGGTTCGACGCAGCTCCACAGGGCGAAGACCGGACGACCGGAGGGCGCGGCGGCGCGGATCACCTCGCCGTGGTGCCGGGAGGGTTCGCGAGGCAGGCGGGGGGCGGGGTAGAGCAGCGAGCGCTGCGCGGCGTAAGCGGCGCCGACCAGCGTCCCGTAGGCGCCCAGCAGCCAGAGGCCGGCCTTGCTCCAGGTCCAGGATCGTTCGCCCATGGGGCGAGGTATAGCGCATCAGATGATGTCGAAGAGCAGGCGCACGCCTCCACCGGCGTGGGTGCCGACGGTGTCCCTGTGGCCGAGGGGGAATTCGGCGCGGCCGAAGATCTCGACGACCCTGGAGCGGGGGCCTGCCTCCGGGAGGAGGCGCACGGAGAGCTCTCCGCCGACGAGCCCGGTGGTACGCGCTCCGGTGTGGAGCGTGAGGGTAGGGCCGATGCTGAGCACGGAGATCCCGAGGCTCGGGGCCAGCCGGATCTGCCACGCCTCGGAGCGGAAGAGCCGCTGCCCCTCGGCCACGAAGCCGAAGCGAGGTTGTTCGAGGGTCTGATCTTCCCTGCGGTTCTTCCCGAGGAACTCGTCGAACACCTCCTTTGCCTCCTTGTGGACGGTCGTGCGGACCAGGGCATCCAGGTCGGCACCGGTAGGGGGGTGCCCCTCCTCGATGAGCCGCTTGACCTGAGCCTCCACCTGGCGCTTGGCCCGGCTGATGATGAGCTCCTTGAGGTCGAAGGTCGTCGGGACGCTGAACAGGTAGAGCCCGAGCCCGAAGGAGACCCCGCCGTCGAGCTGCCCGGGCGCCGCCAGGTAGTGCCCCGAGGCGCCCAGGTGCGGACCGAAGGCCACGCCCCTCCGGAGCCTCCGGATGTTCTCCGCGGCGACCCGCTTCAGCGTCTCCTCCACCTCCGGCGGGATGCTCTGGGCGCTCGCTTCGCTTGTCATCAGCGCCACGAAGAGGGCGGCCGAGGCGACCATGGAACCTCTTACCATGGGGCGATTGTACCCCTGTTCCCCCGGTCATCTCCGTTTTTTCTCGTCCTGTATCGGACCACGCTCCTCGTCCGTCCCGGGCGGCTGGGCTACCGGATCCAGCACAACGCGGCGCGGGTGGTCTTTCTCACCTTCTGACGGCGCGCCGCGCTATACCCCCGCCGCTGATGGCCCTGCAAGCGACGCTCTACCACCTCCAGGTGGCCCTCTCGGACGTGGACCGCGGTGTCTACGAGTCCCTCGACCTTCGCCTGGCGCGCCACCCCTCCGAGAGCATGCGCTACCTGCTGACCCGGGCCCTGGCCTTCTGCTTGCTCCACCAGGAGGGCATCGCCTTCACCCGGGGCCTCGCGGAGGCCGACGAGCCCGCGCTCTGGGTCCGGAGCCTCCAGGGCGAGCTGCTGCTCTGGTGCGACATCGGCAACCCCTCGCCGGAGCGGCTCCACCGGGCCAGCAAGGCGGCCCGTCGGGTGGTGGTCTTCACCCATCACGACCTCGATTTTCTCCGCAGGCAGGCCCAGGGTAAGGTCATCTACCAGGGCGAACGGATCGAGGTGTACGGCCTCCCTCCCCCCTTCCTGGACGCGCTGGAGCGGGGTACGGAGCGCAACACTCGCTGGGAGCTGGTGCGCTCCGACGGGGTGCTCTACGTGACGCTGGCGGGCAAGGTGATCGAGGGGGCCCTCTCCGTGGGGGTGCTGCTCGACGCGTGAACCGGCCCCGTGGCCGGGTTGCGGCGCCGTGGGCCCTCGTGAGAAGCTGGCGGCCATGAGTCCTTGCCCCCAGTGCGGCTCGCAGATCGCCGACGGAGCGAGCTTCTGCGGAGTTTGTGGGCATGCCGCCGCTCCGGCAGCCCCCGCGGCCCGCCCCGCCCTCGGCAAGATGACCATGGTGGGCATCGCCTCCCCCCTCGCCCAGATGAACCCGCCCCCCGCCGCCCCGCCGGCCCCCTCCCCCCCGCCGGCGCCTGCGCCTGCTCCTGCGGCCTCCCCGGGGTTCCGCGCCAACGCGGCCAAGACGATGCTCGGCATGGCCCCGCTGCCGGTCCCGCCGGCCCCCGTGCTGGCCCCGCCTACCCCGGATCTCTCGCCCCCCTCCGCGGCTCCTCCCGCCGCCCCCAGCAAGGGAAAAACCATCATCGGCA
>CAZSDX010000207.1:6834-10706 GCA_964605685.1 uncultured Polyangiaceae bacterium
GCTGGTCCCCCCGGCGCCCGCGCCGCCCCAGCAGCCCGCCACTCCGGCCTCGCCCTTGGCCTCGAACAACAAGAAGACGCTGCTGGGGGTCGCCCCGGTGGTCTCCGGCCTTGGCGCGCCGGCCGCCGCGCCGACCGGAGCCGCGCCGGTGGCCCACGGCAAGGGCAAGACGCTGCTCGGCATGGCGGCCCCCGGGCTCCCCTCGGGGTCCGCCGGGACCCAGCGAAAGACGCTGATCGGGATGGCGTTCTCGAACCTCGTGGCGCCGCTGGCTCCCACGGTGACCGAGCCGGAGTACGTCGAGGAATTTTACGACGAGGTGGTGCCGGAGACCGGCAAGGTGGAGCGGCGGGTGCGCAAGGTGCAAAAACCGCTGCCGCCGCTCCACAGGAGGCCAGCGTTCTACGTGCTGCTGGGGGCCGTGGGGATCCTGGCGGCGGGGGTGGGCGCGCTGCTCTTGCTCAAGAAGCCGGCGCCGGTCACGGCGAGGGCGACGCTGGACGCGGAGGGCCACGACGTCCTCCATGTGACCTGCGACAGCTGCCCCGACGGGACGAAGTTGACGCTGGAGGGCGCCGAACCCGCGGAGGTGAAGGGGCACCAGGCGGATCTGAAGCTGAGCGGCCGGCTGAAGGTGGGCGACAACGCCCTGGCGCTGTCGGTGGATCGCCCGGAGGGCGGGCGGGACGAGACGGTCTCGTTGGCGGTCCCGCTGGCGTACCGCTTCAGCCCGGACATCAACGCGCTCCAGGATGCGACGCCGGCGGTGCGCGTGGACGTGGAGGCCCTCGCCGGGGCGTCGGTCACGGTGCAGGGCAAGCCGGTGGCACTCGACGCCGCGGGCCGGGGGAGCGCCCGGATCGAGGTGCAGGGGGAGCTGCTGGCCCTGCCGCCGGAGCAGAAGATCTTCCGCAAGGAGATCCCCTACACCATCGCCGTGAAGGGCGGCGCTCCGGAGTCGGGCAAGCTGACGGTGCAGGTGGGGGTGGTCCCGCTGACGCTGGACTCCCCGGGGAGCAACCTGATCACGGACCAGGCGACGTTCCTGATGGCGGGGCGCCTCGGCAAGGGAGCGGGACTCACCGTGTCGGGGGCGCCGGTGGCGGTGAACCCGGACGGGACGTTCCGGCAACACCTGAAGATCCCGGGGCTCGGGCTGGCGGAGGTTCCGCTGCGGGCGTCCGCTCACGGGATGGCCCCCCGGCTGCTGTCGCTGAAGGTCAAGCTGGTGCCGAGCTTGAAGGCGGAGGCCAAGGCGCTGGATGCTTCGGGGCGACCCGGCTACGACGAGGTGAATGGCAAGCTGGACGAGGCGGCAGGGACGCCGGTGGCGTGGCTGGGCAAGGTGGTGTCATCGAATACCCAGGCAAACCAGGTGATTGCCGTGGTGAACGTGGCGACGGGGTGTACGAAGAAGGGCTGCCTGGCCCGGGTGGTGATCCCGGGGGGAAGCGCGCTGGGGATGGGGGACTCCATCGGGGTCTACGGGCGCGTCGTGGGGGTGGCCTCGGATCAGGACAGGAAGCTGCCGGATGTCGAGGCGGATTTCGTCGTGAAGCCATGAGCGAGGCCACCGAGGACGACGAGCTGGAGCTGCGGCGCGCGGCGGACCCGCTGATCGGGATGGTCATCGCCGACCGGTACCGGATCCTCAGCGTGCTGGGGGCCGGAGGGATGGGCGTGGTCTACAAGGTCGCCCACATCCACATCGGCAAGCTGATGGCCATGAAGCTGCTGGCCGGGTCGCTCTCCCGGGATCCGGTGATCATCAAGCGCTTCAAGCGGGAGGCCATGGCGGCGTCGCGGCTGTCCCACCCGAACACGGTGCAGGTCTTCGATTTCGGTCAGGCGAACAACCTGACCTACCTGGTCATGGAGCTGGTCGCCGGCGACGATCTCGCCCGGGTACTGAAGACCGACGGGCCCTTCCCGCCGGTGCGGCTGGCGAGGCTGATGGTGCAGATCTGCGGGTCGCTGGCGGAGGCCCACGCCGCCGGCATCGTCCACCGGGATCTGAAGCCCGAGAACGTGATGCTGGTCCGCTCCCGGGACAACACGGAGGAGCTCCCCAAGGTCTGCGATTTCGGGGTGGCCAAGCTCCACGAGGCGCCGGAGGGCGCCAACGACGCCACCAACCAGAACGCCGTCGTCGGGACGCCTTACTACATGGCTCCCGAGCAGATTCGCGGCGAGGAGGTGGACCAGCGGGCCGACATCTACGCCCTCGGCGCCATGATGTACCGGCTGCTCACCGGGGCTCCTCCCTTCGAGGGAACCAGCCCCATGGCCGTCTTCGCCAAGCACCTCACCGAGGAGCCGAGGCCTCCTTCCGAGCGGGTTCCTCAGCTCAACCTCCCCCGTTCCATCGACGCCATCGTGCTCAAGGCCATGGCCAAGCGTCGCGAGGACCGCCACCCCACGGCTGCTGCGCTCCAGCAGGAGCTGCTCGACTTCCTCCGGGCCGGCAACGCCTCCAGCGTCGATCTGCTGGTGGATCAGGGGCAGATCCAGGCCCTCGCCTCCCGGTTCGCCTCGGCCATCTCCGAGAGCCACCCGGGCGGCGTCGCGCTCCCCCGCAAGGCCGCCACCCGCGACGAGGTGGCGGCCTACGAGCGCAAGCTGGCCTTCCAGCGCCTCCTTGGCCAGCTCTTCCTGGGCCTGGCGCTCCTCGGGGGCGTCGGGCTCCTCTGGTTCGGCTACAGCAAGGCACGCTCCTACATCGAGGCCCTCACCCGCCCGCCCGCCCCCCCCGAGGGGACCGAGCGGGAGCCCAACGACGAGGCCGCCCGGGCCAACGAGATCCCCTTCGGCAAGGAGATCCGGGGACAGATCGGCAAGCGTGCCTCTCCCGAGCAGGGGGACCGGGACTTCTTTGCCTACGACGTCCCGGCCGGGGTCTCCCTGGCGAGCCTCCGCCTGACCGCGCTCCCCAACTTCGCCACCTGCCTCTGGCTCTACCGCAGCGGCTTCCGCGAGCCTCTGGCCCGCTTCTGCACCGGCGCGCCCAAGCGTGACCTCGTGCTGCCCACCTACCGCGTCGAGCCGGGGCGCTACCTCCTTGCCGTCCTCCAGGACATGGACGCCCGCAGCCCCGACGCTCCCCCCCTCGTCCACGAGAACGTCTCGGACTTCTACGAGCTCTCCTTCGCCCGCGCCGAGCCCGAGGAGTCCGCCGAGATCGAGCCCAACGACTCCCCCCAGACCGCCGTCCGCGTCCCTCTGGGCGCCGAGATCAAGGGCGTCCTCAACTTCGCCAACGACACCGACGTGATCTGTCCTGCCACCGGGCTCACCGGCAGCAAGGCCCGCTGGGTCATCCGGGACTCCATCTCGCTGGTGCGCCCCACCGGCACCGCCCTCGAAGCCTCCCTGGACCGGGGCGGCGTCGGCAGCGGGCTCCGCCTCGTCGTCCACCGTGCCGGGAGCCCAGGCAAACCCGACGCTACCAACGTCCTCAGCCCCCACACTTCCCCCGCCCTCAAGCTTGACGGGGGGCCCTCCACCGGCTGCCTCACGCTCCGCTTGATCCGCGATCCCTGGGTCGACGGCGTCAAGGAGCTGCTCCCCAGCGACGAGCCCTACTCGGTCAAGCTGGAGGCTGCCCCGTGACCCGCGCCTCCCTGGCCTCGCTGCTGACCCTGGCCTCGCTCCTCGGCGCCGCGGTCCTGGCCCGTGCCGACGCGGTCCGGCCAGGGGCGGCCGCCACCCTCGTGCTCCGCTCGGAGGCGCCGCACCCGGTCTTCCGGGGCGACAACCAGCGCACCGGCAGGGCCCCGGGGCTCCCCGCCGCGCTGACTCCCCTCTGGAAGGCCCAGCTCCAGGGGGGCATCGACCTGCCCGCCGTCGCCTCGAAGGGCGCGGTGATCGCCGCG
>CAZSDX010000207.1:10723-11106 GCA_964605685.1 uncultured Polyangiaceae bacterium
GACAGCTCGTGAGCCTCGACCTGGCCACCGGCAAGGAGACCCAGCGCACCGCCCTGCCCGCGCCGCCGGTCCAGGGGCCGCTGCTCACCAGCCGAGGGGACCGGGTGGTCCTCACCGCCGCAGGGGAGTGCGTCGGGGTCGCCCCCTCGGGGGAGATCCGGTTCCGCAGGCCGCTGCCGGCCCGCCCACGCGACCTCCGGGTGGCTCCCCTGGCGCCCGCCGTCGGCGGCGTGATCCGTCCGGGGCTGGTGGCCGATCTCGGGGGGCTGGCATGACGCTGAAGCTCGGTGTACCGTCCAAGGGCCGGCTGATGGAGCAGTGCTTTGACTGGTTCGCCGCGCGCGGCGTGCGGCTGCGCAGGGCCGGGGCCGAGCGGGAATACG
>CAZSDX010000208.1:0-10099 GCA_964605685.1 uncultured Polyangiaceae bacterium
GCGGAGCCGCCATCGCCTGCGGCACCGCCATCGCCTGCGGAGCCAGCCGCCCCTGCGTCTCCGGCCGAGCCGCCCTGACCGGCGTCGCCTGCTGCGCCGCTGCTTCCGGAGGAGCTTCCGCCGGAGCCGGCCGAGGAGCCACCGGAGCCGGAGGTTCCTTCGTTGGGGGTGGGGGTGGTGTCCTCATCGCCACCGCAGGCGGTGACCGCTGAAGAGCCCAGGAGTGCCAGGAAAAGACCGAGAAGCAACGTTTTGTGCATGGTGCCAGGGTGCGGGGTTCCGGGGGAGGGGTCAAGGAAGCGGAGCGAGAAGGGCATTCCTCGGGGGTGCAGGGACGTGGTAAAGCTACAGGGTTACCATGCATTTCCCACGTCGCCGTACGGCTCTCGGTCTTCTCTTTTCCCTCCCTTGCCTTCTTGCGTCGTCGCAGGCGCAGGCGGGGCCCAACGACCCCACGCTGCGCTTCCAGAAGGATCTTCAGGGAGACATCGCGGTCTTCGGCAGCACGCTGGCCCACGACTGCGGGACGAAGGCGGCGCTGCCGGCGGGGGCGACGGCTTCCTGCGCGGGGCAGCCGAACATCACGGACACGGCGCCGGACATCTACTGGCGCGACAACGTGGCGAACGCGTCCATCGAGCCGCTGCAGGCGCGGACATCGGCGACATTGGTGATGCCGCCGGGGTCGAAGGTGGTGTACGCGCGGCTCTACTGGGCGGCGATCAAGAAGGGGAGCGCGCCGGACACGACGGCGACGCTGGACTGGGACGGGGGCCCCAGCACGGTGATCAAGGCGGACGCGACGTGGACGAGGCCGACGAACCTGGCGTCGTTCCCGGACACGCACTACTACCAGGCGAGCGGCGACGCGACGGCCTACGTGGCCCAGTGGGGCGCCGGGGATTTCCGCGTCACGGACGTGGACGGGCTGCCGCTGGCGGGGCTCAACCTGGATCGGGCCTTCACCGGGTGGACGATCGTGGTGTTCTACGAGCGCCCCGGGGACGAGTTGAGGAACCTGGCGCTCTTCGACGGGTTCACGTACATCGCGCCGGCGGAGGGGACGCCGAAGGCGGAGGTGACGCTCCAGGGGTTCCTGGTGCCGCCGGGGTTCGACGCGAAGATGACGGCGCTGACCTACGAGGGCGATCTGGATTACGGCGGCGACTTCTTCCTGATCAACGGGAACAAGGCGTCGGACGCGCTGAACCCGGAGAACAACTTCTTCAACTCCTCGCGGAGCAACCTGGGGCAGCCGGTGACGGGGCAGTTTGACGTGCCGAAGCTGTCGGGGCAGCCGGGGATCATGTCCGGCTACGACCTGGACACGGTGGACATCAGCAAGTTCATCCAGCCCGGGGCCACGTCGGCCAAGATCGGGGCCCAGAGCGACCTGGATATCTTTATTTTGGGGGCGTTTGCCACGTCGATCCGCAACCGTGCGCCGAACTTCACCGTGACCAAGACGGCGAACGACCTCAACGGCGGGGCGCTGCTCCCGGGCGACGAGGTGGAGTACGTGATCGAGCTGACCAACACCGGCAACGACAGCTCCATCGACACGACGCTCACCGATGCGCTGGAGCTGGGTCTCGAGTACGTCCCGGGCTCCCTCACGCTCAACGGCCAGCCCAAGAGCGACGCCAGCGGGGACGATGAGGCGCAGTACAGCCAGGCGCTCAACACCATCACCTGGTACCTCGGCAGCGCTGCGGGGCCGAACAAGGGCGGCAAGGTGATGCCCGGGGACAAGATCACCGTGAGCTTCCGCGCGATCATCTCCAGCGAACTGGAGGACGGAGGCTCGGTGGCGAACCAGGCGGTGCTCAAGGGCGTCGGGGAGAAGATTCGGGAGGCGACGCCGAACGCCCCGCTGAGCGAGTGGCTGAGCGACGGCGACCCGAACCAGGTCGGCCCCCAGAAGACCGTCGTCGTCATCAAGGAGTGCGAGACCTACAAGGATTGCAACGAGCCCACCAAGCCGTACTGCGATCCAAACACCTTCTCGTGCCAGCCCTGTGCGACGGACGCGAACTGCGGGAACCCGCTCTTCCCCGCCTGCCAGCCGGACGGCTCCTGCAACGAGTGCTCCAAGACCAACGACGACTTCTGCAAGGACGACAAGCCGGTCTGCAACGTCCCGACGGGCACCTGCACCGTCTGCACCCCGACCACCGCGAATGATCTGGGCAACGCGGACAAGTGCAAGGGGAATCCGGACGGCGAAGCTTGCGTCAGCGCAGGGAACACCCCCTTCTGCGGCTGCACCAAGGACAGCGACTGCGGCTCGCCCACCAGCGGCAAGGTGTGCGACACCGCCAACACGCTCAAGTGCATCGACGGCTGCCGCGGCGAGGGCGGCAATGGCTGCCCGACCAACCTGCTCTGCACCTCGAAGGACTCCAGCATCGGCAAGTGCGTCACCGACCCCGAGGACACGGACGTCAAGTGCTCCGACGGGAAGGACAACGACGGCGACGGCCTGACCGACTGTGCCGATCCGGACTGCAAGAGCAACAGCATCTCCGCTTGCAAGGAGAACACCGACGCCAAGTGCAAGGACGGCCTCGACAACGACGGCGACGGGACCACCGACTGCGACGACACCGACTGCAAGGACAACCCCGCGATCACCGTCTGCGCCACCAAGGAGGACACCAACGCCAAGTGCTCTGACGGGAAGGACAACGACGGCGACGGGAAGGCGGACTGCGCCGACGAGGACTGCAAGGTCGAGGGCATCACCGTCTGCGGGAGCGACGCGGAGAACACCGACGAGAAGTGCAAGGACGGTATCGATAACGACAAGAACGGCCTCATCGACTGCAAGGATCCGTCGTGCAGCGGCACCGCCCCCTGCGCCGAGAACACGGCGGACAAATGCAAGGACGGCACCGACAACGACGGGGACGTGCTGGTCGACTGCGCCGACCCGGACTGCAAGAACGCGAGCGTTCCCTTCTGCGGCGACGAGAACACCGACGAGAAGTGCAAGGACGGCCTCGATAACGACGGCGACGGGATGATCGATTGCGCGGACCCGAACTGCTCGCAGAACTCGGCGGTCACCGTCTGCGGCCAGGATCCGACCACGACCCCCGAGAACACCGACGCCGCCTGCAAGGACGGCCTCGACAACGACGGAGACGGGAAGAACGACTGCGACGACGAGGACTGCCTCGCCGCCGGGCTGACCGCCTGCGCCGACCCCACCGGGGGCAAGGGCAAGGGAGAGAACACCGACGCCGCCTGCTCCGACAAGATCGACAACGACGGCGATGGCAAGATCGACTGCGCGGACCTCGACTGCCGCGGCGCCGACATCTCCGTGTGCAAGATCCCCGTCAACGGCGACAACCCCGAGGTCGCCCAGGACGGCGCCTGCGGCTGCGCCGTGCCGGGCCGCGAGTCGCCCCTGAACGCCCCGGCGCTCCTGGTCGGCCTCGCGGGCCTCGGCCTGCTGGGCGCCCGCCGTCGTCGCCGCTGAGTCCGGAGTCGAGGGGGGAGCCGCTCGCGTGGAGTACAAGTTCAACAAGCAGGCCGGCGCGCTCAACGAGATCGCACCGGCCCCCGCGAAGCGGCGCGCGATGCCTTCTCCGGCGTTCTCCAACGTGGGGCCGCTCCAGCAGCAGGCGCAGCTCCCCGCGGACAGCTACGCCAGCGCCCACGACACCGGGGCCTTTCCCGTCGCCAACCTGGCGGCCGGAGCCCCCCCCATCCACGCGCAGTCGCTGGCCACACGGCAGCCACTCCCCGCACCGGCCGCCCGCGGCAACGGCCTCGATCCGCAGAGCCAGCGGAGGGATTTTGGCATGTTTTTCTACACCGTCCGGGAGGGCGAGCGGGTCCGGGTCATCCACAAGGATGGCCGCGTCGATGTGGTGAAGGGCCCTCGCCGCCTGTGGCGCTGGGGCAAGACCATCGAGCCGATGCTCCGGCACGTGGCGCACCCGGGGGAGTTCCTCATCGTGCGCTTCCGCGACGGGAGGCAGGAGCACCACGAGGGCCCCGCCAACCTCTGGTTTGACCCTCGGGAGCACCTGGCGGTCCAGAAGGAGGACGCGCTCCAGATCTCCGCCAAGGAGGCGGTGGTGGTCTACAGCCGGGACGGCAAGAGCGGCGAGGTGACCCGGCGGTTCGTCCACGGGCCGGCGTCCTTCGTGCCTGCGCCGGGGGAGTGGCTCCACACCTTCTCGTGGCACGGCTCCAGGGGAGGGGAGGACGGCTACACCAAGGTGCCGAACGCGCTGGTGTTCCAGAAGCTGTGGTTCCTGCCGGACCAGATGTACCACGACGTGCAGGATGTCCGGACCGCCGACGACGCGGTGATCACCGTGCGGTTGATGATCTTCTTCGAGCTGGTGGACCTCCCCCGGATGCTGGAGACCACCCACGACCCCATCGGGGATTTCGTCAACGCGGCGACCTCCGACGTCGTGGAATTCACCGGGAAGCATGACTTCGAGTCCTTCAAGCGGCGCACGGAGCAGCTCAACGACCTGGCCTCCTACCGCCAGCTCACCGCCCGCGCCGAGCAGTGCGGCTACCGCATCGACAAGGTGGTCTACCGGGGCTACGGCGCCCCGGAGAACCTCCAGCGGATGCACGACGAGGCCATCGAGTCCCGTACCCGCCTCCAGCTGGAGCGGGCCACCCAGCAGCAGGCCCAGGACCTGGAAGACTTCACCCAGGAACGCCAGCTCGCCCGCGCTGCCCGTCTCCGCACCGAGCAGGAGGCCTCCGTGGCCCACGAGATCGCCCAGGCCGAGCGCCAGCGGGAGGCCAACCTCCGGGCACAGAAGGCCCAGCAGGAATTCTCCCGAGAGCAGGCCCGCCTCGAAGCCGAGCAGCAGGCCGCCATCGCCCGCCGCCAGGACGAGCAGCGCCTGGCCTGGCTCGCTTCCCTCCAGAAGATGAACGTCGACCTGACGGCCTACCTCACCCAGGCCCGAGCTGACCGGGTGATCGAGGTCCGGGGGCAAGACGACCTCCACCTGCATCTCGACGGCGACGACCCGCGGCGACGGTGAACGCCCCGGGGAAGCCGTGCTAGCAGCGGAGGTAGCATGAGCGTGCTTCTTCCCCGGCGCGACGCGGTGATGGACCTGCTGGACGGTCGAGCGAGGCCGCTCTCCGCGAGGGAGATGGCGGCCCGCCTCGACGTTCCGGAGGTATCCCTGCCAGGCTTCACCCGGTTCCTGGACGCGCTGGCCCAGGAGGGGGCGCTGCGGGTGCTTCCGGATGGGCGCTACGCGCGGGATGAGCCTCCTCCCCGTGGGGGTCTCCCGGGACCCAGGCCGGATCCGGACGAATACGAGGGGATCCTGGAGATGATGCCCGGGCAGGTTGGACTGCTGCGGTCCCCCGGGCGATCCGAGGATCTACGCCTCACCGGGCGCGGAGTGGGTGGGGCGCTCCACGGAGACCGGGTGCTGGCCCGGGCGCTGCGGCGCGGCCCGCTGGGTCCGGAGGGGGAGGTGCTGCGGGTGCTGGAGCGCGCCCCGCACCGGGTCGCTGGCACCCTGAAACGGAGCAACACGAGCGCCAGGCTGGAGCCGGATGATCCGCGGGTCCGGGGGCCCATCGTGCTGCGTGGGGAGATCCACGGGCGCGACGGGGATGCGGTGGTCGGGCAGATCCTCCGCTTCCCCGAGTACCCGGAGGAGAACCCGGAGGGCGCGCTGCTCGCGAGCCTCGGCCCCCCCGGGAGCACCCGGGTGGAGGAGCAAAAGATCCTGCTGCGAGAGGAGATCGACGAGCTTCCCCCGGCGGAGGCCCAGATCGAGGCCGGTTACATCCCCTCCGATCCATCGACCCAGGCGCTCCAGGGGCGCGAGGATCTGACGCACTTGCCGCTGCTCGGGATTGAACCGCGCGAGGGTGGTTTTTTGGAGATGGCCTTCCTGGTGGAGCGGGACGATCAGGGAGGCTATACCGCCTGGATCGCCGCCGCCGACGCGGCGTACCACGTGCGCCCCGGGTCGGCGCTGGACGAGGCGGCGCGGTCCCGGGGCAGCTCGGTGTTCCTGCCCGGGAGGCAGGTCTCGATGCTGCCCCCGTCGCTGTCGCAGGATCCATGCGCCCTGCTCCCCGAGAGACCTCGCCTGGCGCTGGTGCTGTCGGTGCGGGTCGTCCCCGGGGCGGATCCGGACAGGGTACGGTTTTCCCGGGCGGTCGTTCGGGTCAAGGCCAGCCTGTCGCTGGAGGAAGCCGCCGAGGCCCTGGAGGAAGACGCGACCGAACAGCCCTCCGAGCTGCGGGTCGCCGACGAGATGGTCCATATTTTCCATACAAGACGCCGCGGACGAGGGGCGCTGGAGCTGGAGGACGAGGGGGCCCGCGTGGCGCTGAGGGAAGGGGAGCCGACGGCGGTGGAGCGGGCCGGTGACTCGCCGGGGGAGTGGAGAGCGCTGCGGCTGCTGAGGGAGCTGTCGCTGCTGGCCGGGGAGGCGTCGGGGAGGTTCCTCGCGGAGCGGGGGCTGGCGGCGCCGTACCGGGTGCAGCCTCCGCCGGAGCCAGCGAGGATCGAGGGGTTCCTGGCGCTGTGCGAGCGGGCCGGGCTGCCGGTGGAGGAGGCGGGGAGCGATCCGAGGGGGCTCGCGGTGCACCTGAGGAGGATCCAGCGCCACCCTTGGTCGGTGATCCTGCTGGGCGCGCTGAGGCGAGCGCTGCCGGAGCCTTCCTGGACGGTGAGCCGGGGGGAGCATTTCAGCCTGGCGCTCCCGGCGTTTTCGCCCTTCTGCGCGCCGCTGGGGAGGTACGCCGAGCTGCTGACGCAGCGGATCCTCACCGCGGCGCTGGTGGAGGAGCAGCGAGGGCGGAGGTTGATCCAGGGGGCCACCGAGGAGGCGCAGCTCGCCCGGGATCTGGAGCGGGCAGAGGCGCGGGAGCGGCGGGCGGCGGCGGTGGAGCGGGAGGTGCTGGAGGTCCACCGGATGCGGGTGCTGAGGGGGCGCCTCGGGGAGACGCTGGAGGGGCAGGTGACGGGGGTGACGAGCGAGGGGGTGGTGGTGACGACCAGCGCGCCCTTCGCGGAGGTACGGGTGAAGGCGGATGCCCTGGGGGGAGATCGCTACGATCTGGACGAGCGGGAGCTGAGGTTCCACGGGCGCAAGGGCGGGGACAGCGTGGGGCTGGGGGATCGGGTGAAGGTGACGGTCGAGGAGGTGAGCCTGGGGCTGAGGCAGGCCTCCGGCTGGCGCCACACGCCGGACATGGCGGACCGGGCGCCGCTGCGCCACGCTCCGTTCCGCCCGGCGGTGAAGAAGCGCGCAACCGGGAAGCGAGCGCGCCGATGAGGGCGCACCATGGCCCTCGAACCTTGCGCCGAAGAGACCCCGACCCAGGTATTCCGCCTGCAGCACGACATCCCCACGCGCACCCCCGGGGGAGAAGAAGGGGGGCTTGGCGCCGGGGACGAGCGCACACAGGTTGACGCGGGCCCCCCGCCGGGTTCCATCCATGAATCCAGCGCGATGTCCAGCTCAGCCCCTCCGCCTGCGACCTGGGCCCCCGGGGCCGTGATCCCCGGGACGGTCTACCGCGTCATCCGCCCTCTCGGCGTGGGCGGGATGGGTGAGGTTTACGAGGCCGAACACGAGCTCCTCGGGATCCGCCGGGCGCTCAAGGTGCTCAGCCGCCGCCTGGCGAGCCGGGAAGACCTCGCGGAGCGGCTCCGCATCGAGGCCCGTGCCCTGGCCCGGCTCCGGCACCCCAACCTGGTCGAGGTGAACGACCTCGGGGTCTCCTCCGACGGGCGCGTGTTCTTCGCCATGGAGCTCCTCTCCGGCGCCACCCTGCGGGATCTGCTCCGCCGCTCCGGGCCGCTGCGGGTCGACCAGGCCATCGCCATCGCCACCCAGCTCCTCGATGCCCTCGACGCCGCCCACCTGGAGGGGATGATCCACCGGGACGTGAAGCCCGAGAACGTGTTTGTGCAGCGCTCCGGGGTGGTCAAGCTCCTCGACTTCGGCGTGGCCAAGGCGCTCCAGGGCAACGCCCACCTGGGGCCCCTCACCGCCGCCGGTGTCGCCATCGGCACCCCGCGCTACATGGCCCCCGAGCAGGCCCAGGGGCAGCAGGTCGACCCGCGGAGCGACGTCTATGCGGTCGGGCTCGTCTTCTGGGAAATGCTCGCCGGTCGCCCCCCCTACCACCACCTCGACGCCCTGGCGGCGGTGGTGACCGCGTCGGCTCAGGGCCTCCCCGATATCGCCGCCACGGGCGTCTCCGTGCCCGCCGACGTCAAGGCCGCGCTGGAGCGGGCCACCGCCCGTGAGCCGGCGGCTCGCTACGGCTCTGCCGCGGCCTTCGCTGCGGATCTGCGCATGGCTCGCTCCCGCCTCGACGGCACCCCCACCGCCGCCGAGAAGGTGACCGCCCGCTACGAGACCTCGCTCACCTCCCTCATGCCGGTGCTCAGCGAGGTGACCGAGCACAACGGCCTCCTCGGAGACCCCACGGACGCCTCCGCCCACGCGCTTACCAGGGTCTCCACGACCCCGGTTGACGATGACCCCGGCGCGCCGAGGCGTCCCTCGCTGATCTCCGAGCCCACGGAGGCGCTCACGCTCCGGGATTCCCTGCCTTTTGACCCGCGGGAGCAGGCCACCCCGACCTCGCTCCCCCCGGCGGCTCCGAGGAATTCCTCGATTCCTTCTCCCTCGATCGCACCGCCGGTCCCTCCGCCGCCTTCGCCCCGGGGGGTCCCGTGGTGGGCGCTACCGGCGGTGGTGCTGGTCTCGGTGCTGGGGACCTGGTTTCTGCTGCGTCCGAGGCCGGTCGCGCCGGCGGTTGCTCCGGCGGAGGTAGCCTCCTCGGCGCCGGTGGTCGAGGCATCGGTGCGGCCGCTGGTCACCGTCGCGGCGCCGCTGGCCAGCGCGCCTCCGGTGGCGTCCGAGGCGGCGGTGGCCTCGGCGCCCGGGGCCCCGGTGGTCGCGGGGAAGACCGCCGAGACCCCGGCGCAGGGGGACAAAGTCCCGGCGGTTCCCCGGGCGAGCAAGCCCGCGGAGGCCAAGAAGACCGCCCCGCCGTCCAGGCCGACGACGACGCTCCCGGGGAGCGGGCTTTGATTTTGGCGGGATAAGCGCCTACCCTCGCGGTTCCCCGCGGGCTGACCGCTGAACGGAGGAACCCCCAGCGCATGGCCACCACCAGCAGTGGTCCCAAGATCCTGGTTTTCGAGAGCGATCCTGCCTTTGCCTCCGAGCTCCGTGCCGAGCTGGGGAAGCTGGGGGCCATCCCTCGTGTCGTCGATGACGGCAACGTGGGGCTCCAGGTGGCGGTGAACGAGCCTCCGAACCTGATCCTGCTCTCCATCGAGCTGCCCCGGATGAACGGGTTCTCGGTGTGCAACCGGCTCAAGAAGGATCCGCTCCTCAAGGACGTGCCGCTCATCATCATGTCGAGCGACTCCACCGAGGAGACCTTCGAGCAGCACCGGAAGCTCCGTACCCACGCGGAGGCCTACGTCCGGAAGCCCATCGCCTTCGGGGAGTTGCTGCTCCATATCCAGCAATTCCTCCCCCTCGGGAACCCTCAGGAAGCCAGCTACGACCTCCTCATCGACGACGCCGTCATCGACGACGACGAGGACGATCTGGGCACCCAGATCATGGACCGCTCCGCCCTGGCCAACATGGGGCTCGCGGTCCCGGCCAAGCCCGCCTCCGTGGCCCCGCCGTCCTTCCCTGGAGCTCGCCCTTCGGCGCCTCCTTCCGCGCCTTCCTTCGCCCCGGTGGCCCCTCGCGCTGCGGTCCCTGTCCCTCGCCCCTCGCCTTCCACACCGCAGCCCCCGGCGGCCCGTCCTTCCGGCGTGGTCCAGCCTTCGGCGCGCTCCACCACCGCCCAGCCGGCCTCCTCTCCGGCGCGCTCCACCACGGCGCAGCCCGCCGCGATCTCCCGCTCCACCACGGCGCAGCCCTCGGCGGCGCGCTCCATCACCTCCCAGCCGGCCGCTCCGCCTGCCCACCCCGCCACCGCGCCGCCGCCTCAGCCGCCCGCCAGGGGCGACGAGGTGGACGCCTTCGCCGACAACGCCTTCGATATCCTGACCTCTGGCTCTTCGCCGCCCCCCCCCCCCCCCCCACCCCCCGCGCCG
>CAZSDX010000208.1:10191-11087 GCA_964605685.1 uncultured Polyangiaceae bacterium
AGAAGAGCGCCGAGGAGGCGCAGGTCGCCCTGGAGAAGCAGCGTCAGCGCGCCGCCGAGCTGGCGCAGAAGAACGCCGAGCTGGAGCGGCAACGGGCCGAGGCCGAGCGCCGGAAGATCGAGGCCGAGCGCCGCGCCGCCGAGGCCGCGCGCCTCCAGGACGACGACCCCCGCGTCGCCCTCCTAGAGCGGGACCTCGCCCGCGCCCAGGCCGAGCTCCAGCGCCTCCAGGCCGAGGCCAGCGCTCCCCGCACCCAGCCCCCTCCCGGCATGGCCCCCCGCGGCGCCGTCAGCAGCCGCGAGCTGCTCGACCTGCGCGAGGCCCTCAACCGCAAGGATCGCGAGCTCCTGGCGCTCCGCGAGCAGCAGGCCCGGGTCGAGCGCGAGCTCCTCGAGTCCCGCGACGCGGCCCTCGCCCTCGAACGCGGCAAGGCTGACCTGGAGGATCGCCTCCAGGAACTCCAGCAACGCGCCGAGGCCGCCGAGGCCGAGACGACGGCGGCCCGCGCGGACATCGAAAAGCTCCGCGCCGACCTCGACGCCCAGAAATCCGCCCTCCGCGAGCAGGAGCAGCGCCTTGCCCGCGAGCAGGAGCAGCACCAGCAAGCCGCCGCCGAGGAGCGCTCCCAGCTCCAGCAGGCCCTCCGGGACGCGGAGGCCCGCGCCGTCGCTGCTCTCGAAGCGACGGAGCGCCGCCTCCAGGAGCAGGCCCGCGCCCAGCTCGACGAGGCCCAGGCGGAAGCCCAGCGTCGGCTCGATGAGGCCCAGGAGAGCGCTCGGCTCCAGCGTGAAGCTCTGGAAGAAGCCCACCGCCGCCGCTCCGAAGAGGCCCAGGCGGAAGCCCAGCGCAGGCTCGACGAGGCCCAGGCGGAAGCTCAACGCAGACTCGACGAGGCC
>CAZSDX010000209.1:0-2297 GCA_964605685.1 uncultured Polyangiaceae bacterium
CGGTATCGCCACCGCTCCCTCCGCCCGCGCCGCCCTGGTCCCCGCTCCCGGGCGGCGGTCCGTCCAAGAGCAAGGAGGTATCGTAGATGGAGCACCCGCCAGCCACCGCCAGCGCCAGGAACAGCCCCCCCGGAAGATAGAAACGAAGCGCCATGGCTACATCCTAGCAGGTAGCGCCCCCCGGATGGAGCCGCACCCTTCGCCGTCACCCTTCTTTCACCCGGGGTCGACAGGCGTCCAGCGCGCCCGGAGCACCACCCGCGCGCCCTCCCCCGAGGCCCCGGGGAACACGGCGGACGCCCTGTTCACGCGCCCGTCGATGCGCCCTGGTAACATTCTGGTGTCGGGCTCTGGCGGGGGCGCGGAGCAGGCGCGGGCGGGGCGGCTCACTGGCAGGCGGGGCAGGCGAGGTCGGCGGGCTTCTTGTCCGCGAGCATCTCGCCGAGCCAGGAGGCGACGCTCTTGCCGTCGAGCAGGGGAGCGTAGAAGTCGTCGAAGGGGATGGTGCAGTGCTTGTCGCCGTCGGCGAGGAACGAGCTGAAGTTCTTGGAGCCAGCCCGGATGGCGGCGATCTCGTCGAGCATCAGCCGGGACCAGGCGTCCTTCTTCTGCCCGGTGACGAAGTTGAAGTAGAGCGCCTGGGTGGCGTCGAGGCGGGTGTTGAACTGCGCCATCGGCAGGTCCGGGTAGAAGGCGGACACGGCGTTGTAGAAGGACGAGAGAGTCGCCTTGATGCTGGGGTCCGAGCCGGGGATGTAGGTGGGGTAGACGCCCTGGGGCTTCCAGGAGTCGTTGATCTCGCTGAAGAACGAGGGAGAGACCACCCCCGCGGCGCTGTCGGAGAACTGGTAGATCTTTGCCTGCTTGTAGCGACGCTTGACGTGGGGGGTCCAGAAGGTGGCGCCGTAGCCGCCCGCGCTGCAGCCGGTCATCAGCACCTGCTGGGGCGCCGGGAAGTTCTGGAACACCCAGGCGAGCACCGCCCGGGTGTTCTCGGCGCCCTTGTGGTTGATGGTGATCTTGTCCTGGGTGTTCGGGTCGACGTAGCTCTTCACGTTGTTCCCGGCGTGGACGTCGCCGGTGCAGTAGCCGATGAAGACGTGGGTCCAGCCCTTGACCGGGTTGTCCTCCCGGGAGTGATCGTTGATCCCCTTGGCGTCCGCCTCCACGAGGAAGGAAGGGTCGTCCACCTTCTCGGTGAACACCGAAGCAGAGGCCGCCAGCGGGCAGGTGGCGTCGTTCCAGCAGGCCCCGCCGCCGCTGAACTCGATGACCACCCGGTCGGTGGCCCCCGGGCGCACGAAGAACCGGAAAGGATCGCCCTTGGAGCAGATCGTCGCGCCGCCGGGCTCGACGGTGTTCCACCCCGGCTTCATCTCGGACAGGGCAGCCCCGGCGGCCGCCGGGTAGGTCTGATCCTCCTTGCCGTCGTCCTTGGGGGAGGTGTCCTTGGCCTCCTCGTCGTCCCCGCCGCACCCCACCGCCACCACCACGGCGCACCCGAGCGCCGCCAGCCATCCTGCCATGCTTCGCATCGATTCACCCTAGCGCACCCCGCCACCGGACGACCAGGGGCCGTGCGATCCTTGACGACCCCCCCGGGAACCCCCCGCAGGAGCACGGCATGGAACTCGCTTCCTCCCCGGACCAGGAGGCGACCATGCGCACAGGATACAAGGTGGGATGGTGGGCGGCGGTGCTGGTGGCCTGCGGCGGGCAGGTGGAGGAAGAAGATCCCGAGGGGCAGGCGGGCGCCCCCCAGCAACAGGAGGCGCAGCCCCCGGGGAGCGGGACGGGCAACGGATCTGGCAGCGGTGGGCCAACCTGTGCCGGGACCAAGCCCCACCCGGATTACCCGCTGTGCTACGAGACCCAGTACCCCCCGTGCCTGACCAGCAGTTCCCCCAAGCTCCCGGAAAAACTCTCCATACAGCCCGGCGCCATCACCCGGGGCCCCTGGATAGGCGCCAGCAGCCAGTGCCGGATGCTCTGCTGTTATGCTCCCTGAGGGCGACCTGCGGCTGGGCGGCTCCTGGAGCCCGCGCCAGCGCCTCAAAAACGATCTGATTTTCCTGCTGGCCCGGGGCGCGCTGGGGCTGGCCCGCCGGCTCCCGCCGCCCACGCTGGGGCTGGCCTGCCGGGGGCTCGGGTGGCTAGCCTGGGCGGCGCTCCCCTGGGCCCGCCGCCGCGTGGCCCGCAACCTGGCGCTCGCCCTCGGTCCCCGGGCGCCCCCGTCGTCCCGGGTGTTCCTGGGGCTGGCGGGCTCCCTGGAGGACACGCTGCTGCTGCTGCGCGGC
>CAZSDX010000209.1:2322-11009 GCA_964605685.1 uncultured Polyangiaceae bacterium
CCTGGCCCCGCGCTCCGGGTATTTCAGGAGGGGCTGGGGCAAGGCAAGCGCGTGCTGCTGGCGACCGCGCACCTGGGCCCCTGGGAGCGCCTCGGCGCGGTGCTCCGGGAGGCCGGGCTCCCGCTGGCGACGGTGGCGAGGGAGAGCTACGATCCGAGGTTCAACGGCCTCTACCGGGAGCTCCGCGAGGGGCGAGGGCTCCGGGTGCTGTACCGGGGCGCCCCGGGCTTCGTGGCAGCGCTGCGGCGAGCACTGCGGGACAACCAGGTAGTGGGGATGCCCATGGACCTGGGCGGCCGCGGGGTGAGGACGCTCCCGGTCCCGATGTTCGGCGGGGAGCTACCGCTGGCGCTGGGCCCCGCGGAGCTCGCGCTGCGGACTGGCGCTGCGCTTGTGTTCGCCACCCCGACCCCGACCCCGGGAGGGCTGGAGGTCCGGGCTGAGCGCGTTCCGGTGGAAGGAGACGCGGTGTGGGTGACGCTCCGACTGGGGGCGCTCCTGGAGGAACGTCTCCGGGAGTGGCCCTGGCCCTGGCCCTGGATGCACCGGGATCTGACGGCGTCCGAGACCAGCCTGTTGCCTGGCCGGCAAGAAGATCGCTAGACTGGTGGAACGCCTCCCTCGGGTGCATCGCCGCGTGTCCTCTCCTCATCGCTCCTATGTTCCGCGTGTCAATCCGGCCTGCGATGTGCGGAGGCTCACCATCTCCCCCTACGAGGCCTATATCCTGTCGCGCATCGACGGCGTCTCGTCCGCAACCGAGCTGGGGCTGATCACGGGGCTGGGGGACGATCTGCTGCCCATCCTCCAGCGACTCTTCACCCTGGGGGCGCTCACCGAAGCGCCCCCGGGGCAGGCCACTGCCTCGCCGCCGCCACCGCCGCCCTCGCAGACGCTCCCGCCGGGCCCCTTGCTGGCCGCCCCGCAGCCGCTGCCCCCCTCCTCGGGTCGGCGCCGCCCCGTCGTGCCCCAGAACGAACTGGAGGAGGAGGTCGAGCTGACCCCCGAGCGCCGCCGGCAGATCCTCGAGCTTTATTACAGCCTCGACGAGCTGACCCACTACGAACTGCTCGGGGTCGAGCCCAACGCCGAGAAGAAGGCGATCAAGGACGCTTACGGGCAGCTGGTCAAGATCGTCCACACGGACAGCTATTTCGGGAAGAAGCTGGGCTCCTACAAGAGCAAGATGGAAATCCTCTTCCGCCGGATCACCGAGGCGGAGCAGACCCTGACCCGCAACCAGACCCGGCGCGAGTACGACGCGGAGCTGGCCCGCAAGCCGCCGCGGCGCACCTCCGGCGTACACATCGCCTCGTCGCTCCACAACTCCATCAACCTCCCGGTCTCCAAGCCCTCCACCATCCCGCCGCCCCCACCGCCTCCGGTTATCAGCTCCGCCCCCGCCACGCCTCCGCCTGCCCCGGCGGTCCCCTCCCCTCCCCCGGCGATCCCTTCTCCGGCGCCCTTTTCCCGGGAGCCGGTCTCCTCCGTGGTGCGTCGCTCGGACCCGCCGGCAAGTTCCGACGAGCGGCGGCGGGCGCTCGCCTCTCGCCTCTCCGGGAAATGGCCCATGAAGCCCCCCGCAGCGGCCTCCCCGACGCCGTCCGAGGAGCGGGTCCCCCACGCTGCGGCCAACGCCCGGGAGTCCCTCCGCAGGATGGCCATCAGCCACCAGATCGAGCAGCAGCGAGGCCAGATCGATCGCTACCTCAGGACCGCCGAGGAGTGCGCGGCCCGGGGCGACGCCGTGGGCGCCGCCAACGCCTACCGGCTGGCCGCCAGCCAGTCGCCGGACGACGAGCGGATCCAGGCGCTGCTCCGGGAGTGGTCTGCCAAGGCAGCGACGGCTCAGGCAGAGCAGAACATGCAAAGCGGGTCGGTGGCGGCGGCCCAGGGGCGCTGGGCCGAGGCGGCGCAGCTCTACACGAAGGCAGCCTCCGGGCGCCCGGACGATCCGGTCGTCCTTGCCAAGGCAGCCCACGCGCTCGTGCAGTCCGGGGGCGACCTGCACCTTGCCGCGGAGCTGGCCCGGCGCGCGGTGAGTCTCCGCGGCGGCGAGGCCAGGTACCGGATCACCCTGGCGGAGGTTTACCTGGCCGCCGGGCTCGGGCTCAACGCCCGCCGAGAGCTGGCCGAGGCCGCCAGGATCGAGCCCGCAAATCCGAAGGTAAAGGAACTCTTGAAGGGGATTGGTTGAGACGACGGCTTGCGCTGCGCGCCGTGATGCTCTCACATGGAAGAATCCCAAGGAGCAGGCATGGATCGGGTGATTGGTATCGACCTCGGAACAACCAACTCGTGCGTGGCGATCGTGGAGAACGGCGTCCCGACGGTGATCCCCAACCGGGGTGGGTACAAGACGACACCTTCGATGGTGGCGCTGACGGAGGCAGGAAAGAGGCTGGTTGGGCACATCGCCAAGCGGCAGGCGATCACCAACGCAGAGAACACGGTGTTCGCGGCGAAGCGGCTCATCGGCCGCAAGTGGAACTCGCCGCAGGTGAAGAACGCGGTGCTGACGTCGAGCTACCGGATCGTGGAAGGTCCCCACGGGGACGTCCGGATCCAGCTCCGGAACAAGACCTACTCGGTGCCGGAGATCAGCGCGATGGTGCTCCAGGAGATGAAGACCATCGCGGAGGACTACCTGGGGCAGCCGGTGAGCAAGGCGGTGGTGACGGTGCCTGCGTACTTCAACGACAACCAGCGGCAGGCGACGAAGGACGCGGGGCAGATCGCGGGGCTGGACGTCATCCGGATCATCAACGAGCCCACCGCCGCTGCGCTGGCCTACGGCTTCGGGAAGAACATCGAGAAGCTGGTGGCGGTCTACGATCTTGGCGGCGGCACCTTTGACATCTCCATCCTGGAGATCGGCAGCAACGGGGTGTTCAAGGTGATCGCCACCGCGGGGGACACCTTCCTTGGCGGAGAGGACTTCGACGCGCGGCTCATCGACTGGTTTGTCCAGGGGTTCAAGGACGAGCACGGCATCGATCTGCGGCAGGATCGCATGGCGCTCCAGCGGCTCAAGGACGCCGCCGAGAAGGCCAAGTGCGAGCTGTCCAGCGTCAAGGAGACGGAGGTCAACCTGCCCTTCATCATCTCCAGCGGGCGCAACGAGGCGCTCCACCTGCAGCGGGTGGTCAGCCGCCAGACCCTGGAGACGCTCTGCGAGGATCTGGTGGAGCGCACCATCGACATCTGCCGCCAGACGCTCCAGGACGCCAAGCTTGGCAAGGACGAGGTGGAGGAGGTGATCCTGGTGGGCGGGATGACCCGCATGCCGAGGGTCCAGCAGGCGGTGGGGGAGTACTTCGAGCGGGAGCCCTGCAAGGGGGTTCACCCGGACGAGGTGGTGGCCCTGGGCGCCGCCATTCAGGGCTCCGCCCTCACCGACGAGAAGCAGGAGATGATCCTGCTGGATGTCACCCCCCACGCCCTCGGCATCATGACCGCCGGGAGCTTCTTCGAGGGCATCATCCCGCCGAACACGACCGTGCCCACCGGGCGCAACAAGATCTTCACCACCAGCCGCGACAACCAGACCGCGGTGAAGATCCTGGTGATGCAGGGCGATCACGAGCTGGCCGAGGAAAACGAGCTTCTGGGCGAGTTCATCCTCACCGGCCTGCGCCGCGCTCCCAAGGGCCAGGTGGAGATCGAGGTCACCTTCGAGATCAACGCCGACGGCATCGTCAGCGTCTCCGCCAAGGACCTGGAGACCGGCCAGCAGCAGTCCATCCAGGTCACCGCCTCCAGCGGGCTCACCCAGGAGGAGCTCAAGGGGATGATCGAGTCCGCCAAGGAGTACGCCGTCGACCGGAAGGCCTCCGAGGAGATCCAAGCGGCCATGCAGGACGCCGAGCGCCTCATCGGCGAGATCGAGCGGCTCTTCCCCCAGGTCGAGCAGATCGTGGCCACCAGCGACTTCGGGCGCGACGCCATCGCCAAGGCGCGAGCCATCGTCCAGAAGGCCCGCCAGGCCATGGAGCGCAAGGACATCTCTGCCCTCAAGGAGCAGATGGACGGCCTCTCCCGCACCCAGCGAATGTTCAAGGGGGTCGCCTCCAAGGCCCCCTGAAGGTTGGCTCCGGGGCCCTGGTGAGCTAGGACATCTTGGGCCCCCCTCTCCCCGCCCCTCTCCCCATGAACACCAACCGCGGCTACCGAGACAGCTCTCCTGCGTTCCCCGGCGCCCCCGGGTCGAGCAAATCGCAGGACGATTGGGGGGAGGATCCCGAAGAAGATGTCTTTGATCGCCCGACCATCATCCCCGAGATCCTCCCCACCGAGGCCGAGCTGATCGCGGGCAAGCTCCCCCCGACCCGTCCTCCCCCCTCCTTTGGCGCCCTCGACGAGGGGTGGGATGAGCCCTCCTCGGTCATCGAAAAAGTCCCCCTGAATCCACCCCCGGGGCCTCCTGCGGCTGCGCGCCCGGGGTCCGTGCGTCCCCCGGACAACCCCGAGCTGGAATTCGACCTGGACGATCTGGGGCCGCCTTCCTCTCCTTTTGCTCCCCCCAAGGGGCCAGGCAAGGCCAAGCCCATCTCGTTCAACAACCTCTCTCCTTTCCCTCCGCGCCCCGCGCTCGCCCCGCGTCCTCCGAGCACCGCCAGCCAGGCCGCCGCCAAGGTCACCCCCCCTGCTCGCCCCGCCGTGCAGGCCCCGAGGCCCGAGCCGGTGCGCCCTGCGGCCGCCTCCGCTTCCCGACCGGTCGCGACCCCGCCTCCTCCGTCCCCTCCACCGGCCCGCCCGCCAGCAGCCACCCTGGTCGCGGAGGACCCCCTGGCGTTTGACCTCCAGCTCCACGGCGGGCTGGAGGCTCCGCGCCGGGAGAGCTTTCCCGACGATTTTGACCTCGACCTGGAGGCCGTGCGCAACCCGAAGATGCGGGGGGTTCCCTCCACGCCTCCGCTCACGCCCCCCGAGGACAGCAGCGAGCCCCACACGGCGCCGTACCCCTTCGACCTCGATCCCCTCGACAAGGAGTATGCGGCCGGGCACTTCCGCCAGCCGCCTCCGGTCGCGTCGCCCACCTTCCCCCTCGACGACCTCGACCACCTCCTCGAAGAAGAGCAGCCCCACCCCGGCAAGCTGAAGCCGATGATGGGCGACACGCCGCCGCCCCCCCGGGCTACCTCGCCCGGCGAGCAGCACCTGCGCGACATGCGGGACCGGTTTGCCCTCGGGGATTTCTCTGGCTCCCTCAAGGCGGCGGAGGCCCTCCTCGCGCTCTCCCCTGGCAACGCCGAGGCGAACCGCTTCATCGAGAGCTGCCAGGGGCGCCTGCGCGGCATGTACGAGGCCAAGCTGGGCTCGCTGGCCGGGGTGCCGCGGGTGATCCTTCCTCCGGAGCAGGTCCGCTGGCTCTCCCTCGACCACCGCTCCGGTTTCCTCCTCTCTTGCATCGACGGATACTCCTCCATCGAGGAGCTGCTCGATGTCTCGGGGATGCCCCACATCGACGCGCTTCGTATCCTCCACGATCTGCTTGTGCAGAAGGTCATCGCCGTCTCGTTAGCGAGACCATGGAGCGCCCTCGTCCCCCTTCCCTGGAGGCCGCCGCCGGGGCACTCTTCCTCCTGCTCGCGGCTGCCTTGTTGCCCTCCACCGCCCGCTCCCAGGGGGAGTCGGCGATCTCCCGCACCACGCCCCCGCCGCTCCCCGCCGTGCGCCCCTCCCCGGAGCCCCGCGAGCCCCTCTCCTCGCCGCTGCCGGTCCACCGGACGCGCCTCGTCGCCCGCCTCGACCCCGCGACCCATACGATCCAGGGGGAGGGAGAGATCCACTGGACCAATCGCTCGGAGCGCCCGGTCCAGGAGATCTACTGGCACCTCTACCTCAACGCCTTCGAGCACGCCCGGACGGCCTTCCTGCGGAGCCGGCTGGGGGCAGGGCGCGGGGGGCAGCTCCCCGGGACCTGGGGCAGCATCAAGTTGACCCGGCTGACGGTGCGCTCGCCCTCGGAGCCGGCGTCCCTTGCCCGGGACGTGCTGCCGGCGCTGGCCCAGCACTCCCCTGGAGACCCGGAGGACCGGACGGATCTCCACCTCCCGCTCCCGGGCCTCTGCGTTCCGGGGGATTCGCTGATCTTCGGCGTCGCCTTCACCTCCACCTTGCCGACGATCGTCGAGCGCACCGGCTACCTCGACACCTTCCACATGGTCGGCCAGTGGTTCCCCAAGCCCGCGAGGCTGCGCCAGGACGGGAGCTGGTCCCATTTCCCCTTCCTGCGGCTCTCCGAGTTTGACGCGGATTTCGGAAGCTACGACGTGACGGTGGAGGTTCCCTCCGGGTACGTGGTGGGGGCCACCGGAGCCCAGGTGGAGGCCTGGGAAGAGGCCGGCTGGAGGAAGGTCCGTCATGTCCAGGAGGATGTTCATGATTTTGCCTGGACGGCCTGGGATCGCTTCCAGGAGAGGGAGCTGACCCTCGAAGGGGTCGAGGTGCGCGTGCTGTACCCGGAGGGGCACGGACCTTCGATGGATCGGCAGCTCGATGGCCTCGGGGTGGCCCTGCGCTGCATGCGTCGGCGACTGGGTCCTTACCCTTACGGCACCCTCACGGTGGTCCAGCCGCCTGCCGGGGCCGGCGAGGCTGGCGGCATGGAGTACCCCACCCTCATCACCACCGGGGGCCCCTGGTTCGGTCCGCCCCTGCTCCGCGCCTCGGAGACGGTGACCGTCCACGAGTTCGGCCACCAGTACTTCTACGGGCTCCTCGCCAGCGACGAGCACCGCCACCCCTTCCTCGACGAGGGCATGAACACGCTGGTCGAGGGGCTCTGCCTCCGGGAAGGCTACGGCGACGGCTCCTTGCTGGCGGCTCCGGGGCTCTCCGTCGACTTCTTCGCTGGCGCCCGCTGGATGGCCCTCGACGCGGGGCATGACCACGCCGTCGCCCACGGCGCCGCCAGCTTCCCCACGGCGGGGCACTACGGCAAGCTGGTCTATTTCCGCATGGCGACGTTGCTGCTCACCTTGCGCAACGCCTTCGGCGAGGAGCGCTTCGACGAAGCGCTCTCCGGCTACGCCCGCGCCCAGCGCTTCCGCCATCCGGAGCCCGGGGATCTGCTCGCCTCCTTCGCGGGGGTCGAGCCGGCGATGGCCGCCGCGCTGGATGAGGGGCTCCACCGTCGTGGCTGGATCGACCTGGCGGTCGTCGCTCTTCAGCCCACCTGGACCGTCATCGCTCGCCGGGGCACGCTCCGGCTTCCGACCGAGGTGCGCCTTCGCTTCGCCGATGGCAGCGAGAAGACCGAGCGGTGGGACGGCGATGCGGAGTGGATCCGCTTCGACGTCGACGGATCCCCGGAGCTACGCTCCGTCGAGGTCGACCCCGCGAGGAAGATCCTCCTCGACGACGACTGGAGCAACAACGCCCGCTCCCTCCGGCCCGCCGCCCTGGGCCTCGGCACCCTGGAGCGCGCCGCCTTCTGGGGGGGCCTGCTGGGCCACCTGATCGCGCCATGACCCCGACCGCCCGCGCCACCGCCGCGCTGTACCTGGGGAGCGCCCTGCCGGCGCTGCTGGGTGCGCTCCCGCTGGGGCTGCTGGTCGGCGGGCTCTGGGGCCACCACGGCGGCGACGCGCTCCTCTGGGAGGCGGGCGGGTTCCCTCTGCTGGAGACCGCCCGCCTCCTCGCCCCCACCGCCCTCGCCCTCGGGCGCGCTGCCCCCTGGGCGCTCCTCGCCTGGGTATTCCTTGGCCTGGTCCCCCAGTCCCTCGCCTTGGCCTCCCTCGCCCCTGGCGACGCCTCTTCCACCGAGCGCGCCGCCCTCGCGTTCCGCTCCCTGCCGGCGCTGTTCTTCGTCCTCGGCGCGACCGTCCTGACCCGCGTCGTCGCGCTGCTGCTCTGCCTGCTCTTCGCCAGAGGACTCGCCCCGGGGCTGGCGGGGCTCAGCGATCCTGCCCGGATGCTCGCGCACCTCCCGCTGGCGCTGCTGGCGCTGGGGTTGCTGGCGCTGCTCCGGGTCCTTCATGACCTCGCCGCCGCCGCCGTGGTGATCCGCGGGGAGCGAGGGCAGGACGCGCTGCTCACCGGGCTGGAGATCCTCCACCGCCGTCCCTTCGGCGTGGTGTCCGCCTGGGCGCGCTGGGCGCTGGTGGGGTTGGGGGTTGTCCTCGCGGCGTGGCTGCTTGGCGCCCGGTGGCATGCGGGGGCGGGGCTGGCGCTGGCGGCGTTGATCCATCAGGGGGCGCTGGCGGGGTTGGCCTGGACCCGGGCGCGCTGGCTAGGGCGAGCGATCGGGACGCTCGGATGAGCGAGATCAGAGGCAGAAGAGCCCGCTGAAGTACCGGATCTCGCTCGCCGTCGCGCTCGTGGGGCTTTTTCTCGCATGCTCCTCGGATACCGACGACGGCCTGAACAAGCCCGCGACGTGTGTGGTCGGCAAGGTGGAGAAGTGCCCGTGCCCGGGGGGGATCGAGGGTGCGCAGGAATGCCAGAAGGATGGCTCCTACGGCGCCTGCCAGTGCCCGTCCGGGCAGGGTGGTTCCGGGGGAAGCTCCGGAGGGGACTCCGGGGCAGGCGGAGCGCAGGGCGGGGAGGGCGGCCAGGGAGGAGACAGCAACATCTTCGGCGGCGGCGGCGACAGCACCGGCGGCTCCGGGAACGCCGGTGGCGCCGGAGGAAGCAAGGCCGGCAGCGGGGGCAGCGGCGGTAGCGGGATCTTCGGCGGCTCC
>CAZSDX010000210.1:0-11000 GCA_964605685.1 uncultured Polyangiaceae bacterium
GCCGCCCGGGCCCCGGGAGCCTCCGCGTCCACCACCGCCACCAACCCCACCAGGCGCCCGCCTCGCGCGATCAGCACCGGCGTGTTGCCCTCCGCAGCCAGGCGCGCTGCCTCCGCTTCCGCTGGCCCCGGATCGACGCCCCGCTCCCGTAGCCACCGGGCCGTCCCTGCCAGCAGCAAGGCCCCCTCGACCGACGCCTCCACGCCGGCCCCCGCGGTCGCTCCGAAGGAGGTGACCCCCCGGAGCTCGACGCCCCGCTGCCGGGCCCCCTCGACGATGGCACGAGCGACCGGGTGCTCGCTGCGCTGCTCCGCGGAGGCGGCCCAGGCCAGGAGGTCGCGCTCCTCCACCCCCGGGAGCGGAGAGACGTGCGAGAGGGTGGGCTTGCCGGTGGTCAGGGTCCCGGTCTTGTCCAGGAAGACGACGGAGACCTGGCTCGCGGCCTCCAGGGCAGCGCCCCCCTTCACCAGCACCCCCAGCTCGGCCCCCCGGCCCGTACCGACGGCGACCGCCGCGGGCGTGGCGAGGCCGAGGGCGCAGGGGCAGGCGATGACCAGGACCGCGACGAAGCGCTCGTGGGCGACGGTGAGGCCGACCCAGGATGGGTCAATCAAAACCCATACGAGGGCCGCTGCGAGGGCGAGGGCGAGGACGACAGGGACGAAGTAGGCGCTCACGACATCGGCGAGGCGGGCGACGGGGGCCTTGTTTCCCTGGGCCTGCTCGACGGCCTCGACGATGCGGGCGAGGGCGGTGTCGCCGCCGGTGCGCGTGGCCCGGAGGATCAAGGCTCCGCTCTGGTTGAGGGTGCCGCCGGTGACGGCGTCGCCCGGCGAGCGATCCACGGGGAGGCTCTCGCCGGTGAGGAGCGACTCGTCGAGGGTGGACGTCCCCTCGATGACGACGCCATCGACCGGGACACGCTCCCCCGGGCGAACGACGAGGCGATCCCCCGGGCGGAGGGCGGAGGCCGGCACGTCTCGCTCGCCGCCGTCGTCGAGACGATGCGCCACCGCAGGGCGGAGCGCGATGAGGCCCCGGACGGCGTCGGAGAGGCGCTTGCGAGCGCGCGCTTCGAGCACCTTGCCGAGCTGGACAAAGCCCAGGATGGCCGCGGACGCCTCGAAGTAGAGGTGCGGCGGGTGGCCGTGCTCGCCGTGAGGGAAGAGGCCCGGCGCGAGGAGCGCGATGGTGGAGGAGAGCCACGCCACGCCGGTGCCGAGGGCGACCAGCGTGTTCATGTCGGCGGTGCCGCGCAGGAGCCCCCGGAAGGCACGGACAAAGAAGCGGCGTCCGGGGCCGAGGAGCACCGGCGTCGCCAGCCCGAACTGGAGCCAGCGCCCGGCGACACCCTCGGCCCCGGGGATGGCCCCGTGGCTCATCGCCAGCACTATCAGCGGGAGCGCGAAGAAGGCAGTCACCTTGAGATCGCGGAGCAGGCGTCGATACTCGGCATCTTCGGAGGCGACCGGGACGACGAGGGGTGCGCTCTCCGCTGGAGCGTCGGGGGCAGGAGGCTCGCCAGGGGCCGGAGCTGGCACCTCGTAGCCGGCGTCGACGACCGCGGCGACCAGCGCATCCCGGGTGGCTCGCGCCGGATCGAAGCGCACCCGGGCCCGGTTGGTCACCAGGTTCACCTCCGCCTGGAGCACCCCGTCGACCCCGGTCAACGCCTGCTCGACGTGGCGCACGCAGGCCGCGCACGACATCCCCTCGATCTCCAGGTCCTCGGTCGCCTCGGTCGCCATGCGTTTCCTGCCGTTCTAGCCGATCTGCGCGACCAGCAACGCCCCGACGACGGCGAACCCGAAGAGCACCACCGCCACCTTCAACCCTCCGTGGGTCTCCTCCGGGTGGATTGCCATGGATGGATTTGTGGTAAGGTTCCCCGTGCGTCGGGATCCTCATGAAGCTCATCCTCCAAAACCTCGGTCGAATCAAGCAAGCCGAACTCGAACTACGGCCATTGACAGTGCTCATGGGGAAGAACGGAACGGGCAAGACCTGGGCGGCTCACTCTTATTTCAAATTGATGGAGCAATTTCGTGTAGAGCAGCGAAGTAAATACCTCGAAGCAAGCGAAGCGGTAGCCTCATTGACCCATCAAATCGCGGAAGATTGGAAACGTTTGGTCGACACATCAACGGCGGGATCCATCTCGTTTTCTGCAAAACGTGACGATTTCATCGACCGATTGCCGAACGAGGTATCTCTTTCTCTCCAGGGATCATCGTGGCCTTCCACGCTGGGGGCCCGCTTGCCGAGAACAACGCTTGCCGAATTGCGAATCACGCGGGATGAACTCCGACGCGGAGAGGCAGAACGGATCGAGGTTACTGTTGAGAAAGAACCGCTTCGCGTACAGAAGTCCATCAAGCTCGCGAGTGAACCCGGGCCGCGCGTGGAGATCACCTACCTCAAGCCAGACGAACTTGGCGAAGTTTTGAGGGGTGTAGCCGAGGATCTTATCCTGGGGTGGCGCAAACACGTGCGAGCACTCCCTGCGGAGCGAGTGAACCTTGGGCACATCTTTCCTACCCTGATCCAGAACCGGGATACCCCGATGCCACGAGCACTGGTGGATTTTTGCTACATGATGTCGCTCGCCGCCGCAACACCCCCTACCACCCAGGAGGGTGTCCTCCTGGAGCAGATCGCCAGGTTGACGGGGGGATCTCTTGAATTTGCCGATCGAGAGATCGTGTTCCGACCGAGCGGCGCGAGCGGCGTCGTACTACCGCTCAAGGCAACGGCCTCCCTGGTGAAATCCGTGGCTGGACTCCATGTCTTCCTCTCCGTTGCGACGCGCGGGGATGTACTCATCATCGACGAACCGGAGATGAACGCCCACCCTGAAACCCAGGTGCTCCTGGCCGAGATCTTTGTGGCCGCAGTGCGTCAGGGGATCGAAGTTGTCCTCGCAACGCATTCGCCCTACATCGTGGATCGCCTGAGCACGCTGGTCGAGGTGGGCAGACTCAACGCAGAGGCGCGCCACCGACTGCGCGACTTCCTCGCGCTGGGTTCGGACGACATATACCTTCTGCCCGAGGAACTTGCGGTCTATCAGTTCGAACCCGAAGGTATCGTCAACAGCGTTTTTGACCGAGAAAAACGTACCATCGACTGGTCGACTTTCACAACCGTAACAGAACGCGAGAGCCGCGTGATCAACGCGGTGCTCGAAGCCGAGGAGCATGGCGCAGATGTTTGAGTTGTTGCTCTGGGACTGCTTTGCCGGGTGCGGAAAAATCGAGGATGAAGGCATCGAGGTTGTGGTGTGCTCCGACCCGGGAAAATCACAAACAACGCTTGCCTTGAAGCTCGATAACAAAGCATTCCGAACCGTAACGAATACCGATGGACCGCTGTGCGATGGCCTGTTCCTTGGTCTGGACCCGCCAGTTTCGGGAAAAGAAGGACAAGTCTATCTGCTATTTGTTGAACTAAAGGGGAGAAACACGGACCATGCCGTGAAACAGATCGATAGCGCTCTCCGTATCTTTCGCGATCACCTGCAATCCACGCTCCCAGAATCAACCGCAGGAAGAACCAGATTCTCCGCTGTAATCGTGTCAGACCGCGCCTCCCACTCCAGTGTACCAAAGGATATAGCGATTCGGTTTAGCAAAGAATTCAAATCAAGGGTCCACGTCGTTTCGGCAAGACGTAACGGACCGCCGGTGGACCTCTCCGATTACCTGTGGCGGCGCCAGGTGCCAAGCCCAACCCCCGCAGCCTCCCCTCCCCCGACAGACTCCGTCGAGCCATCCGCTTCGTGACCCGTCCCCCCAGTACACCCGCTCAACCGATCTGCGCGACCAGCAACGCCCCGACGACGGCGAACCCGAAGAGCACCACCGCCACCGCCAGCGCCACCTTCAGCCCTCCGTGGGTCTCCGTCAGCTGCGCCTCCTGCTCCCCCTCCCCCAGCGACGCCAGGTGCCGCTGGAACGCCAGCCGCGACGCCCTGGCCCGCTCGTAGAGCAGCAGCGCCTCGACGATCGCCCCCAGCAGCACCACCGCCCCCACCGCCCCGAGGTGGCGCCCCATCCGGAGCGACTCGCGGCGCACCGCCGGCGCCACGCCGTCGACCCAGAGAAGGTCAGAAATGACCCTCCCGTCCAGGGCATCCGGGGTCAGGGACCAGGGGATGCTGCCCTCCTCCGAGGGCTGGGGCCAGGTGGAGGTGAGCAGCCAAGCGTCCCCCCGGAGCGGCGGCAGCGGGAGCGAGAAGGGCGCGTGAGCCCCGCCCCGTCCGTCCGGGAGCAGCGGGATCGAAGCCGCGGCGAGGCGCCCCCGCTGGTCCTGCACCTGGAGGTACGCGGTCCGCACCGGGGTCGCCGTGCGCAGGTGCCCCTGGAGGGAGTCTCCTGTCCGGGCCAGCTCCTCGGCGGCCACCCCGCTCATCCGGACCGGGAGCCGGACCTGGAAGGAGGCCCCCTCGCCCCCGCTGCCGTCGAGGATCGCCGTGAAGAAGGTGGGACGCAGGCGCACCCGTAGCCCCCGCGGGTGCGGCGACGCCGGCCCCAGCTCCAGGCCGCTGCCGCTCAGCGCGAGCTTCCCGGGGGCGCGGAGCTCCTCGGGCAGCGCCAGCACCACCTCCCCCCAGCGCTCCAGCAGGAGCGAGCCCCCGACGAGGGACACGCGGACCGGGATCGACCCGGAGGCCGGCACCGCCGCCGGAAACGCGACGGCGCCGGAGAGCCAGGTGGCCTCGGTAATCCGGGCTTCTCCCTCGGCCAGGACCTCGTTCCCCCGGAGCACCCGCACCACAAACCCCCCGGTTCGCCCCGGAGCCAGGGAGATCTCTCCGTACCCCGCCTCGTCGCAGGAAGCCGGGTAACGGACGCCGTCGACCTCGACGGTGAGGTTCTGGAGCGGCACGCCGTCCTCGACCCCGACGGCCCGACGCACGCACTGGAGCCGGATGGACTGGGGGCCCTCCGTGGTCGGCCCGCCCCAGATCCGCGCGGCGATCATCGTCCGCGGCGAGGCGATGGCGAGCAGGAGCGCCACGGCGACGGCCAGGGTGACCGCGGGCACGACGAGGTAAGCCGCAGGACGGAAGGCGATCACGCGGCAAGGGTACACCGGAGCGGCGGCGGTTATGGTACTGCGGTCCGGTGAGCCGACCCTTTCGTGTCCTTCATATCGCCTCCGAGTGCGCCCCCTTCGCCAAGACCGGGGGCCTGGGCGACGTGGTCGGGGCGCTCCCGCTGGCCCAGCGTGCCCAGGGGATCGACGCCCGGGTGCTGATCCCTCTCTACCGCGGCATCGACTGGAACGCCCAGCAGCGCCTCCCTCACACGCTGATCGTCCCCATGGGCGGGTTCACCGCCTACGGCGGCGTCCGCCGCGGCCACCTGGCCCACAGCGACACGCCGATCTACTTCCTCGAACACCACCACTACTACGATCGCGGCGGCATCTACGGCGATGACCAGGGCGAGTTCGGCGACAACCTCGAGCGCTTCGCCTTCCTTTGCCGCGGCGCCTTCTCCCTCTGCCGCGCCGAGGGCTTCGTCCCCGACGTGATCCACGCCCACGACTGGCAGGCGGCCCTCGCTCCGGTCTACGTCAACACCGTCGCCTGGGGCTCCGAGTTCCACGGCTGCGCCACCGTCCTCACCGTCCACAACCTGGGCTACCAGGGGGCATTCTCCCCCGCGTCGCTCCCGGTGACGGGCCTGGGGAACGAGCACCTCAACGACCGGGAGCTGGAGCACTTCGGCGCCCTCAACCTCCTCAAGGGCGGGCTGATGCACGCCGACCGGATCTCCACCGTCAGCCCGACCTACGCCCGGGAGATGCAGCGCCCCGAGCACGGCGCCGGGCTGGACGGGGTGGTCCGCGCCCGCGCCGACCGCCTCGTCGGCATCCTGAACGGGGTCGACACGGTGGTATGGAATCCCTCGACAGACCCCAGGATAGCCGCGCGCTACGACGTGAACGACCTGCGAGGGAAGGCCCACTGCAAGGAGGCGCTCCAGCGGGAGCTGGGGCTACCCATCCGGCCCGACGCGCCGCTCTACGCGGTGATCTCGCGGCTGACGGGGCAGAAGGGGCTGGACGTGCTGCTGTCGATCCTGCCGCGGCTCTTGGAGCGGGATCTCCAGCTCGTCGTGCTGGGGACGGGCGAGCCGGAGCTGGAGCGGGGCTTCGAGGCAGCGACCCGGGTGCGGGGGGACAGGGTGCGTGCGGTGCTGCGCTTCGACGACGGGATGGCACACCGGATCGAGGCAGGCGCCGATTTCTTCCTGATGCCATCCCGCTACGAGCCCTGCGGGATGAACCAGATGTACAGCATGCGCTACGGCACGCTCCCCATCGTGCATGCGACCGGAGGCCTGGCGGATACGGTCTGGAACTACGACGAGGGCACCGGCGAAGGCACCGGCTTCGTGCTCCGGGATCTGCACCCGCGAGCGCTCTTCGACACGGTGCTCTGGTCCTACTGGACCTACGTCCACCGCCGCCACCACGTCGAGCGCATGCGCCGCCGCGCCATGGAGCAATCCTTCGGCTGGGACCGCTCGGCGGCCGCCTACCTGCGCCTCTACCACGACGCCTACCGCGCCCGCCGCGGGCACCCCTACTTCGGCTGAGGCTCTGGCCGGCGGCGAGCCGTCAGCAACCCACCACCCGGATGGTCGTCCCCGTGCGCCTCACCGTGCGCACAAACAGCTTCTCTTTCCAGCTTACCTCGTTCCGGAGATCAAAGAGCACCACCCACCCCTCCTTCATCCCTGCTCCGTCCAGGTATCTTTTCACCTGCCCCACCGCCTTCCCCTCGCTGCGCCTGTCTCTCCGTACCTTGACCTCGATGAGGTGGCGCTCGCCCTTCCAGGTGATCAGCAGGTCGAGGGCGCCTTTGCCCAGGGCGTACTCGCGGTCGATGCGGCCGCCGCCGTTGATGACCCGCTGGAAGAAGGCCATGAGCAGGAGGTGGGGGCCGGCCTCCTTGTAGCGAAATCCCTCGGCGGCGAGGTGGCCGTCTTCGCGCCAGAACTCCTGCCACGCCGCCATCAGCTTCGGGAGGTCCAGCGTCCCGTTCTTCTTGACGTACCAGCTCGTCTGGTGAGGGAGCGAAGTTTGCGCCGCGAAACTCAGCACCCTGGGGAGGATCTCCCGGTAGATCGGGTTGGCGATGCGCCACTGGCCCTGGTGCAACCGGATCAACCCCAGCCCCGCCACGTACTGCAGATCCGCATCGATGTCGCTGAACGGCAGGGAATCTCCCAGAAGCATCGGCTCCAGGACGCGACGAACGCGGTCCTCGTGCAGCCGAGCGATCAGCGAGTCGACGTGGGTCCGCCGCTCCTGGATCATGCACTCCTTGGCGGCCTCGATGTGCTTGCTCTGGATGCACAGGCTCCGGTCGCGCACCAGCCTCTCGACGCAGATCTCGGCGAGCGCGTTGGTCAACCAGGGATGCCCTTGACCCAGCTCGTAGGCCAGCACCACCGCCTTCTTGCTCCAGGGCTGCCCTGTCGCTCTCGTGTGCTTGAGGTAGAGCTCCTTCACTTCCTTCGCCGTGAACGGTTCGAGAGTCTGTGTCTCGGCGGTGATGTTGAACGGCGAGGTCGTGCCCAGCCAGGTGACCGTCTGCCGTTCCTCTTCCGAGAGGGCATAATCGCGGATGGCGCGCTGACCGACGAGAACGACGCTGTGAGGCGCCGGGGAGAGCGACCTTCCTACGTAGAGGTCGCGGATCTGGGTCAGAAACGATACCATGGCACGACCCACCAAACCGTCGGCTTCATCCAGGAACAGCACCAGCGGCTTCTTGCTCTGCTGGGTCATCCAACGAAGGTAATCGGCCACCGCGGAGGCAGGATCCTTGAGCCATCGTTCCTGCTGGGGTTCGCCGGGGAGCGACCAGGGAACCCGAAGGGTCTGCTGCGCCAGAGCCAGGATACCAAAGAGCGTGCGAAAGGCGAGAGAGGGGTCGGCCTGCTCCCGGGCGCGCTGGAGGTCGACCCAGAGCGCCTCGTACCTTCCGGTCCTGTTGAAGTGACGGACCATCCACTGGGCCGACGTGGTCTTCCCCGTCTGCCTGCCTGCCTGCACGCAGGACGAAGTATTTTTTCTGCTCGATGAGCTCCAGCACGCGGCCCAGCCTCCGCCCCGGGGGGATCATGAAGTGCTCGCCTGGGATGCACGGGCCCGTCGTGTTGAAGTGCAGCACCATCGCCTCCTCACCCTAGCACACGGAGACGCGGTTGCTGCGGGTGCCACCCCCTCACCAGCCGAGCTTGCCCTCCGCCTGGAGCCACCAGAACAGCCCCGCGATGACCATCCCGTTGCGGATCTGCCCCGAGGCCACCAGCGCGGGCACCTCCCGGAGCGGCGTCAGCACCAGCTCGATGTCCTCGCCGGCATCGAAGCTGGTCTCGTGGATCCGGCGGCAGCCGGTCGCCAGGGCCGTGTGGCAGAGGTTGCTCTGGTAGGCGGCGTTGGGGGCGACCTGGCCGATCAGCCGGAGGGAGGCGGCCTCGTAGCCGGTCTCCTCGCGTAGCTCCCGGGAGGCGGCCTCCAGCGGGGCCTCCCCGTGGTCGATCATCCCGGCGGGGATCTCCAGCTCGACGGAGCGCGTCCCGTGGCGCCACTGGCGCACCAGGATCAACTCCTGGTTCTCGGTGAGGGCCACCATGTTGACCCAGTCGGGGCACTCCAGGACGAAGTAGTCGCCGGTGTGGCGGGTGACCGGGTGGGAGGCCCGGTCGCGGCGAAGCCGGAAGACCGGCGTCGTCAGCAGGATCTCGCTCTCGTGGCGCTGGAACGGGGGAGGCGGCATCCCCCCGCTATAGCACCCCCCCCGCGAGGGCGTGGCCCTGCAAGGCGCGGTCGATGACCTCCTTGAGGAGGATCTTGGCGACGTTGAAGTAGATCAGGATACCGAGCACGTCGACGAGGCTGGCGATGAAGGGGGCGGAGCTGGTGGCGGGGTCGAAGCCCGCGCGCTTGAGGAGAAAGGGGAGCATCGATCCCACGGAACACCCCATGATGACGATGCCAACGAGGGTGACGCCGATGACGATGGCGAGGCGAGCGCCGTCGTTCCAGAGGAGCACCCGGACCATGCCGACCAGCGCCAGGATCAGCCCGAGCACCGCCCCTTGGGCCACCTCCCGCCCCAGGACGCGCCACCAGTCGCTCATCTTGATCTCGCCGACGGCCATCCCCCGGATGATCAGCGACGACGATTGGCCCCCCGAGTTCCCCCCGGTGGACACCAGCAGCGGGACGTAGAAGCTCAGCGCGGTCACCGCCTCCAGCACCTTGTCGTAGGAGCGAAGCGCCGTCCCGGTGAAGAACTCGCCCACGAACAGCACCAGCAGCCAGAACGCTCGCTTGCGGATGAAGGTGAAGAACGAGGTGGCGAAGTAGGGCGCCTCGATGGGCTCGACGCCGCCCAGCTTCTGCACGTCCTCCGACTGCTCCTCGGTGAGCACGTCGATCACGTCGTCCACGGTGATGATCCCCAGAAACGCGCCTCGCTCGTCCACCACCGGCATCGCCGTCAGGTCGTACTTGGCCATCCGGCGGGCCACGTCCTCCTGGTCCATCGTCGGCGGCACGCTGATCACGTTCTCCGTGGCCACCTCCGAGAGCGGCGCCTCCGGTTCGGCCCGCAGCAGGTCCCGCAGCGACGCCACCGCCAGCAGCCGGTGCCCCGCCGTCACCGCGTACACGTAGTAGATCGTCTCCGCCTCCCGTGCCTCCCGCAGCGCCTTCATCGCCTCCGCCACCGTGCAGCTCTGCGGCACCGACACGTAGTTCGTCGTCATCAGGCGCCCGGCGGATTGATCCGGCCACTTGTCGATCTGCGCCACCTCCTCGGCGGCCTCCGGATCCACCCGCTCCAGGTTCTGGAGGATCGCCTCGCTCGCCTGGTCCGGCAGCATCTCCAGCAGCTCCACCCGGTCGTCCGGCGCCATCTCCGCGGCGATCTGCGCCACCGACTCCGGGCCCATCTGCTCGACCAGGGCCTCCTGCGTCTCGTCCTCCAGGCGCTCGAAGATCTCCGCCGCGTCCTCCGCGGGCAGCTTCTTCAGGAACTTCGCCGCCAGCTCCTCCGGCAGCTCGTCCACCAGGTCCGCCAGATCCTCCGGGTGAAACTCCTCCAGCAGCTCCTGGAGCTCCTCCGGGTTACTGCTCTGGAGAGCGTCCCGGAGATCAGGCCCGATCAGGTATCCGATGCGCATGGGGCGCACCTTGTACGGGAACTAGCCCCCGAAAGAAACGCCCCCTCGCCCCGCGAGCTCCCCGAAGGACCGGACCTCCAGCGCCGACGGCCCCAGCCCGCTGTAGGCCCGGACCTCCTCCGCGGTCATGGCCCCGCAGGAGAGCGCACGGCGGAAGTAGTTGAGCAGCCCCTGGCCCGTCGCAGCGTCGTCGAACACCCCCCCGACCTGCGTCGCCTGGGCCGCCCTGGCCACGAAATGCCGGAGCCTGCGCCCGGACTCCGGCGCCCCGGCCAGGAAGAACGCGTACAGCGCCGCGTACCTCGCCGGGAGCTGCCCCGGGTGGAGATCCCAGCCCTGGTAGAGCCCCTCCTCCAGGGCCCGGGTGACGTTCCGGACGTGGAGCTTCCACGCGCGGTGGATGGCCACCTCGTTCTCCTCCCGCTGGGCATCCGTCAGCGGGCCGCTGGCCGCGTGAGGGGCGGTGGGGAGCAGGGTGGTGGCGCCGTCGCTGATCCGGACGCCGGTCCCCGCCAGGCTCGCCTGGAGCAGCCCCCGCGCCAGCATGCAGGCGGCGTGGTCCGGGCGCTGGTGCTCCGCGGTGATCCCGCAGGCCGCGGTGTAGTCGTAGGTCCCGAAGTGGACGGCGCCGCAGCGACCCCGGGCCGCCTCCACCAGCGACCGCGGGGCCAGCCTCCCGTCGGGGGCGA
Source organism: uncultured Polyangiaceae bacterium (assembly GCA_964605685.1). Classification (GTDB taxonomy): domain Bacteria; phylum Myxococcota_A; class Polyangia; order Polyangiales; family Polyangiaceae; genus JANWXX01. Next base: position 10,901 of record CAZSDX010000210.1, read on the forward strand.
CCAGCGCCGCCGGCGTCTCGATCATCAGCTCGACGCCGATCCCTCCGGCGGGCCACCCGGCGGCCCGCTCGATCCGCTGGTGATCGTCGACTACGCCCAC
>CAZSDX010000211.1:0-10986 GCA_964605685.1 uncultured Polyangiaceae bacterium
GTCGGCGTCCCGGAGCCAGGCCCCCAGCCGCCGCAGCCCCAGCTCCACCTCCGGCACCCGCCGCAGCCCGCTCTGCGGCCCCAGCGTGCTGGTCAGCAGCGTCGCCATCCCCCGCGTCACCGCCGCCATCGCGTCCGCCTCGACCCGCCCCAGCGCCCGGAGCGTCTCGTCCAGCTCCGTGGTGTCCACCCCGGACAGCGCCCGCTCCTGGGTGGCGGGGCGGAACAGCACCCCGTAGCGCTCCCTCACCTCGGCAGCGCCATCGAAGGGCCCTACCGGCAGCTCTGCCGGGAGCGCCGGGGCCGCCCCGGAGAGGTCCGCCGAGAGCCTGCGCACGCGCTGCGCCACCTCCCCCTCGTCGAAGGGAGCGAACCAGAGGTGCTGCTCCGCGGCAGCGATCGCCTGATCGGCCAGGGTCGGATCCGACACCTGCCGGGTGACCCGACCGACGAGGGTGACGAAGCCGTCGTGGGCGGCGCGCTCCCGGGCGTAGCGGCGGAGGCCAGCCTCGGGGACTTCAAGGGAGGCAACGGAGAGGAGGCCGAAGCGTCCGTCCTCGTCGAGGTGGGCAAGGCGCTGGCTGACCAGAGGAGCCTGACGGAGCTCGATGCCAGCGACGGCGAAGGCGGCGCAGCTGGCGATGAGGCCGTCCTCGCTGAGGGTGCCGGCGATGGTGTGGCGGGAGAGGAGCCAGACGCGAGCGAGGGTGGGGGCCTGCCGGGACCAGCGCTCGAGGTCAGCGAGGCGGGCGATGGCCTGCTGGGCCTCGGGCTGGCCGCCCAGGGCGGGGACGACGGCGACGAGGTGGAGGGCGGCGTTGCGCTGGCCGGGGGGGAGATCCGGGGGGAACATGACGGCGTAGCGGCCGTTGACCACGCCGGTGAGGCGCTGGCAGAGGGAGACGAGGCCGCCCTCGGGCAGCGCGTTGACCTCGCAGAAGACGAAGAGGTCGAGGCGGACCTGGCGGTCGTCGCCGGCGACGCGGCCCGCCTGGAGGAGCTCGTCGAGGGCCTTGATGAGCTGGACTTCAAGGGCGTCGATGGGCCCCCGGAGGTAGCGAACGGAGGGTTCATCCTCCGAGAGGGAGCGGGTCACCCGGTCGAGAACCGCGTGCCCCAGGGGATCGACGCCGACGAGGATCGACGGGGTAGCCACCGGTCAGGCCCCCAGCTCTCCGTCCATGGCCTCCAGGACCGCCCGCACCTCTGCCAGGAAGTTCTTCTCGCTGTCGTTGCGCTCGGCCAGCGCCCGGGCGAAGCCCCCCTTGACCCGGGCCAGCATCGCCTGGGCCTCCTGCCGGAGCGTGTCCCGGGTGCGGCGGTCGGCGTAGCGCTGCTTCCAGGCCTTGCGGGCCTCGTCCTCCAGGTCGGCGCGCAGCGTCGGGTCCAGGGCCTCGAAGGCAAGGAACGCCTGGGCACGCTCGGCGGCCAGGGGCCCCCGGGCGCCCATGTAGGACCAGGCCAGGGTATCGCCGTCCTCGACCACGGAGCCCACCAACCACGCCTGGACGAAGGCGCGGATCCGGTCGTTGCGAGCGTCACGCTCCTTGCGGGCGGCGGCCTCGGCGGCCTCCTGCTCGCGGCGGCGCTTGAGTTCCAGGGGGTCGAGGTCCGGGAGGCCAGGCTGGGTGGCGGTGGGCTCCCAGGAGGCCTCGATGTGGAGCGGGTAGGAGCGCCCCGCGCGGGCCAGCACCGAGCGGTAGCTGGGGGCGAGCTGCGCCTCCACGTTGCGGAACCAGTAGATCGGGACGCCGAGCAGCCCCCGGTAGAGCACCAGCGCGTCCGGGTCGTCCCAGCCGGAAACGAAGTTGATGCCGCCGACCACGTTTTTGAGGATGGTCCCGAGGGCGCCTCGCTCGTCGGTGAGGAAGCGGTCCGCCAGCCCCGCGTAGAGCACGTTGGCGGGCGTCACCGTGGGGTCGTCGCGGCGGGTCTGGTCGATGTGGGCCAGCAGCGCGCAGTCGGCGGACAGGCGCTTGAGGCGGTCCTCGATGCCCTTCTCGACCTGATCGGCGGCGATGGACTTCAGCTCGTCGTCCAGGCGCCCGAGGCGGCGCAGCTCCCCCAGGTCTGCGCCCCGGTCGAGCAGCGTGACGTAGCGCTGCTCCAGGTCCAGGGCCGAGGAGAGGTCGAGGCGGAGATCCACCAGCGCCTGGGTGTAGATCCGGGTAGCAACGGACCCCAGCTCGCTCCTCACCAACCGGACGATCTCGCTCGCGTCCCGGGACCGCACCCGCCCGTCCGGATCCCGGGAAGGCGTGAAGGCGCCGGTCACCACGGCGAAGATCTCCCGGGCGTCGAAGTAGGAGGCCCGGTCGAGGTTGTGCAGGTAAAAGAGGTGCCAGAGCCGCTCCTGCCGCCGGTCGTCGCGCAGCGCCTCCGCGTCCAGGTAGTACTGGGCCACGTCCGAGTCGGCGATGGCCCCGGGGTCCCGGCGGAACTGCTCGCACTCCGCCTCCGCGAGCCTCGCCTGCTCGTCGGCGATCTCCGCCACCTTGCGGAACGCCCCGAGCATCGACCCCGCCACCTGGCGCAGCTCCGCCTCGAAGGAGCGCCAGAAGTAGCGCCGCAGGTCTTCCCGGTGGTCCTGCGCCAGCTCGTCGTACTTGCGCACCGCCCTCAGCTTGGCCGCCTGGAAATCCTTGTTCTCCGCGTCCATGAACCGCTTGAGCACCCCCTGGTTGGCGGTGCGCACCAGCTCCGCCTCCAGCCGGTTGATCTCGTCCTGGACCAGGGATCCATCCAGGTCGACCCTGGCCCCATCCACCCGGAGGAATTCGCCCTCGGAAGGGTCCTCGAAGGGGAGGATGAAGGGGTGGCGCAGCAGCCGGATCAGGAAGAGACGCTGGGCGATGGGGTTGACCTCCAGGTCCTTGAAGAAGGCGCTGAAGAAGCGGCCGGTGCGGAGGTCGGTGGTCTGCGCCTCCAGGAAGCCGCGGACCCGGGTCCGGGAGTCGGCGTACTCCTTGCGGAGCACGGCGAGGGAGCGGGCCATGGAGGGGTTGCCGGGGTTGATGGCCTGGCGCTCGATGTCGGGGATCTGGACCAGCTCGTCGAGGCGACCATAGACGCCCTGGAGCCGCTGGAGGAAGGCCTGGGCGAGGGGCTTGCTCTGGGCGCCGGTCTGGGCCCAGATGGCGGAGAAGACGCCCTTTTCGTCGGCCTGCTCCTCGACGCCGGCGCGCCAGGCGACGTAGGCCTCGAAGCGGTCGTCGGCGACCTTGTCCTTCTGCTGCTGGTCGAGGCGCTCGAAGGCGGGGTCGCCGTAGGGGACACGGAACTGGGGGTCGTCGCCACCGAAGCAGAGGAACTCGCGGAAGGCGCGGGCGACGTAGCGGAGGCCCGAGTAACGCACCAGGTCGCGGCGGGGGAGGTGGAGCAGGGCGGTGCCGAAGGCGGCGTAGTTGACGGCAAAGTGGCCGAGAGCCAGCGATTTCTGGTGCTTGTCGTAGTTGTCGTACTCGCCGGCCTGGGCGCCGAGGAGCGGGGAGAAGATCTGGAGGTAGCTGGCGTCGGCGACCGCGTGCTCGTAGCGGTCGATGGAGACCTCGGCGGGGCGGTCGATGAGGTAGACGAGGCTGAAGGGGCGATCCTGGACGAACTGGCGGGAGCGATCCCGGGCGCCGGGGTCGTAGTGGAACTCGATCTCACCGGCGCCGCCCTCGTAGCCGAGCTGGCGGGTGAGGAACTCCAGCTCCTTGAGGGCGGCGTAGCCGTTGGCCATGATGTCCGCGTGGAGCTGGGGCTTCACCTTGTCGAGGAAGGTGGTAGGGAGCGACAGCACGCCGACGATGTTGGGGCGCCCCCAGCCAAAATCGTGGATCATCTCCCGGATCAGGTAGGCCATGGGGAGGAACCCGCCGGAGCCGGTGCCGCCGGCGACGGAGGCGTAGATCATCACCTGGATGACCTTGTCCTCGTTGTCGCGCCAGGGGTTATCGCGGCTGGTGGACTGGTGGAGCAGGTCGACGAACTTGCGGCGGATGCCGGCGCGGGCGTCGTCCTCCAGGTTGTAATAGAGGCCCAGGCGGCTCTCGACGCGGATCTGGCCGGCGCCGGCGCCCTGGGCCCCGCGGAACTGGTAGTCGGGGTGGATCCACTGGGTGACGAGGGGATCCTCCGGGAGCTCGCCCTGGCCCCGCTTGCGGGCCACGTAGGCGCGCCGGTCGAAGGCCGACACCAGGAAGCGGCAATCTGGCGCGATGTTCTTCTGCTTGTCGAGGTCGTCCTTGTTGGTGTCGATGGCGACGAAGTGGGTCATCGACCGGATGCGCTCCCAGTGAGGATGCCTCCGCAGCTTGGCGCCGAGGAGGTTGACGGTCTTGCCGCCGTTGCCCCCGAGTCCCACAAAAATCGTCGGCTTGAACTTGTCGGTCTTGAGCAGCCCCATGTCGCCTCCGGGTGCCCACCGGTATACCACGGCTCATTTCCCATCCTGCCCTCCCTTTTCTCCGGGACGCCTGGCTGGAACACCCCGCGACCTCCGGCTATAGTGAGCGTGATGAGGATGCTCGCGCTCGTGCCTCTGCTGGTGGCCACGTTGGGCTGCGGCGCCCCGAGGCAGCGCGCTTCCCACCCGGAGCCTCGCGCCAGGCTCCCGCTGCTGGGGGCCTCGCTGCCGGGCGCGGCGCCCGCCCCCCGGGGTGATCCAGCCCCGGTGGAGCCCCAGATCGCGGTGGGTCCCTCCTACGCCTGCGGGCTCGGCTCCGGCGGCCGGATCCAGTGCTGGGGGGTCGGCGGCAGGGGGCAGCTCGGCGACGGCGTGGCCTCGCCCTCCCCCCGGGCTCCGGTGGAGGTTCCCCTCGACGGGGCCCGCCAGATCGCCGCCGGAACGGACCACGCCTGCGCCTTGCTGGAGGGGGGAGAGGTCCATTGCTGGGGCTCCAACGCCCAGGGGCAGCTCGGGCTGACCTCGCGCGATCCTCGCCCTCACCGCCCCGAGCGCCTGCCGCTCCCCGTCCCCGCCCGCTCCCTGGCGGACAACCCCCTCTGCGTCGTCTCCGTCGACGACGAGGTGTACTGCTGGGGCGAGGCGATCCCCGCCGCCCTCCGCGACGAGCGGGGCGTCGTGCGCCTGTCCTCCTTGCCGCCGATCCGCTCCATCTCCGTCAGCGACGGCCACGCCTGCGCCGTCAGCTTCGAGGCGGACGTGCTCTGCTGGTCCGGCGACGAGATCAGCCGGGTACCGCTCCCCGGGCTGCTCACCCAGGTCTCCGCCCGGGCGAACACCGGCTGCGCCCTGGGCACCCTCGGGCAGGCCTTCTGCTGGGGTGATCTCCCCCGCAAGACCGGCGACCTCCCGGCGCCGCCCACGGTGGTCCGCGGGCTCACCGAGGCCATCCGGGTCCGGGTCGGCGACCGGCTCGGCTGCGCGCTCCGCAAGGAGGGCACCGTCGCCTGCTGGGGCGACCTGCTCCGGGGCGGCCCCTGGTCCTGGGCGCTCGACCGGATCCTCCCCTCTGGTACCGAGGCCACCGAGGTGCCCGGCGTCGCCGGCGCCGTCGACCTCGCCCTCGGTGACGGGTTCTCCTGCGCGCTGCGCCGCGACGGGCGGGTGCTCTGCTGGGGCTCCAACGAGCACGGGATCCTCGGCACCAGCAGCGGCGAGCCCGGGGTGCTGGCCCCCCGCGTCGTCCCGGGCATCGCCCTGAGGTGATCCGGTGAGCGAAGGAATCCCCCTCCCTGCCCTCCCCCGGGGCCTGCTGCTCCCCCCGGACGAGCGCGCCGCCCGCCTCGCCGGGGCCCTCCCCGCCATCGAGGCCGCCCTCGCCGGGGAGACCGACGAGATCGCCGCCCTGGCCACCCTCGCCAGCCTGCTCTTCCATACGCTCCCCCAGGCGAGCTGGTGCGGGTTCTACCGGCGCACCGGGGAGCGCCTGCTGACCGTCGGCCCTTACCAGGGCCCCATGGGCTGCCTCCGCATCCCCTTCGACCGGGGCGTCTGCGGCGCCTGCGCCCGGGAGCGGCGCGCCCTGCTGGTCCCCGATGTTCGTACCTTCCCTGACCACATCGCCTGCGACGACGCCACCCGGTCGGAGCTGGTGCTGCCGGTGCTCGCCGGGGGCTCGCTCCGGGCGGTGCTGGACCTGGACTCGCACCACGCGGACGCCTTCAGCGAAGAGGAGGCCCGGCTCCTGGGGGATCTCCTCGCCCGGGTCGCCGCGGGGGTCGCCTGGGGGCCCTCGTTCCCGGACCCCCCGGGGTGAGGAGGGCAAGGCTCACAGGGCGTCGGCCTCGTCGTGGGCGGGCGGCGCGGCGAGGAGGGTGAACACGGCGGGGACCAGGAAGAGCGAGATCAGCGAGGAGGAGGTGAGGCCGCCGACGACGGCGAGGGCCAGGGGGCGGTTGGACTCGGCGCCCGACTCCAGCCCAAGGGCCGTGGGCAGAAGGCCGACGATGGTGGCGAGGCTGGTCATGGCGATGGGGAGGAAGCGGGCGCGGCCGGCCTCGACGATGGCGTCGAAGCGATCGGCGCCGCGGGCCAGGCCGCCGCGGGCGTGATCCACCAGCAGGATGCCGTTGGAGACCGCGATCCCGATGACCATGAGGATGCCCATGAGGGCGGTGACGCTGAAGCCCTGGCCGGCGGCCATGAGGGCGGCGACGATGCCGATCAGGGAGGCGGGGATGGTGAAGAGCATCACGAAGGGGAGGCGGAGGCTGCGGAACTGGACCGCCATGACCATGAAGACGACCATGATGGCGAGGGAGACGGCGAGGCCGAGGCCGCCGAAGGTGGTGCGCATCAGGTCGACCTGGCCGACGAAGCGGTAGCGGACGCCGCGGGTGCGGGGGTCCTCCGCGAGGCGCCGCTCCAGGTCGGCGGCGGCGCTCCCGATGTCCCGGCCCTCGGTCTGCATCATCACCAGGCCGGCGCGGGTCATCCCGTCCCGCTCGATGGCGACGGGCCCGAAGGCGCGCTCGACGCGCCCGTAATTCCCCAGCTCGATGGGCTTACCCCGGACGGCGCTCACGGGGATACGGGCGAGGGAGTCGGGGTCGTTCACCGCCGCGCCGTCGTAGGAGGTGACCACGTAGTAGGACTGGCCGTTGCTCTCGTCGATCCAGACCGAGGGGGCGTTGATGTTGCCGAGGGTGGCGTCCAGGGTGGCCTGGGCCACCCCGCGGGCAGAGACGCCCACCATGCCGGCGAGAGTGCGGTCCGTCGTCACGCGGATCTCCGGGTATTCCAGCTCCATCGACAGGCGCACATCGCGGACACCGGGGACCGTCCGCGCCACCTCGGCGATCTTCCTGGACCGCTCGGCGAGCTCGTCCAGATCCTCGCCCTGCACCTCGACGACCAGCGGGGCCATGTAGCCGCCGGAGAAGACGCTGGCGACCAGGCCGCCCGGCCACTGGAGGAACTCGACCCCGGGGTACGCCTTGGTGAGCAGCGCGCGCATGCGGTCGGCGACCTCGCGCTGGTCGAGGGCGCGCCGCTCCGGGGGCGCGAGGGCGACCCGGATGAAGCCCATGTGGGGCCCCAGGTTGGGGCTGTTCATGGCGGAGCGCGCCTTGCCGGGGGCTCCTACGTTGACCAGGACCAGCTCGACGCACCCGGGGGGCAGCTGCCGGCGGAGCAGCTGCGCCATCTCATCCATCCGGGCGGAGGCGTCCTCCAGGGAGGTGCCCGGGGCGAACCGGACGTAGACGCGCTCCATACCCTCGTCGATCTCGGGGAAGAAGGTGCTGGGCAGGCGGACGGCGAGCCAGACGCTCGCGGCGACCATGGCGGCGACGGCGGCGAAGATCCAGGAACGCCGGGGGAGGACCCGGGCGAGGATGGCGGCGTAGCCGTCGGCGACGCGGTGGACCTGGCGCCGAAGGAGGCCGGCGACGCCTTCGAGGAAGGAGCCTCCTCCGCGGTGCTCGCCGAGGAAATAACGGCAGGCGACCGGGGTCACGGTCATGCTGACCAGGTAGCCGGCGAACATGGCGGCGGCGACGGTGAGGGCCAGGGGGGCGAAGAGGCGGCGGGCCAGGCCGTGGAGGAGCACGACAGGGAGCAGCACGGCCACGGTGGCGAGCGTGGCGGACAGGGCCGGGACAGCCACCGCGCGGGCGCCCTCCAGGGCCGCCATGAGCCGCCCCTTCCCCTCGGCTTGCTTGACGTGGATCGATTCCAGGACGACCACGCTGATATCCACCAGAGGCCCCATGGCGAGGGTGAGGCCGCCGAGGGTGAACGCGTTGAGGGTCTGGCCCGCGACGGAGAGCACCAGCAGGATGGCGGCGAAGGAGACCGGCACGGCGATGCACGCCACCAGCACCGACCGGAGGCTCTGGAGGAAGAAGAGGATCACCAGGGCGACCAGGAAGAGGGCCTGGAGGATCTCCTTCTGGAGCCCGTGGAAGGTGCCCCGGACGAAGGTGGACTGATCGAAGATGGGCTCGACCCGCAGGCCCGGAGGCAGCCCCCGGAGCCCTCCGATGGAGCGCTTCACCTCGTCGACGATCCGCAGGACGTTACCCCCCGGGACGCGGAGCACGTTGAGGTAAACCGCGGGCTCCCCGTTGATGGAGACGTACTGGGTGTCCGGCGCCCCACCGTCCTCGACCCGGGCGACGTCCTGGACCAGCACCGGGCGGCCGTCGACGACCTTCACCACGGCGCGGCCGATCTCGTCGATGCGCCTGGGGACCGCGTCGGTGTAGACGTTGGCGTCGAAATCCGGAGAGATGAGCTTGCCGGAGGGGAGGAGCGTGTTGGCGAGGTTGACGGCGGCGGAGATCTCCGCCGCCGTCACGTCCCGCGCGGCGGCGCGGACGGGGTCGACGACGACGTTGATCTGCCGCTCTCGCCCCCCGTTCGGGGAGGCGCTGGCCACCCCCTGGATCCCCTCGATCTGCGGGGCGATCTGGTTGGCCGCGAGATCATAGAGCTGCGGTCCGCTCAGGCCACCGCCGTACACCGCGATCTGGATCACCGGAGCGTTGGACGGATCGTACTGGAGCACGAACGGAGGGACGACCCCCAGGGACTTGGGGACGGAGGACATGGCGAAGGCGACCTGCTGCTGCACCAGGGTCTGCGCCGCGCTCAGATCCGTCCCCCATTTGAGCCAGACGTAGATGACGCTCAGCCCTCCCCGGCTCACGCTCTGCACGTGATCGATCCCCGGGGTCGCGCTCACGAATTTTTCCAGGCGCCAGGTGATGGTCTTCTCCACGTCCTTGGGGCCCATGCCGGGGACCTGGGTCCCGATCACGAGCACCGGGGGCGTCAGCTCCGGGAAGGTGTCGATGCTCATCCGCGGGGTCACGACCGCGGAGAAGACCAGCAGCGCGACGCAGGCCATCAGCACGGCCAGCGGGTTCTTCAGGGCGAGGCGGGTCACCGGGCCTCCCGCTGCTGCTCGATCTTGACGATCACCCGGTCGCCATCCGACAGGAGCGAACGCCCCTCGGTGACCACCAGCGCCTTGACCTCCGGCGTCGGCTCCAGGAACAGGCTCCCCCCCACCTCCCCCAGGACCTTCGCGCTCACCCGCCTCGCCACGCTCCCCTCCAGGGTAAACAGGGTGGCCCTGGGGCCGCGGACCCTCGCCGCGGTCACCGGGACACGGAGCGCCGGAGCCGGCTCCCCCACGTCCACGGTCACCTCCGCGGTGGTCCCGACCGGGAGGCGGCGCTCCGCATCCTTGATATCCATCTCGACCCGGATCGTGCGCGTCCCCGGATCCGCGGCGGGGGAGCGCCGCGCCACCTCGCCGGACAGCTCCCCGGCGCCAGAGAGCAGGCGGATACGAGCGGAGACCCCGGGGGCCACGGCGTCGTGATCCCCCTCGGGAACCTCCAGCACCAGGCGGACGGTGCTCCGGTCCAGCACCACCACCAGGGAGCCCCCGGGGCGGACGAAGGCCCCAGGATCGGCGGAGCGCTCGCTCACCTCCCCGTCGAAGGGAGCCCGCAGGACGCAGTCTTCCGCCTCGATGGCCTTGCCGACGAGCTGGGCGCGCAGCGCCAGGAGGTGCGCCTGCTCGGTGGCGCTCCGGGCCTGCTTCTGCTCCACCTCGTTCTCGGAGACGTACCCCCCTTCCAGGAGCTTCTGGATCCGGGCCGCCTCGTTCGACAGGGCCTTCTGCCGGGTCTCCAGGGCGCGGGCCTCCAGGGCGACGCTCCGGCTGGCGGCGGAGGCCTTCCGGCAGTCGAGGGTGGCCAGGACTTGCCCCTTCTTCACCCGGTCCCCGGGGCGCACCCGGACGTCCTCGACGTAGGCGGAGATCATCTGGGGGCCCAGCCTCGCCAGCAGCCAGGGCTGGAGGGTGCCGACGTAGCGGCGCGAGGGGCGGTACGAGGTCTGCTCGACGGCGATCGCGGTGACGCCGCGGGGCTCGTCGGCGAGGCTGCTGGTGCTGACGGCCCGCTGGCTCCGGGCGTACAGGGCGCCAAAGCCCACGAGGACGAGCCCGGGCAGGAGGAGCAGCGCGAGGCGGACGATGTATTTTTTCACCAGGAAGCCTCCCGGTCCGAGAGCGCCTGCTTGAGGGAGGCGCGGGCCCTGCGCGCGTCGAACCGGGCCAGCACCACCAGCAGCTCCGCCTCCACGCGAAGGGCCTCGGCCTCCGCCACCTCGGTCACGGTCCCCAGACCCACCTTGTAGCGCGCCTCCGCCTGCTCCGCGTTCGCCGCCGCGGCGCTGGCCGAGCGCTCGATGGCCGGCAGGACCTCGTCCGTCACCCGGACCAGCCCCAGGCTCTGGCGGGCGGCGGTGAGCTGCTGGAGACGGACCGCCTCCAGCTCGTGGCGCAGGGCAGCCTCCCGGGCCCTCGATGCCTCGACGCGGGCGGCCAGCACCGGATCGTAGATCGGGAAGGTCAGCACCAGGCCCAGGTGAAAATTGGGAACCAGGGGCAGGAAACCGACCCCGGGGGGAGAGCCCCCGGCCGCTGGCGTGGCCCCCCCTCCTCGCCCCGTGACCCCCCCGGTCGCGAAGAGGCGAGGCCGCGTCGCCGCCGCCAGCGCTCTCGTCGCCGCCTCCTGC
>CAZSDX010000212.1:0-10979 GCA_964605685.1 uncultured Polyangiaceae bacterium
GGGGGCAGGTCCGGGGCGGGGGACGGGTCCGGGGCGGGAGTGCAGGCCGCCAGCAAGGGCAGGACAAGAAGAACCCAGGGAAGGGGTACCGCGAGCGGAGAGGGGCGTGCGATAAGACAGGGATGCACGCGATCTGGTGGATGCTGACGGCGCTGGCGGTGCTGGCGCTGGGCTATCGCTACTACTCGGCCTTCATCGCGGCGAGGGTGCTGGCGCTGGACGACGCCCGGAGGATGCCTTCCCACGAGCTGAACGACGGGCAGAACTTCCATCCGACGAACCGGTGGGTGCTGTTCGGCCATCATTTCGCGGCGATCTCCGGGGCGGGGCCGCTGATCGGTCCGGTGCTGGCGGCGCAGTTCGGGTTCCTGCCCGGGTACCTGTGGCTGCTGTTCGGGGTGGTGCTGGCGGGGGCGGTGCAGGATTTCGTGATCCTGGTGGGGTCCGTGCGCCACCGGGGCCGCAGCCTGGCGGAGATCGCCCACGAGGAGCTGGGGCCGTTCCTCGGATTCTTGACGGGGCTGTCGATCCTCTTCATCGTGGTGGTGGCGCTGGCGGGGCTGGGGAAGGTGGTGGTGGAGGCGCTGGCGGAGTCCTCCTGGGGGGTGTTCACCATCGGGGCGTCGATCCCCATCGCCCTGGGCATGGGGCTCTACATCTACAAGATCCGCGGCGGGAGCGCCCAGGGGATCAAGGAGGCCAGCGCCGGGGGCGTGGTGCTGCTGCTCGCGGCGCTGATCGCCGGGAAGTTCGTCCAGGACAGCGCGCTGGGGGAGGCGTTCCGGCTGTCGAGGACGTCGCTGACGCTGGCCATCGCGGCCTATGGCTTCGTCGCCAGCGTGCTCCCGGTGTGGATGCTGCTGTGCCCCCGCGATTACCTGTCGAGTTACCTGAAGATCGGGACCATCGCCCTGCTGGTGCTGGGGATCCTCCTGGTGAACCCGGCGGTGGAGATGCCGCTGGTCAACGAGATCCGGGGCAAGAGCGTGGTGGTCGGGGGCCAGGAGTTCGGGCGGGTGGTGCCAGGAACCCTCTTCCCCTTCGTCTTCATCACCATCGCCTGCGGAGCCATCAGCGGCTTCCACTCGCTGGTGGCCAGCGGCACGACCCCCAAGATGATCGACCGGGAGACCGACTGCCGTCCCATCGGCTACGGCGCCATGCTGATGGAGGGCCTCGTGGGCATCACCGCCCTGATCGCTGCCTCGGCGCTGCCGCCGCCGGATTACTTCGCCATCAACACGGACCCGAAGATCGCCGTGGTGGCCTCCCCCACTTCCGGCGGCAAGGGCCTCGCGGCCTCCGCCGGCGACCTGGCCCGGCTCGACGGGGCGATGACCGAGCAGGACCGCAAGGCCCTGGGGCTGAAGCCGGGGGAGCCGGCGACTTCCCTGGCGGAGCGCCCCGGAGCGACCCTCAAGGCGTCCGCGGCGCTGCACCTGTCCAACCGGGCGCTGGCGGCGCTGGGCTACAGCGTCGACCCGGCCTCTCCCCACGCCAGCGAGCTGACCGAGGCGGATTTCTTGCGCATGGGCATCCCCGTGAGCGACCTCCCGGAGCTGTCCAGGGCGGCCAACGAGGTGGTGGCCGCCCGGATGGGCGGCGCCGTGTCGCTGGCCATCGGCATGGCCCGCATCTTCTCCGGCCTCCCCGGGATGAAGACGCTGCTGGCCTACTGGTACCACTTCGCCATCATGTTCGAGGCGCTCTTCGTGCTGACCACCATCGACACGGGGACCCGCATCGGGCGCTTCCTGCTCCAGGAGTTCGGCGGCCGCGCCTTCCCTCGCTTCGCCGACCCCTCCTGGCTCCCCGGGGCGGTGCTCTCCACCGGGCTCATCGTCGGCGGGTGGGCCTACTTCATCCTCACCGGATCCATCCAGACCATCTGGCCCATGTTCGGCGTGGCCAACCAGCTCCTCGCCATGACCGCGCTGTGCATCGGCACCACGCTCATCCTCAAGGGCGCCGCCCGCCCCGTCCACGCGCTGGTCACGCTGCTGCCGCTGTGCTTCGTCGGCACCACCACGACCACCGCGGGGCTCCGCGCCATCCAGGAGCTTTACCTCCCCATGACCCGCGCCCCGGAGACCGCCACCGTGGGCCGCATCAACCTGCTGGTCACCAGCACCCTCCTCGCCTGCGTGCTGCTGGTCCTCGTCGGGTCCGTCCGCCGCTGGATCCAGCTCCTCGGCGAGCGCCAGCACAAGGTCGCCCCCGCCCCCTGACCCCGGCTCAGCCTACCGTCACCGGCCCGTGGTCGTCGCAGTGGCCGCTGCACGGGTGGTGTAGGTGCCCGTTCACCAGGTAGTCCGTGTGGTCGCCGTGGGGCACCGCCTCGTGCCCGCACCCGGGGCCGTGGGCGTGATCCTGCCCGTGCGCCCCGCAGGCATGCCCCGGCGTGCAGGCCGCAGGGTTCGCCCCCCCCACCGCCAGCACATGCTCGTCGATGTGCCCGTCGTGCGCGTGGTGCAGGTGCCCGTTGTGCAGGTAGTCCGTGTGCCCCTCGTGCTGGATCGCCGTGTGCCCGCAGCCCAGACCGTGGGTGTGCTCGTGCCCCTCGTGGATCGTGTGCTCGCTCATGTCCTTCTTCCTTTCGAAGTGGTTCACTTCAACGAATGATGAAGTGATAGCGTCAGCGGGGCAGCCCCGCAAGGAAAATTCCCTGATGCAAGAGCGTTGTAACTGCCCGGCTCCCTGGGGCCTCGCCCCTGGCCGGGTCTGCCTGCCGTGGCTGTGGGGGTGAGGTCTCCTACGCTTGACGATTTTCCATGGTCCGGTTAGATTTTTTCCTCTCATGGCTTCTCCGGCGGTCTCTCCTCTCACCTCTCCTCCGGAGTCCACGATCCCTCCAGCGGCCTCTTCTTCCCTGTGGCCTGCGGACCTTTCACGCTGGTATCTCCCCGAGGAAGACGACGAAGTGGGTATCTCCTATCAGACGCTTCTGGTGCTCCGGGCGTTGCTCTCGTCGATGGAGCAGTGGGTCAAGGAGGAAGGAAAAGCGTGGCTGGTGGGCTCCGAGCAGGACATGCTCCTCCGGGAAGACGATCAGCGCGTGGGCGTGCGCCCCGATGCCTACCTGCTGCCGTGCATCCCGGAGGATCTGACCTTCGAGCGGTGGCCCGCGTACCAGGAAGGGATGCCCGTGCCCGTGCTGGCGGTGGAGCTCGTTTCGCGGTCGAACTGGAAGAAGGACTACGAGGACGCGCCCGAAAAATACACGGTGCTGGGCGTGGAGGAGCTTCTTCTGGTGGATCTCCTTGCAGCAAAAGGAGGAAGCCCGGCGAAGGGGGCGGAGGTGTTCCAGGTGTACCGGAAGGGAGAGGGAGCGCGGCTGGAGCGCGTGTACGCGGGCGCTGGACCCGTGTACAGCGAGGTGATGGGGGTTTGGTGGCGGGAAGAGGGGGGAGAGATCCGCCTGACAAGGGATAAGGAAGGGAAGGAGCGTCTGCCGACAAAAGAGGAAGCAGAGACAGGGAAGAAGCAGCGCGCGGAGGCGAAGGCGAAGGCGGAAGCGGAGGCGCGCCGCGTCGCCGAGGAGGCGAGGCGCGCGGCAGAAGCGAAGGTCAAGGAAGAGGCGCAAGCGCGGCGACTCGCCGAGGAAGAAGCGCTCACCGGAGCCAGGGAAGCGATCCTCGACCTGTGTGAACTGCTGGCCATCGAGGTGACGCCAGAGCGTCGCGTCCGGATAGCCGCCCTGGACCTGGCCGCGTTGCGCCAGCTCCGCAGCGCGCTCAAGCTGCAAAAGCACTGGCCCGGGTGACCCGGAAACACCCGCGTAAGTAGGGGCTGGGGGGCAGGGAGAGGCCGAAGGAGGCCCGGTAGATGAGCATCGTGTAGAAGGGGACGCGCAGCACGTGGAAGCCGAACTCGTCGCTGGTCGGGACGGTGAGGAACTGGAAGAGGAAGAGGTCCATCTTGCGGCGCCACCCGGGGCGGGTGCCGAGGGTGAAGCCGTAGGCGATCTCGTCGACCTGCTGGCCCTTCTTGGGGTAGCGCATGTAGCGGATGGCAGGGCCGATGGCGCCGTAGTCCTCGTGGCGCACGAAGAGGGTGGCGTCGGCGCGCCACAGCAGGCCGCCGTCGTGGACGTTGGTGTGGAACCAGTCGAAGGCGTTGCCCGGGCCGCCCTCGTGGCGCAGCGCCCCGTTGGTGACCAGCCACAGGCTCTCCAGGGGGATGACCGCCCGGATGCGCCCCTCGGCCCAGGGCCAGTTGATCGCGTTGCGCTCGAAGGGGCTCTCGCCCTTGTCCATCTCCCGGCGGATCTTGGCGGTGTTGTCCACGTCGTTGGGCAGGGCGAAGTTCCGCCAGGCGCGGCGGTAGCCGACGCTGCCGCCGACGGTGAAGAGGGCCACCCGGAAGTCCGCGTGGGCCGCGGTCTCCGCGTAGCCCAGCGACGCCAGCCCCGACAGCCGCGTCACCAGCATGGTGATGTCGCCGTCCACCTCCAGCCGGTGCTCCAGGGACGCCTGGGTGCCGATGGTGATCGCGTCCAGGTGCGCCCAGAGCCCCGCCGCCGGAGGGTCCAGGAAGTAATCCTTCTGCCCGGTCTTCCTCGCCGAGGCCTCCCCCGGAGAACCCACCAGCGCCAGCGCCACGCCCGTAACCGAAAGAAGCCTGACCCCTCGCATGGCCGGCTACTCTATCCCCCGGCGACGGCCCTGTGTGTGCATAATGCGGGGCATGGCGTGGGTTTTTGGCCTCACCGGAGGCATCGCGAGCGGCAAGAGCACCGTGGGCAGGCGCTTCGCGGAGCGGAAGGTCCCCGTGCTGGACGCGGACCAGATCGCCCGGCAGATCGTCGAGCCCGGGACCCCGGGCCTCGCCGCCCTGATCGAGGCCTTCGGCCCCGGGATCTTGCTCCCCTCCGGCGAGCTGGATCGGAAGGCCCTGGCCGCGAGGGTCTTCGGTGACCCGTCCCAGCGAGCCATCCTCAACGCGATCACCCACCCGCGCATCGGGGCGGCGACCCACGAGGCGGTGGCGCGGCTGGCGGAGCAGGGGGAGCCGCTGGTGTGCTACGAGGCGGCGCTGCTGATCGAGAACGGGCTCGCCGACGCCTTCCGGCCGCTGGTGGTGGTGGGGACCACGGAAGAAGAGCAGCTACGGCGGACCCGGGAGCGGGACGGGGCGACGGAGGAGGAAGCGAGGGCGCGGGTGGCCTCGCAGATGCCGCTGGCCGAGAAGATCCGGCAGGCGGACCTGGTGATCCACAACGAGGGGACGCTGGAGGAGCTGCTGCGGCGCGCGGACGAGGCGCTCGATCAGGTCATCGCCCGGGTGGGGGCGCCCGCGGAGCGCTACCGGCCGGGGTTATTTTCGCTGCTCGGCGTAGACCTGATCGCGCCAGGCCAGGAGATCGGCGAACTCGTCGGCCAGGTCCGGGTTGCTCCAGCAGCGGCGGGTGGCGGGGCCGATGGGCATGTAGAGGTCCGCCACCGGCCGGAGGAACTGGAGGGAGGCGGCCATCAGCAGGTCCGCGTAGGAGAACTGCTCACCAACAAGGTGCCGGCGCCCGGAGGCGAGGGCGGCCCGGAGCGCCAGGAGCCCCTCGCGGGCCTGGGTCCGTGCGGTGGCGTCGCTGACCCCGGAGAATCCATACTTGCGGGCGAGGAGCGCGGCGACGGCGCCGGTCCCGGAGGCGACCGCCCCCTTGAGCGCCTCGGGGACGAAGGCGGGGGTGGATTCCCGCTGCGCCTCCGGGTCAGAGAGGACCTTGTGGGTGACCAGGATGCGCCCGGCGTCGAGGAGCCCGTCGCCGGTCTGGTTCCAGCGCTCGATGGCCTCGTCCTCGTTGGGGGGGAAGAGGGGCTCGCCGGAGCCCTTCTGCTCGGCGTGGCGGGCGATGGCGAGGGAGCCGAGCACCACCTGGTCGCCGTCGACGAGCAGGGGCACGGACAGCTTGCCGAGGGGGCGGCGGGTGGCGACGCGGAGCAGCGGCTCTCCGAGGATCGGGACGTGCTCGATCCGCTCGTGGGGCAGGTGGTGGTGATCGAGGGCCCACCGGGCCCGCTCGGACCAGGGAGAGTAGTGCATCTGGTAGAGCCGCATGACCCGGGGGTGTCGCCCGGCGGCGGGGGCCGGTCAAGCGCTTGCCTCCTCGATGCTCAATCCTGCAGGTGCCGCTCGAGCGCCTCCACCAACGCAGTGACGGCAAGGTGGTGGGCCGCTACGGTCGCCTTGCTGATGTCCTTGGCGTGAGCGTCCTCGCGGTGGACGTTCACGAAATCGAGCAGCACCTCGACGCTCGCTTTCTTCACGCTCTGCGCCGGCGGTCCGGACTCGAGCACCTTGAAATACCTGTCCCATCCCTTGTGGAGCAGCGCCACAAGGTTCGCCAGGAACAGGTGCTCGGCGAGCACCTTGTCGGCGTCGACGCCCACGAGCTGCTCGCGCTGCTGCTCCGGTAGAGCCTCGAAGAGCGGCTTCGCCCACTTCGCACCCAGGTGGGCCTTGAGCTGGCGCTTGATGAATTTCCGCAGGAGCGGCTCGAGCGTGTTGCGCAGCTTCCCGACCTCGGCGAGCTCGTCGACCGGCAGCTCGGTCGCGCCAGCCACCCGGGGCAGCGCGGGCTTGCTGGGCGGGGCCGCGGCCTTGGTCCGCACCAGATCCAGGATCATCTGCGCCAGCTTCGAGAACGCCAGGGCCTGGAAATCGGCTTCGTCGAAGTACTTTGTGACCAGGAGCTCGTTGCGATCCATGCGGCTGGCCATCATCGTGTTCAGCTTCTTCTTCAGGAGCAGCGAGTAGCCGTCGTAGTCGTTGACCGTGGCCGCCTCGACGACCTCCTCGTCGTTCGCCGCGTCGTGGGCCACCTGGCCCAGGAAAAGCTGGTCAGCCTCGGTGAGCCCAGCACCAAAGCGCTCGTTCAGGGCGTTGATGATCTCGCTCAGCGGGCTCAGCTTCGGCTCGGGCGGACTCGCCTCGTGGAAGGCCACTCCGGGCAGCGGCTTCGGCTCGGCGACTTGAAGCGTGAGCGAGCCCTCGTGGGTCTTGTCGAGCCGGTAGTAGCGGAGCTGCGCCGCACCATCGAGCTGGAGGATGGCCTTGCGATCCTTCGCCGGTAGCTGCTCGGCCAGGAAGCGCCCGAACGAGTAGCGCTTCTCGAGATCGGCGTCCTGGAAGGTCAGGATCTGCGAAAGGAAGGCGTAGAGCTCGACGTAGGCGCCCAGCTTGCCACGGAAGGCGTCCTGCTCGTCGGTCGGACGGGCGTCGAAGCGTTCGAGGGAGGGCTTGAGGTTCGCCTGTAGCTTCTCGTGGTCCTTCGCGGTCTGCCTGGCCTTCGGGGCGTAGAAGACCCTGGCGAACGCTTCGACCTCGTTCAGGTGGTAAATCTGCGCGGCGTCGAGCTCGTGCTGGAGCTTGTAGAGCTGCTGCGGGTCAGCCGTGCTCGAGACGATCGTCTGCTCGTAGTAGGGCTGGAAGGCGGCCTGCACGTCCTCGGCCTTGTTGTAGAAGTCGAGCACGAAGGTCTCCGTCTTCCCCGGGTAGGTGCGGTTCAGGCGGGAAAGCGTCTGCACCGCCTGCACGCCGCCGATCGGGCGGTCGATGTACATCGTTTGCAAGAGCGGCTGGTCGAAGCCCGTCTGGTACTTGTTGGCGACGATCAGGATCCGGTTCGGATCCTGGCCAAAACGCGACGGCAGCTCGGCCTCGGAGAAGCCGTTGAGCCCCTGCTCCGTGTACTCCTTGTTCGGTGGATCTCGAGGATCGGTGACGCCGCCCGAGAAGGCAACGAGCACGTCGAAATCGCAGTGCTTCTCCGCGATGGCCTTCTTGAACGCAAGGTAGTACCGCACCGCATGCCGCCTCGAGCTGGTGACCACCATCGCCCTCGCCTGGCCCCCGAGGCGGTGGCGCACCTTCCCCTGGAAGTGATCGAGCATCACCCTCGTCTTCGCGGCAAGGTTGTGCTCATCAAGGCTCACCAGGTAGCCGAGCTGCTGGGTGGCCTGGTTCCTGTCGACCGTGGGGTCTCCGTCGTCCTTCTTCGTCAGGCGGTAGAGCACCTGGTAGGTCGTGTAGTTGCGCAGCACGTCGAGGATGAAGTGCTCCTCGATGGCCTGCCTCATCGAGTAGACATGGAACGGCCTCGGCTTGCCGTCCTCGCCAGGGCGACCGAACACCTCGAGCGTGCGGGCCTTGGGCGTGGCCGTGAAGGCGAAGAAGCTGATGTTCTTCTGGGGCCCGCGTGCCCTCATCACCGCGTCGAGCTCGTCCTGCGCGTCGGGGGCCTCCTCCACGTCGCTGTCTTCCTGCTCCTCGTCCAAATCTCCCTTCCCCTTCGACGCCAGTAGCTTCTTCATCTTGGTGCTCGACTCACCCCCCTGCGAGCTGTGCGCCTCGTCGATGATGACCGCGTAGCTACGGTCGGGGAGCTCGTTCACCTTCCCGGCCACGACAGGGAACTTCTGTAGCGTCGTGATGATGATCGGCGTCCCCCCCTGGAGCGCAGCGGCGAGCTGCTCCGAATTCTGGTCGATCTTCTGGACCACCCCCTGCCGGTGATCCAGCTGGAAAATGGTGTCCTGGAGCTGCCGGTCGAGCACCTTCCGGTCCGTGATCACGACCACCGAGTGAAAGACCCGCTCGTCGCCCCTGTGCAGGCTGGCGAGGCGGTGCGCCAGCCAGGCGATCGAGTTCGACTTGCCCGAGCCGGCCGAGTGCTGCACCAGGTAGTTGTGGCCGGGGCCCTCTTCGTGGGCTGCGGCTTCGAGCCTGCGCACCACATCGAGCTGGTGGTATCGGGGGAAGATGATCGACTCCTTCTCTTCCTTCTTCTTGCCCGGCCCGCCCCTGGCCTCCTTCGCCCGGTGAAGGAAGCGAGCGACCAGGTCGAGCAGGCTATCGCGCTGCCACACCTCCTCCCAGAGGTAGGCGGTGTCGTGGGCGTCGGCGCGCGGGGGGTTGCCCGCGCCTCCGCCGTGGCCGAGGTTGAAGGGCAGGAAGGTGGTCTGCTTCCCGTCGAGCCGGGTCGTCATGTAGACGAGGTCCGTCGAGACCGCGAAGTGGACGAGCGCGCCGCTCTTGAAGCGGTAGATCGGCAGGTTCGGGTCGCGGCTCCGGTACTGCTCGATGGCATCCTCGACGCTCGATCCGGTCATCGGGTTCTTCAGCTCGACGGTGGCGAAGGGCAGTCCGTTGAGCAGGAGCAGCAGGTCCAGCCGCTCCTTGCTGTCGTCGCTCGGGTTGACCCACGCCTGCCTCGTGACCGTGAGCCGGTTCTTCCCGTATTTCTCCAGGAGCTGCGGGTTCATCCCGTGCGCGGGGCGGAAGTACGCGCACGCCACCGCCTTGCCGTGCACCTTGAACCCGCGCCGCAGCACCTCGAGCGTGCCCACGGTCCGGAGCGCCGCGTCGAGGTCGTCGACCAGCTTCTTCTTCAGCTTCTCTCCCGGGAAGAGCTTGCCAAGCTCCTTCACCAGCGCCGGCTGTGTCGCCTCCACGAACAGCCACAGCTCGTGCGGGTCGAAGCCCAGCCCCGGGACAAAGTGCGCCGCCTCGCCCTTCTGCCACCCGCCGTGGGTGACCAGGTGCTGTTCGATGAGATCCTCGAAGGATTTTTCCGTGTGCTGGGTCATACGATCGTGCCTCGCCCTTTGGTTGTCGGCGGGAGACGCCACATCCCGTTCATCCGGTCGCGGCCGGTGGCTGCCCGAGCGCTTCGAGCTTGCCCACCCACGCCGAGAACAGCGGGCACCTTTCCCGCAGCAGGCCCAGGCCGATGCGCTCGGCGATAAGGGGGCCATGGCGGGGCTTGGCGTAGCGCGGGATGACGCGCAGCAGGCGCTTCGACGGCGCGGTCTCCCTGCCATCATCAATGTCCTCGGGGCTCGTGTAGGCCCGGGCGATGGCCATCAGCTCGGCGCACGCGGCGGCTCGTGCCTCTTCTTCCTGCACGGCGACGTCGGCGATGCTCCTGGGGTCGGAGAAGAGCAGCCCCTCGAACTCGTGGGCGATGACCCCGGGGATGAACCGGCGATCACCGATGTTCGCCGAGAGGGCGGCGCAGAGCGCGTCGACCCGGGCCTTGGTCGTGACGGGCCAGGGGTCCGGGTAGCCGGGCATGTTGGTGGGAAAACCGTAGACATCGAGCATCGTCGAGACCGCGGCTGGCTTGCTCCCGAGCAGCCTCTGGATGTCCTTCTTGATCAGATCGAAGCGATGCGCATGCCCACCTCGGTGGGTCCTTCGTCCCTCGGTCTGGGAGGTGGCGATCCGGGTGCACTCGACAAAAATTCCTCGCTCGGTGAGGTGGGGTCCGAGCAGCAGGTTGGCGAAGGTCTCCTCTGTCTGCCCCTCGCACAGGATGAGCACCCGGGTCATGGACGACCTCCAAGGACGCCCTTCTCCCAGATGTCACCCAGCGAGTAGTCCTCCAGCCAGGGCGCCAGCTCTTCTTCGGTGCAGCGGCGCAGCACGGTCGCCCCCAGCTTGCGCTCGACAACCACCACCGCACCGGGCTCATCGATGGCCCCGAGCAGCGAGGCCGACTGGGTCGAGACGATGATCTGCACCTTCTGCGAGGCCGACTTGAGCATCGAGGCCAGCAGCGTCAGCGCGTAGGGGTGGAGGCCCAGTTCGGGCTCGTCGATGGTGACGATGTGCGGTGCGTCCGGATGGTCGAAGGGTTGAAGAAGAAGCGCGGCCAGGCACAGGAAGCGCAACGTACCGTCCGAGAGCTGGTGCGGACCCAGCTCGTAGGACGAGCCTCGCTCCCTCCAGGTCAGGAGTAGCTTGTTCGCGTTGAGCCTGGACGGCTCGAGCACGAAGTCATCCAGCAGCGGGAACGCCAGCCTCACCGTGTCGCGGATCTCGGCGTAGTGCGCCGGGTGAGCCTGCTTCAGCATGTACAAAAACGCGGCCAGGTTGCCCGCGTCGCTGTGCAGCGAACGGTTATCGTGCAGGTCGGCGGACTGCTTCACCGCCGCGGTGTCCGAGGTGTCGTGGAAGTGATAGACGCGGATTCGCTTGAG
>CAZSDX010000213.1:0-10897 GCA_964605685.1 uncultured Polyangiaceae bacterium
CGCCACCCACCCCCCGGGCTGACGGGCTGGCCTGGCCGGCGTGGCGGAAACCATCTGCGAGGGGAAAGGGAGCGTGCGGGGAACACCTTCGTTCGCGTTCACGCTTACGTGTCCGGGAGCCGCTCACGGAACCCGGAGGCCGGGGGCCGGAAGCCGGAGGCTGGAGGCCGGGGGCCGGAGGCCGGGGGCCGGGAGCCGGGAGCCGGGAGCCGGAGGTCGGAGCCCGGGGTCTGGAAGCCGGAAGCCGGGAGCCGACCGGAGCCCTCCCCAAAAAACGGCGAAAGTCGAGTCAGAGTGCTCCGATCAGGGGGTTGGCCCGGAGCGCCTGGCAGGGGGCCTTCTCCGGGCCGCTGGGCAGCGTCAGGTCGTTGACGCAGACCCCGCCGATGCAGAACCCGTAGGTTCCGCACTGCCGGTCGTCGCCGCAAGGATCGCCGTTCTTGAGCTGTTTCTGGCAGCTCGACTGGCGAGGGTTCCCGGGGTTCTCCAGGCAGAAATACTGGTTGGTGTTGGTGGCGTCGTAGCCGCAGGCGTCCGCCGACGAGCAGGCGGGGGAAGGCTCTTGCTCGGAGCCCGCGAGCTTCTTCTCGCACACCGGCGCTGTCGCGGTGTTCTCGTTGCAGTAGAGCGCCCCGTCGCACTGCTTTCCGGAGCAGGGTTGATCGAGCTGGCGCGTGCCGTCGGGCACCTGGCAGACCCGCTGGCCGGGGCCCGTGACGATGCACTTCCGGTCGGAAGAACTCGACGACCCCGGAGCGCAGTCGTTGTCGGAAAAACAGGGCTCGTCCAGCTGGGCATGCTGGCCGAACGCCTTGCGGCAGTCGCGGACCCGGCTGTGCTTGCTCGATCCGGAGAGGTTCAGGCTCTTGCCGAAGGCGGCGGTCGACGAGATGCACTGCCGGGCGGCGTCGCTCAAATACCCGCGTCGGCTGCCCATCCTCTGCACACAGGCTTGCTGGGTGATCCCCTTGCAGTCCTCCTGGCCCCAGCAGGCGCCCTGGACGTCCTGGGTGCAGAGCGCCTCCGCGAAGGCCGCGCAGAAGGCGTCGGCGTCCTTGAAGTCTGGCTCCGGGGGTTCAAACGTACCCGTCTGGTTGTTCTTCTCCCGGATCTCCGTGGGCTCGCTGAAATCGGCTCCGATGATCTGCTCGCAGCCGACGGAGAGCAGCCCGGAGAGGAGCGCCCAGCGGGCGAGGCAGAGCGGTGCGGTGCGCATCAGAATTCCCCCAGGAGGTGGACCCCTTGGCCGCCGATCCCGAGCGCGGTCGAGGGGGCGGTCGGTTTCGGCTTGGGCAGGACGATGAGCAGCCCGATCCCGAGCGCGGTGACCCCGGCGCCGACGTTGGCGATGAGGGCCATGGTGCGCCCTGTCTTGCGGGCGTCGGCGCCCTTCTGGGTGCAGATCCCTCGGTCGTCGCACTCCTCCTCGGCGGTTTTTTTCGCGCCGGTCGCCCCCAGCCCCCCGACGAGGAGCCCCAGCAGGCCGAAGCTGGTCATGTAGAGCGAACCGACGAGCAGCGGTGATCCTTGTGCGGGGGCCTTCGTGGCGGGGGTAGGGTGGGAGCGATCCGGCGCCGACGGGCGCGCGGTCGCGACGGGCGCGGACCTCGCCGTGGAGGTGGGCGTCGGCGCGGGGAGCGGGGGATCCGTCGCGGTCGCCGTCGGGACGGGAGCCACGCGGGCCGCCCCCCGGGACGGCATTGGGATCAGCTCGATCCGGAGCAGGGCGCCGCAGCCCTCCGGCGGCTCCGTGTCCTTGCGGCTGGCGGCCTCGCAGGAGGCGACGTTGCCGCCGCTCTTCAGTTCCTCGCGCTTGCTGGCGGTGCGGGCTCCGCCTCCGACCACCTTGAGGTCGACGCCACCGCCGGCCTCCTGGGCGCCGCCGGCGGCCAGGGTGAACGCCCCGACGGAGACCGCCGAGATGTAGTGGGTCGCCCGCTCGCAGTCCTGCCCCTGGAGCGGGCCGGAGCCGGGGTTTCCCTCCTCGACGACGTAGCGGCCCACCACCGCCATGCTCACGCTCAGCGAGCCGCTGGAGCGCAGCTTGCCGGAGAGGCTGGCGGCCCCCAGCGGCAGGTTGGCGTACAGGTCATCCTCGTTGAAGATGGAGACCGCGTCCGACTCCTTGCTGGTGCCCCGGTAGCCGTAGCGGCCCGGTACCCGGCAGTGGGAAAGCACCTCCACCTCGCAGCCCACCGCCCTCACCGCGGCGAGGCCGTCCTTCATGGTCGACTCCAGGGCGACGCGGTCGCTCGACGGCCACTCCACGATCAGGGGGCGGGACTGGCTCTTGGCGACCTTGCACTTGGTCTCGTCGGAGGGGTTCCACTCGGGGGGGCGGGGGCCTCCGGCGCCGGAAGGGGCGCCCGAGCAACCGGCAAGCTGCGGCAAGGTGAGGGCCACGGCGAGCACGCCGGTGAGGGCGCGGCCAGGGCGGTGGTGGGGCGACAGCGGCACGCGGTCACGATAGCGGAACCTCTCCCCGAAGGAAGCCCTCCGGTCCTCGTGGGGAGGTGCGGCGTCACCCGTCGACCGCGAAGGTCATCCCGGCGCGCACCAGCCGCTCCCGGAGCACGCGCCCCATCGCCGACGCCGGCGTCAGCAGTCCGCCCCCGGAGGTGAGCCGATCCTGGTCGAGCGCCAGGCAAAGGACCGACTCCGCCAGCATCTTCGCGGTCTCCCCGTAGCCCGGATCCTTCTGCCCCGCCACCCGCCCGATCACCCTGGCTCCGCCCTCGCCCTCGGCCACCAGCCGCCCCCGGAAGAAGCCTCGCTCCCGGCTCGCCTCCGACGGACCAGCGCCCTGCTCCGGCAGCACGTGGCGCTTGAGCAGCGCCCGGACCGGAGGGATCGCCATCGCCCCCAGGCCCCCCACCAGCGCCGCGCTGATCCCCGCCGAGGCCATCGCCCCCAGCGGACCCTCGCCGCCGAGCATGGATTCTCCATACTGAAAGCGGGGCCCGTAGGCGCGCCCCAGCAGCGCGTTGCTCCGGCGGACCACGCGGGTGTTGATGGCGGCCATGACGAAGGGGGCGGTCCAGCAGCGGAGGTCCGGGTCGTAGGCGGGGCCTTTTTGATCCGGGGAAGGGGGGGTCCTTGGAGACCCCTTGGGATCGAGGGCGTAGGGATCGGCGAGGAGGCGGCGAAGGGAGCGATCGCGGGAGGACTCCTCGACGACGTTGAGGAGGCTGGCGACGGTGCCGCCGCTGACCCCCCCGCGGGAAGGGCCGAAGACGTGACGCACGGAACGGGTGTCCTGGCGGTGCACGTCGCGGAGGTGCTCGACCATCATCTGGGCGCCGAGGTCGGAGGGGATGGAGTCGAAGCCGCAGCAGGGGACGATGCGGACGCCGGCGTCGCAGGCGGCGTCATGGTGCTCGTCGATCATGCGGCGGACCCACTGGACCTCGCCGGTGATGTCGGCGTAGTGGGTGCGCTCCTGGACGCAGGCGGCGACCAGGGCGCTGCCGTGGAGGGCGAAGGGGCCGACGGTGGAGCAGATGGCGCGGGTCTGGGCCACCATGCGCCGGAGGGAGGCGGGGTCGCGGGCGTCGGCGACGATCAGCGGGAGGTCGCCCAGGGAGGAGCGACCCCGGGCGAGCTGCGCGCGGACCTCTTCGAGCTTCTGCTGGCTCCTGCCGGCGATGCCCCAACGGAGCTCTCCCTGGCCGTGGTGCTCGGCGAGGTAGTCGGCGACCAGCTTCCCGGTGTAGCCGGTGGCGCCCCAGACCAGCACGTCCAGCGGGCGATCCTTGGTTTCCCTGTGTTCGCTCATGAGGCGCCCACCTTAGCACCGCGGGCGGCGCGGGGCTGTCTCAGGCGAAGAGGGTGAGGCTGAGGGAGAGATCCTGGTGCAGGTTCCCCAGCCCGGGGACGAACCCCTGCTCGCCGAAGGTGCAGAGCCCGAGCACCGGGACCCCGGGGAGCAAGCGCTGGAAGGAGGCGAGTCCCTCCTCGACGCGGGGCCCCAGGGCGCCGGCGCAGCCCGCGCAGAAGATCAGCGTCCCACCCTTCACCTCGGGGGCGGTGAGGCCTCCCTGGGCGAGCGCGGCGTCGATGAGGCGGGCGACCTCGCCCACCAGCAGCTCCGGGGTGGCTCCGAGCAGGCAGACCTCCTCTCCGGGGAGGATCCTGGCGAAAACGTCCACCTCCCCGGTGCGCTCGTGGATCTGCGCCGGGTGCACCGCGATCAGGTGATCCTGGCCACGGCGGATCCCGAGGGGCCGCAGCGCGGTCTGCGCCAAGATGTTTCCTCCATGCTTCACCTGGTGGGCGACGGGCTCTCCGAGCCACCGGCCGAGCACCAGCCCCGCAGGCTCTCCACCCAGTCGCCTGAGCCTCCGCCCTTCCGCCTCCGCCTTCGCCGCCTCGCCCAGCGGGATGTAGGGGGTTTTGAGCGCCGTTCCGACCCGTGGTTCCCCGTAGACGCCCAGCAGCGACACCCCCGCGGGCGCCGGTCCTTCCCCGGTGAACACGCTCCATTTCCCTGCGATGGCGTGGTCTGCGGCGCTCCCTCCCTGGCATGGAACCCCGGGGAGCACCGCGCCCACGCCCTCCAGCATCGCCTCCTCTTCCCCGGGCGAGGCGTTGAACAGCACCACCGAAGGGCGCCTCCCTCCGGCCCGCTCCAGCAGCATCCTGGCGGCCTCGTTCCCTGCCTGGAAGCCGTCGCTTGCCGTGGACCAGGCGGACCTTGTCAGCCCTTCTTCCCCGCCGAACAGCATCACCGCGAGGGCCCCGCGCCCCTGGTTCCTCACGCCTCCGGGCGTCAGCACCCCGAGGGAGGTCGTCACCCCGTGGAGCGCCACCCCCGGCAGCTCCCTCTGCAGGGCCCGGTGCACCCGCGCTCCCTCGTGCTCTTCCGTGGCGGTCACGTAGGCTCCCCGCGGTGTGTGCCCCGCGAGCCCCCCCAGCGCCTGCTCCAGCGCGGCCCGCGCTGCCTCCTCCGTGCCTGCTTCTTCGCTGATCCCCACGGCGATCTTGAAGCTCATCGTGCTTCCCCTTTCAACTGGTGCTCCAGCTCTCGTAGCTCCTGGGGGGACAGGATCGCCGGCAGCGCCTTCCATACCCGATCAAAATCCCCCGCGTTATCCGGGGATTGCGCCGAAAATTGGCGCAGATCGACCCCGCTCAACATCAGCAACCGCGCGACCCCGAACCCCAGCTTCCGCTTCTCCACAAAAACCGTGATCTGGTGGATCTTGTTGGCCATGGTTCCAGGGCACCCTTCACCTTGCCACTCTCTGTGTCATCCAGGAAACACCTTTCGTTTCGGAGCTTTCAAATAGGTCGCAGCGATACTCAGAAGGACACACCCCGGGGCAGGGCCGGCGCGGCACCAGGAATTTGACGCCCCCCGGAGGGGTCGATCAAGGTATCGGGTCGTGCCGTCGTCCTACCGCTCCTGGGTCCTGCTCCTCGCGCTCGCGGCTGGCTGCGCCAGCGCTCCTCTGCCGGAGCCCACCTCCGCGGCCCACTCTCCCGCCGTGGAGGAGGCCATCGCCGCCGAGGGGGCGGAGCGCCCGGCGGGGCCGAAGCGCCCGGTTCCCGAGGGGCACCTGCGGCGCGAGGACGTGATGGAGGTGCTCTCCGCCGGGGTCCCCTCGCTGCTCCAGAAGGTGGAGGTCGAGCCGTCGCTGGATCGGGAGGGGCGATTCCGGGGGTGGCGGGTGGTCACCATCCGGGATCCGCTGCTGGCCTCCGGGGATCTCCAGCAGGGGGACGTGGTGCGTCGGATCAACGGCCAGCCGGTGGAGAACCCGTACCAGTTCTTCGACGTGTTCCAGTCGATGGCCTTCGCGCCGGAGCTGCTCCTGGACATCGACCGGGGCGGCGAGTCCAGGGCGCTGCGCTACCCGATCAACGACGATCCCTCGGCGCCGCCGATCCCCCGGGCGGTGGTGCAGGCCCCCCCGCCGGAGGCCACCCCCCCGGGCGCTGCCTCTACCTCGCCTCCGGTTGCCGAGCCTCCCCCGAAGAGCCCGAAGAAGAAGAAAAAGGGCAAGAAGGGGCCCTGAGCCCTGCGGCGGATCAGGCCGGGTCTGCCTTGGGGGTCTTGGGGGTGCTCTTGGGGAGCTCGGGCTTCTTGATGTAGTCGGCGGGCGGCAGGTCGCCGGTCAGCGCCTTGAGGAAGGTGACGATGCTCTTGACGTCGTCATCGCTCAGGGTACGGCCGAGCTGGTGGGAGGCCATGAGCTTCACCGCCTCGTCCAGCGTGGCGACGCTGCCGTCGTGGAAGTAGGGCGCGGTCTTGTCGATGTTGCGCAGCGAAGGGACCTTGAAGAACATCTTGTCCCCGTCGGCCTTGGTGACCTTGGCGCGGCCCTCGTCCTTGGTGTCAGGCCAGGGCTTGATCAGCCCGAGCTTCTGGTACTTGTCGCCGCCCAGCAGCGCGCCGGCGTGGCAGGTCGTGCAGCCGGTGTCGAGGAACTTGGCGAGGCCCTTCAGCTCGTCGGTGGTGAGCGCCGATTTTGTGCCCGCCAGGTACTTGTCGAAGCGGCCCGGGGTGGAGAGCCCGCGCTCGAAGGCCCCGATGGCGCGGCCCACGTTCTTGAGGGAGATCGGCTCCTTGTCCTCGGGGAACGCCTTCTTGAACAGCTCGACGTACTCGGGCATCGACGCCAGCGTCTCCACCACCCGCTTCTCGTCCGGCAGCGCCATCTCCACCGGGTTGAGGATGGGCCCGGTGGCCTGCTCCTCCACGTCCGCCGCGCGCCCGTCCCAGAACTGACGGAAATGCAGGTACGCGTTGTACGACGTGGGGGAGTTCCGGTCGCCCCGGGTCTTCTTGTGCCCCGGGGAGGTCTTCTCCCCATCCACCCCGTATTTGGCGAGGTCGTGGCAGCTGTTGCACGAGATGTCGTGGTTCTTCGAGAGCCTGGTCTCGAAGTAGAGCATGCGACCCAGGGTGATCCAGTCAGCAGGGGCGTCCTTGGGGGGCGCCGCCGCGGGGAGCTGGCCGAACATCCCCAGGGCCGACGGCTCGGGGGCGGTGAATTCCTTGACAGCGGCGCTGGCGGAGGCCGCCGGCTGGGGGGGCGGCTCGGTCTTCTTGTCGCAGGCCGCCAGCAGCGCAGCGGCGGCGAGGGCGAGGGGCAGGTAGGTGCGCATGGTATCGCTCTAGGATGCTGGCGCCCCCGCGTACAGCGCGCTCAGCGCCGATCCCCCCGGAACCGCCACACCTCCTCCGCGATGGCCTCAGCCACCTCCGCGATGCTCCGGGAGCCGTCGATGTGCACGACCCGGTCGCCAGGCACCAGCGCCTCGGCGCCCCGGTAAGCCTCCGCCAGGCGGTCTTGCAGCTCGTCCAGCTCGTACAGCTCCGAAGCCTGCGCCCGGTTGCGGCGCCGCTGCGAGGCCACCGCCGGAGGAACGTCCAGGATCAGCGTCAGGTCCGGGCGGCGCGCGTGACGGTTGATTGCCCGAAGCCAGCCCAGCACCTCGCCGCTCTCCTCCGGGGCGGTGGCGCTCTGGTACGCCAGGCTGGACAGATCGTAACGATCGGAGATCACGGTGACGCCGTCCAGCAGGTTCGGCAGGATCTCCGCCTCCAGGTGGTCGAGGCGGTCGGCGGCGAACAGCAGCGCCATGGTCTTCCAGCTCGGGGGGCGCCCCCCGTGGATCCCCGGCACCACCAGGCGGTGCGTGAGCGCCTGGCGGATCAGGAACCCCACGGGCCCCGCGGTCGGCTCCCGCGTGGGGAGCGCCGGCAGCCCCCTCCCCTGGAACCGCTCGCAGAGCTGCTGCACCTGCGTCGTCGTTCCCGCGCCGTCGATCCCCTCGATGACGATGAAGTGACCCTCGATCATGGCGGGGGCAGAGTGTCCTCCCCCAGCACCGCGTTGTCGATGAGGCGCGTGCTCCCCACCCGCGCCGCGATGGCCACCAGCACGCGCTCCCCGGTGGGCGCATCACCGTCCAAAATGGATAGATTGTCTGGATTCGCGACGCTCACGTAGTCAATCTGGGAGGTCGCCTCCTGGACGGGGGCAAGCGCCGCCGCCCGGAGCACCCCGGCCCGGCGCTCCCCCTGGCGGAAGAGGGCGTCGGCGGCCCGCAGCCCCCGGATCAACCCGAGGGCGCGCTGCCGCTCCTCGGGCTGCAGGTACAGGTTGCGGGAGCTCATGGCGAGGCCGTCGGGCTCGCGTACCGTGGGGACCCCCAGGATCTCCACCGGGAGTAGCAGGTCGCGGACCAGGCGGCGGATCACCTGGAGCTGCTGGTAATCCTTGCGGCCAAAGACGGCGAGGCAGGGGCCGGTGAGGGCGAAGAGCTTGGTGACGATGGTGGCGACGCCCTCGAAATGACCGGGACGGAAGGCGCCGCAGAGGGGCTCCGCCAGGGAGCCGACTCGCACGCGAGTCTGCTCGCCCTCCGGGTACATGACCTCGACCGGCGGGGCGAGGAGCAGATCGACCCCGGCAGAGGCGAGCTTTCTGGCGTCGCCTTCCAGGTCGCGGGGGTAGCGCGCGAGGTCCTCGTTGGGGCCGAACTGCGTCGGGTTGACGAAGACCGTGGAGGCCACGAAGGAGGCGTGGCGGCGGGCCTCGCGGGCCAGGGTGAGGTGCCCCTCGTGGAGGGCCCCCATGGTGGGCACCAG
This sequence comes from uncultured Polyangiaceae bacterium, assembly GCA_964605685.1. Taxonomy (GTDB): domain Bacteria; phylum Myxococcota_A; class Polyangia; order Polyangiales; family Polyangiaceae; genus JANWXX01. The sequence continues at coordinate 8,600 of CAZSDX010000213.1, forward strand.
CGCGACCCGCTGGCCGGCGCGCCGTGCCCCGGAGCAAGCGTCGCGGAAGGCCTGAACGTCGTGGAGAACGTGCATGACTTCCTCTATCATGCTCCGATGAGAAAATACCTGCCTCTCGCGGCCGCGCTGTTCCTCTCCACATCGACTGCGAAGGCTGCTGGTGGGCGCGTCATCGCGCTGGGCGACGAGTGGGTCATGTCCAACGACGCGTTCACCAACCTCCCCGCGGAGGCCAAGACGCTGGCGCTGAACCTGGCCTGCTTCTCTGCCCAGGGGAAGCAGGGGGCCAAGATCCTCCTCAAGTCCAACAACTTCGGCCTCACCGGGAGCTCCCTGACGGCGACCCTCCAGGGCGCCGGCTACGCGGTCACGTCGGACACGAGCGCGACCTTCACCGCGGCCACCCTCGCGGGCTTCGACGCGGTGTGGCTGGCGGGCCCCACCGGCTCGGGGGCTGCCAACGTCCCGGTGCTCTCTGCCTTCATCGCCGGCGGCGGTACCGTGCTGATCGAGGCCGGTACGGGGAATTTTGGCAATGCAGCCAACGAAGCAGCGGCGTGGAACCCCCTGTTGACGCTCCACGGGCTCTCCTTCCAGAGCGTGTGGACGGGCCCCCAGGCGGCCGTCAACATCACCCTCCTGCCCGGCACGCACCCGCTCCGCAAGGATCTTCCCCGGATGCGGTGGGGCTACGGAAACGCCCCCACGGTCACTGATCCGCTGCTGTTTCCGACGGCGACCATCGCGGTCCGGGAGGACGGGAAGCAGGGGATCGGCAACGACGGCGCGGTGATCGGTGTCTGGACCGACCTTCCCCTCGTCGACACGGACTCGGACGGCCTGGAAAACCCCTGCGATGACGACGATGACAACGATGGCATCCTCGACAAGGACGACAACTGCCCGTTGATCGTCAACGCGGACCAGAAGGACACCGACGGGGACAAGCTCGGCGACGCCTGCGACGATGACCTCGATGGCGACGGCGTCCTCAACAAGGACGACAACTGCCCCACCCTCGCCAACAAGGATCAGAAGGATACCGACAAGGATGGCGTGGGGGATGTCTGCGACGGCGACAAGGACGGGGATGGGATCGATGACGACAAGGACAACTGCCCCACCGTCCCCAACGCGGACCAGAAGGATCAGGACGGAGACAAGCTCGGCGACGTCTGCGACGACGATCTGGATGGCGACGGCGTCCTCAACAAGGACGACAACTGCCCCACCCTCGCCAACGCGGACCAGAAGGATCAGGACGGAGACAAGATCGGCGACCCCTGCGACGACGACCTCGACGGAGACGGTGTCCCCAACAAGGACGACAACTGCCCCCTCGCGATCAACGGCGACCAGAAGGACACCGACGGGGACAAGCTCGGCGACGTCTGCGACGACGACGACGACGGCGACGGGAGCAAGGACGCCGACGACAACTGCCCCCTCGTCTCCAACCCCGGCCAGGAGAACAACGACAAGGACGGCCAAGGCGACGCCTGCGACGACGACGACGACAACGACGGGAGCAAGGACGCCGACGACAACTGCCCGCTGATCGCCAATCCAAACCAGACCGACACCGACGGGGACAAGCTCGGCAACGCCTGTGACGACGACGACGACGGCGACGGGAGCAAGGACACCGACGACAACTGCCCCCTCGTCTCCAACGCCGACCAGAAGGACACCGATGGAGACAAGCTCGGCGACGCCTGCGACGGAGACCTGGATGGTGATGACATCGAGGACGCCAAGGACAACTGCCCCAACGTCGCCAACCCCGGCCAGGAGAACCAGGACGGTGACGGCCTCGGCGATGCCTGCGACGACGATGTCGACGGCGATGGTGTTCCCAACGGCGGCGACAATTGCCCGCTGACCCCCAACGCCGACCAGGCCAATTCCGACGGCGACGGCCAGGGCAACGCCTGCGACGACGACGACGACAACGACGGCATCGAGGACGCCAAGGACAACTGCCCGCTGGTCTCCAACGCCGACCAGACCGACACCGACGGCGATGGCCAGGGTGATGCCTGCGTCGATGACGCCGACGGCGATGGCGTCATCGACGCCGACGACAACTGTCCGCTGGTCTCCAACCCCGATCAGCTCGACCTCGATGGAGACACGATCGGCAACCCCTGCGATCCCGACCGGGATGGGGATGGCGTGAACAACGACGAAGACAACTGCCCCGACCAGGCCAACGCCGACCAGGCCAACGCCGACGGCGACGACCAGGGCAACGCCTGCGACGACGACGACGACAACGACGGCATCGAGGACGCCAAG
>CAZSDX010000214.1:0-10883 GCA_964605685.1 uncultured Polyangiaceae bacterium
TCCCCGGGGCGCGAGCTGGTGCGGATCGTCCGCCCCCCTCCCCCTGCGGCCCCGTCGGCCTCGGCCTCGGCGGCACCGGGGCCGCTGGCGGTCCCCTGCCCTTCCGGGGCGCTGCCGGACGGGGAGGTGTGCGTGCCGTTTGACCAGGGGCACCGCTGAGGGCTTGCCTGGCCCGGGGAGAGACCGTACCACGACCCCCGTGGATGCTTCGCTTGTCCCTCCGACCGACGCCGAACGGGGCGCCGAGCTACGGGGGTTGTTGCTGCGGGTGGGGGGGGGCCTGCTGGGGTTCTTCCTCGGGGTGCTGGTGCTGGCCCGGCTGTTCCGGGAGCCGCTCCGGGCCCTGGGGGAGACCTTCGTCCACCGCTTCGGCCTCCCGGGGGTCTTCCTCGGGACCTTCGTCGCGGACGCCTTCTCTTGCCCGATCCCTCCGCAATTCTACCTGCTGACGGTGATCACCAGCGGGCGGGATCCGACGGCGCCGGTCCTGGTGGTGCTCGCGGCGTCGCTGCTGGGGGGGCTCACCGGCTACCGCCTGTCGCGGCGGCTCGCGGGGGTGGGGCTCTTCCGCCGGCTCCTGGAGCGCACCCGGGAGCGGGTCGAGGGGATCTTCCGCCGCTGGGGCCCCTGGGCTGTTGTCATCGCGGGCATCTCGCCGCTGCCTTACTCCGGCCTCTGCTACGCCGCCGGGTTCTACCGCATGTCCCCCCGCCTCTTCGCCCTCTTCCTCGGGCTGCGCATCCCGCGGCTGCTGGTCTACTACGCGGCCCTCCGCGCCGGGTGGTCCCTCTGAAAAAAGTGCTTTACAAGGCGGACCTCGTCGCCTAGGTTACGCCCTGCCTCGCGCGAAGGTGGCGGAATGGCAGACGCGCTGGATTCAGGTTCCAGTGTCGCAAGACGTGGGGGTTCAAGTCCCCCCCTTCGCACCATCAGGGGATTCTGGCTGCGGATTGACCGCAGCGCTCCCCTCACATCAGAGGGCTCGCTTCGGTACGAATCGAGGCCGCCCGCGCGGCCTTCTCCCTGCCGTAGTCCTCCGGCACACGTTCCGGCGCCGGGGTTCACCCCGGCGGCCTCGTCGACGGAAACCACACCCATGGATACCCCCCAAGCCTGGCCGGACTTGTGAACAAGGCCCCGTTCACGGAGGGGAGGTTTACTGCCTTGGCCATGCAGTTGGGTCCGGCGAGGATGTTCGCACAAGAAGAGCGTAGACTCCACCCGCCATGCGCTTTCTCCACACGATGCTCCGGGTGCAAAACCTCGACGCGGCGCTCGATTTCTTTGTGAACAAGCTCGGCCTGCGGGAGGTCCGCCGCTCGGAGAACCCCCAGGGGCGCTTCACCCTCGTCTTCCTCTCCTCTGGCAGCGAGGGCGACACCGCCGAGATCGAGCTCACCTACAACTGGGACCAGGCCGAGCCCTACCCCACCGGGCGCTTCTTCGGCCACCTCGCCTACGCCGTGGACGACATCCACGCCACCTGCGCACGCCTCCTGGCCGCCGGCGTCACCATCCACCGCCCTCCCCGCGACGGCCGCATGGCCTTCGTCAAATCCCCCGACGGCCACTCCATCGAGCTGCTCCAGAAGGGCTCCGCCCTGCCCCCCCAGGAACCCTGGATCTCCATGCCCAACGTGGGTTCCTGGTGACGCGCAACCCGCAGAAACGGTACATGGGAGGGATGAGCGACGCGACGCCGCGCCTCGGGCGCGATGTGTTCCTGGCCCTGGCCGCCATCGGCTGGGCAGACGGGCAGCTTGATCCGGACGAGGCGGACGCCATCGTGCGCACCGCCACCGACGAGGGCCTCTCCCTGGAGGCCATCCAGGAGATCGAGGAGGCAACCCGCCAACCGATCGACATGATCGCCACCCTCGACCGCAGCTCCATGAGCAAGGAAGATCGCCTCTTCGTCTACGCGGTGGCAAGCTGGATGGTCCGCCTCGACGGGAAGTCCACGGAGAACGAGCTGGCGGCGCTGGCCAGGCTGGGCGAGCTGCTGAAGATCCCCGAGAAGCCCCGGGCCCACGCCGACGCCATCGCCCAGGAGATCGCCGCCCTCCCCGACGGCGACCGACCTCTGCGCTACGACCTCGGGAAGCTCCGCGCCGTCATCGCCGAGCGGCTCCACGAGGCCCAGCGGCTCCGCGCCGAGGCCCGGGAGGCCGCCGAGGCCCCGGCGAAGGACAAAGCCCCCGAACCGTAAAGAACTCCGTCTCCCGTCCCCGTCCTCGTTTCCCTCCCCGTGCTCGTCCTTGGGCCTTGCCCATCGTTTGGTCCACTCGGGGCTCGGCCTCTGGTCATGCGTTCAGGTCCAAGGACGGGAACCTCGGGGAAACCTGCGGGCTGGCTTGGACTCATGGCCCCTGGGTGGACCAAACGATGGGCAAGGCCCGTCCTTGTGCTCGTTGGCGTGGACGTGGACGTGGCCGTAGATGAGCCATTTTCCTGAATTTTCCCTGGTGAAAGGTTTTCTAGAGCAGTTTTCGAGTTCGTCTGGGCAGCCGGGGTGAACCCCGGCGCCGGGACGTGTGTTTTCTGAGGTCGAGGAGGTCAAGGCCGCCAGGGCGGCCTCGCTCCGTCGTCTCCTGGCGAGCCCTCCTTGGAGGGCTTTTTCCTTACGTTTCCCCCAGCACTCGTTCCGGCGCCGGGGTTCACCCCGGCTCCCGGACTCTCTTGAAAACCGCTGCTGTGAAAGTCGCCAAAAACCCGCAGCCAAAGCGCCTCCGGACTTTCATGACGAGGGGGTGGGCCACAGGCCCATGACGTCTCTAAACCTTCACGATTGTCGGATGAAGGTGGAAAGGTACTTCAAAACCTTCTCTGCCTCTTCGGCCTCGGCCACGGCCACGAGCACGGGGACGGGGCTGCGGTCAGGGAGGCCAGCGCTTGTGCTGCTTGAGGAAGGCCCGGAGCTGGCGCAGGGCGGGGAGGTCCAGGGAATCGAGGTGGCGACGCCGTGCCTCGTCCCAAGGGAGGTTCAAGGAATCGCAGAGGTCAGCCAGGGCGAGGCGAGCCTCCCGCAGCACTTCTTGCTCCGCTTCTTGCTTCGCTTGCTCGGCGGCTTGCTTGGCTTGCTCCGCTTTTTCCTTGGCCAAGCGTTCCTGGTCGGCCTGGCGTTCGGCCTCTTGGCGAGCTTGCTCCGCCTTTTCCTTGGCCAAGCGTTCCTGGTCGGCCTGACGTTCGGCCTCTTGGCGAGCTTGCTCTGCCTTTTCCTTGGCCAAGCGTTCCTGCTCCGCGTTGTCTTGGGCGGCTTTCTGGGCCTTCTCGGCCTCTTCTTTGGCCTGGCGGTCCCGCTCCGCCTTCGCCTCCGCCTTTTCCTTGGCTAGGCGTTCTTCCTCCGCCTTGTTCTGGGCGGCTTGACGCGCCTTCTCGGCCTCTTCTTTGGCCAGGCGCTCCCGCTCGGCCTTCGCTTCCGCTTCTTCCTTCGCCTGGCGCTCCCGCTCGGCCTTCGCTTCCGCTTCTTCCTTCGCCTGGCGTTCTTCCTCCGCCTTCGCCTGGATTTCCTCCAGCTTCGCCCACCATCGCTCCGTCTCTTCGTAGGTGAAGATCCGCGACTTCCCCTCCTCATCCCTCGTCACCGTGAGCTGATTCCCTACCGTCCGGAACCATCCCCTCAGCGCTTGGCTGTAGACGGGGCCTTCCCCGGCGTACACCCGCCTCAGCGCTCCCCTCCGGTCTTTCCGGTACAGTTGCAGCGCGTAGGGCTCCGACGCGGGGCTCCTCCCTTCCAGCGCAAGCTCGTCGAACAGCAGCAGCTCCTCCACCCCCAGCTTCGCGTACTTCTGCGGAGACTCCACGTAATCCTTGTTCCAGTTGGACGGCGACACCACCTCCATCGCAAACACCGGCACCGGAACGCTGGGATCGTAGGCGGGCCATTCGGAAAAGTTCGGATCCTTCGGTTGGCACGGCAAGACGTACAGGTCGGGGAGCACGCCCACGCGCTGGTCGTGGGGATCCAGCTTCATCTTTTGCTCGTAGCCGACGAACCAATCGCGGCGCTGTTCTTCCAGCAGCTTGCGAAGGGAAGGAAACAGATGGCGCTGCAAGGCGGTCAGCAGCGTCGCCCAGGTCATCGCGTCGTCGTCCTCGGGAAGATACCAGCGGGAAAGGTCGTCGGGCCCAACGGGATAAGCAACCTCGGGCCAGGGAGGCCAGCGCACCGGCTCCGAGGGGGGAGTAGGCTCAAGGGAGCGGGCAGCTTCGGCGGCCATGAAGAAGGACAATAGCAGAAGTCCAGAGCGAGGGAGAGGGGACCTCACCCCCCCGGCCCCCCTCTCCCTCAAGGGCAGAGGGGGGAGAACTCCCGGCAGTCTCGGCTCCCTCCCCCGTAGGCGGCCAGGCGTCCTTCGTCCTCGTCCCCGTCCCCGTGCTCGACCCTGAGAACAAGGCCGCCGAATGCTTCGAGGTTCAGGTCGCGGGGGGGGGATCCTGCGGGTCGGCGGGAGACTCCGCGGAGCGCGCCGCGACGGCGGAGCGGAGCGCAGGGAGCAGCTCGTCCGCCTTGCGCTTCCCCAGGGCCACCGCGGCGAGCACCTGGAGGTGGTCGTAACGCTCGGAAACCAGGAAAGCGAAGCGATCCCGGAGCAGCGCCTCGGGGGTGCGACGGGTCGTCTGGATGACGTTCCCGGGTTTGAGCTGCTGCACCAGCGCTCCTCCCAGGGCAGAGAGACGCTCGATGCTCTCCGCAGGGAACGGATGCTTGCCCGCCAGAGGCTCAGCGAACTCCGCGAACAGGCCCGCCAGCGCCACGAAATCCTGCGCCTTGTCGAGGCGTCCGGAGCCTGCTCGCACCGCCGCCACCCGCTCCCGGGGGAGCAGCCCGAGCAACGGATGCGAAGCGACCTCCAGGTACGAGAGCATCAGCTCGCGCCAGGGTCCGCCCTCGGCGAGCATCTGGGTCAACTCGCCCGCGCTGATCCTGGCGCTTGGCACGCGCCCGGCGGCGAAATCGAGCGCCATCACCAGGGAGGGAAGCTCGAAGATCTCCCGGAGCCCTGGATCCTTCAGCTTGCTCGCGACGGCTGGCAGGTGGGGCTCCAGCAGGGAGAGGGCCTGCTTGATGTTGGCGCGCATCAGCAGGGCCTGCCCGGTGAAGATCGGGTACTCCTGCGCCGGGAGTCCTTCCGCCAGGGGCCTGAAGTGGGCGAAGGCTTGTTCCGGCAGCTCGACGGTGAAGGCCGCCGCCCTTGCCGCGAGGATCACCTCTTCCTCGGTCTCCTTGCGGCTTGTGGTGGCCACCTGCCTCGCTTGCGCCTTCTTGCGGGCCTTCACGGTGCCCTTCTTCTCCGTGGTCGTCGGCTTTGGTGGGCTCTTCTTCGTCTTGCTGGCCTGCTTCGGGGCCTTGGTCCCGGCCCCCTTCTTGTCCTTGCCCATACGTTCCTCCGGGATGGATCCGTGGGCACTCTATCAGTTCCTCCGGCGACGGGACGCCCCCCGTGCTCGCCGGATCTCCTGGCCCTCCCGGAGCACGGTGGCGCCCTGTCCCCGCCTTTACCCCTGCTGGCTCGACGACGGTGGTCCCGCCATCCCGGACGGAACCTTGCTCCTGAGATCACGCTCCCCCCGCCATTTTTCCAGGAGATGTGCCCACGAACGAGGGGGGCCACCGTTCTCCCGGCAGGAGTTCTCCTGCCGAGACGACGGGTCCACCGCTCTTTTTCGAGGAGCTCTCCTGCCGGAACAACGGGTCCACCGTCCTCCCGGGAGGAGTTCTCCTGCCGGGACGACGGGTCCACCGTCCTTTTTCGAGGGGCTCTCCCTCCGTCGTGGCTCTCCGGTCAGGGGTTGGCCGGGGTGCCCTGGCAGGTGGAGGGCGGGGTCACCTGGCACGAGGGAGCGAACGCCTCCCCCGCGAAGCGGGCCGCGGTGAACTTCAGGATCTCCGGCAGCGCCCAGGTGGTCGCCTTCGTGTGGCTGGCGCCAGCGCATTCCAGGAAATTCAGGGGAAGCCCCTGCTTGCACAGCGTCTCGTAGGCCGCCCGCTCGATGGGCGTGTGGACCAGCGTGTCCTTCTCCCCGAGGACAAAGAGGACACCGTAGGACGGAGAGGGCGGGTTGATCCGGGGGATGCTGGTGGTGGTGAGCCCGTTCTCCGCCAGGATGCAGCCGAAGGGCTGCTGTTGCCCCAGCGTGCCGCTCTTGGCGGCGTCGAGCAGCGCCGGCTGGAACACCTCCTCCAGCGTGGTGAGCCCGCTCACGGCCTTCTCCGGATCGCAGCTCTCGGAGAGGAGCTTGGGTAGCTCGGTGTCCTTGGGCGGGACCAGGGCCTGGGCCAGCTTATCGCCGTGGCCGTACCAGTCCGGGGTGACGGCCAGCATCGCCGCCGTGTTGGCCGAGGCGCTCACCGGCTCCTGGAGCGCCCGGACCGCCTGCCCGAGCAGGTCCGCAGGGGGCACCGTGGCCGTGACGCCGCGGAGATCCAGCTCCGGAGCGTAGTAGGGGGCGAGGCGGTCGACCCACAGCGCCGCATGCCCCCCCTGGGAGCCGCCGATGATCGCGTAGCGGGCCGAGGGGCAGAGCTGCTGCGACTCCGCCAGGCGCCCGGCGGCCCGGATCGCGTCCAGGGAGGCGATGGCGGTGGGCTGCCCCGCCAGGTACGGGTGCGGGAACCCGGTCTTCTGGTCGTCCCCCCGCAGACCGAGGTAATCCGGCCCCACGGCGATGTACCCGAGGGAGGCCACGTAGGCCAGCAGCAGCACCGCGTCGCTGTCCTTCGACGGGCCGCACCCGTCGGTGAACCCCGCCGTCCCGTGGAGCACCGCCACCACGTCCAGGGGAGCCTCCGTCGGCTCCGACGGGAGCGCCACCGCCGCCGTCGCCTCGATCAGCTTGCCTCGGTCCTGGGTGGTGTAGCGGATCCGATAGGCGGCCACGTCCCGGACCGGCTTCGGGACCGCCTCCCCCGCCAGCCCCTGCACCAGCGAGGCGAGCAGCGACGCCTTGTAGGTGGAAGCAGGGGTCGAACCAGAGACCGCGCCGAGGGAAGGATCCGCGAGCCAGGCGTGGGCGGGCTGCCCGCAGCGGGCCGGGGAAGAGGTGAGGGCGGTCGCCTCCGCCGAGGAACCCAGACCGGGCGCAGGGAAGGGAGCGCAGGAGGAGCCTCCCTGACCCGAGGAGCCCCCCTGGCCGGAAGAGCCTCCCTGGCCGGAAGCCGGAGGATCGGCAGGGTCATCCCCGCCACAGGCGGCGAGGAGGGCCAGCGCGGCGAGGAGGGAGCGCAGGGGCAAGGAGCGGGGCAGGAAGGGGAGAGGGATCACGATCCGGATGTTGCCTGGCCGTCACGGCGGCGTCACCTGGAAGCGCGACGAAGCCCCCGGAGAGGGCCGCCTTGTCTATGCTGGGGGCAGGATGAGGATCCTGGTCGTCGAGGACAACAAGAAGCTCGCGAGGTTTCTGGAGAAGGCGCTCACCGAGGAGGGGTACACGACGGACGTGGTGGGCAACGGGAGGGTGGCCGTGGAGCAGGTGAAGGCCGAGGAGTACGATCTGATCCTGCTGGACTGGATGCTGCCGGAGCTGGACGGGCTGGGGGTGTGCCGGGCGCTGCGCGGTGGGCACGTGAAGACGCCGATCCTGATGCTGACGGCGAGGGCGGAGGTGACCGAGCGGATCGAGGGGCTGGACTCCGGGGCGGACGACTACCTGACCAAGCCCTTCGATCTGGGGGAGCTGCTGGCGCGTTGCCGCGCGCTGACCCGGCGAGGGGCCCCGGCAGGCGAGGGGCCCTGGAGGCTGGGTCCGCTGGTGGTGGACCGGGGAGAGCGCAAGGTGACGCTGGAGGGGAGGAGGATCGACCTGACCCCGAAGGAGTTCGCGCTGCTGGTGCACCTGGCCCGGGAGGTGGGCCGGGTGGTGGCGCGGGCGGACATCCTGGCCCGGGCCTGGGACACGGCGCTGGACCCCGGCTCGAACGTGATCGAGGTGCACATCAAGAACATCCGGGACAAGCTGGGGGAGCACGCGCGGATGATCGAGACGGTACGCGGGGTCGGCTATCGCCTCGTGGTCCCCGGATGAAGCTCAAGGATCGCCTCGCGGTGGCGCTCACCCTGGTGACCGGGGTGGTGCTGGGGTTCTCCTTCCTCGTGCTGGAGCTGCTGGTGCGCCACGACGAGACCGACGACCTGGATCGGGCCATCCTGTCGCAGGCGACCTCGGCGATCTTCCTCGTTCTCCAGAGGGATAGGCTCAACCCGAAGGTGATCGATGGCCCCGGTGAGGTGCCCGAGCTGTCGATGCCGGTGCGGCGCTACGAGGCGATCTACGGCCCCGGAGGCCGCCTGCTCTCGGCCACTCCTTCCTTCGAGGAGCAGGCGCCCAGCCTCGCGCAGCTCGGGGTCCCGGAGAGCGTCCCCGGCGACGGCGTCATCGTGGAGCTGGTGGTCCGCGGCAACCGGCTGAGGGGGGTGGTGCTGCCCTTCGGGGAGGGGAACCGCTACCGGATGCTCTACGCCCTCACCCGGCGCTCGGTGGACGACGATCTTCGGTTCCTTCACGAGGTATTTCTGGGCCTGTTCCTGGCGGCGCTGGTGGTGACGGTGCTGGTCTCCCGGTGGCTGGGGGCGAGGCTGGTGGGGGACGTGGACACGCTGGCGCAGGTGGCCCGGGCGGTGGCCAGCGGCGACCTGGCGGCGCGGGTCGGCGGGCGCACCCGGGACAGCACCGAGCTCCAGGAGCTGGGGGAGGACGTGGACCGGATGATCGGCCAGCTGAGCGAGCTGGTCGCCAGCCAGCGGACCTTCGTCTCCCACGCGGCCCACGAGCTGCGCTCGCCGCTGGCCACGCTCCGGGGCCACCTCCAGCTCGCCCTGCGCCGCTCCCGGTCGGCGGAAGAATACCGGGAGATCATCGAGGAATCCCTGGGGGAGGTCGAGTCCCTCATCGCCCTCGCGGAGGATCTGCTGGTGCTCGCCCGGATCCAGGGAGGCATCGCCCCGAGGGAGAGCAGCGCCACGCCAGGGGAGCTGGTGAAGGACGCGCTCAGGATGGCCCGGGGGCCCGCGGAGGAGCAGGGGGTGGAGTTCCGCGAGGAGCTGGCGGAGATCCGGGACACCGCGGTGCGGGGCAACCGGGCGGACCTGGCCAGGGCGCTGCGGAACCTCCTCGACAACGCGGTCACCCACAGCCCTCCGGGCAGCGTCGTCACCATCGAAGGCGCCCTCCGGGGCGAGCGGGTGGAGCTGGCCGTCTGCGACGAAGGCAACGGCGTCTCTCCCCAGGATATCCCGAACCTGTTCTCTCCCTTCTTCCGCGGCTCCAAGGAGCAGTCCGGCGAGCGCCACGGGACCGGCCTCGGGTTGACCATCGTCCGGGAGATCGCTCGATCCTGCGGGGGCGACGTCTTCCTGGACACCTCCCGGACCAGGGGGGCCCGCTTTGTCCTGGTGCTCTCCCTGGCTCGCCCCTGAGCCGCCTTGCGTCACACTCCGGGCGGGAGGCACGATGAACCCACCGTGCCCCCCCCTGTGAGCGACACGACCGCGCTCAAGCGCACCCTCCTCGGTGACCCTCGCCTCCGGCAGGAGCTGTGCGCGGCGGTGCGGCGGCGCGTCCCGGCGGACGCGGTGGACGACGTGGTGCAGGCCACCCTGGTCGACGCCTTCGCCAGCGACCACGCCCCCGCGGCGGTCGAGGAATTCCGCCGCTGGCTCTGGGGAATCGCCCGCAACAAGGTCGCTGATCACCACCGCAAGCGCCGCCGCGAGCGCGGGGACGAGATGCCAGAGCTGGAGGCCCCCGCAGACAACGCCGACGAGGCCAGCGCGCTGCTCCGGTGGGCCGAGCGCGAGCTGCCGGAGGGGCCCGCCGCGCGGCAGACCCTCGGGTGGCTCCTGCGGGAAGGGGAGGGGGAAAAACTCGAGCATATCGCCGCCGAGGAGAACCTCCCGGCCCCCCGGGTCCGCCAGCGGGTCACCCGGCTCCGCCAGCACTTCCGTGCGCGCTGGCAGGCCCAGCTCGCCGCCGTCGCCGTCCTGGTTGGTGTCGCTCTGGCCTGCGGCTGGTGGCTGCGCGCTCGCCGCCCTCCCGAGGCCCCCATCGTCCGCGAGACCCCTCCCCTCCCTTCCGACGCCCCCCTCCCCGCCGGCTCGGCGCCTCCGTCCGTGGTGCCCTCGGCCTCCGCGGCTCCCCTGCCCTCGGCCCAACCTCCCCCTTTGACCCCTGCGTCCGCCTCCACCCCGCCCCCTCCGCCCCCGCCCCCTCCCACCTCGACGCCTCCTCGCCCCCCCCCCACCTCGACGGAGAAGCCCGCACCTCGGACAAACATCAAGAAACCAGCGCAAAAATCAGATTCCTGGGGGTCCAAATAATCCCACAAGGGTGGGCTCTCCCCCTTTGCTGGAGATCTCCCCCTCCCCATGGGAGATGGCATCCCTCTGCTGGAGATCTCCCCCTCCCCACGGGAGATGGGGAGGGGGCCGGGGGGAGAGGCGCCCCCGACCCTCTTGCGGTAGGGAGTGTTCCCGCGAACCTTCCTGGTGGACAGGCGCTTCGCTCCCCCTGGTAACATCGTGGGATGCGCTCCTCCTTGCGGCTTGTTCTGGTTGGGATCGCGTTGCTTGGCGCTGGCTGTGGGATCGACGCGGAGGGGGATTTCAGCGGAGAAGGTGCCGCGGGCTCTTCCCTCGGAGGCTCCGCAGGCGCCGGGGCGACGGGGGGAGGGGGTTCCACGGGGCAGAGCGGCGCGGGCGGCAGCGGCGCGGGTCAGGGCGGCGGAGGTACCGCAGGAAGCTCCGGACAGGGCGGCGACGCGGGGAGCTCCCCGGGAGGCGCGGGAGGCGACGCGGGTGCGGGAGGCGACGCGGGCGTTCGGCGTCCCCTGCCTGGAACTGCCCGGCTACGAGGCCGACGACATCATCGCCGCCTATGCCTGCAAG
>CAZSDX010000215.1:0-10876 GCA_964605685.1 uncultured Polyangiaceae bacterium
TCCCCCCGGGCGCCGCCTCACCGCCCTGCGCGTCCACCTCCCGCAGCAGGGCCCGGCTCCTCGCCGCCGCCAGCCGGATCGCCGCGTCGTCCTCCAGCGGCACGTCGAACAGCGAAGCCGGCTCCACCGAGGGCTCCAGAGCTCCGGCGATCAGATCCCAGATCTGCTGCGCCTTCTGCTGCGGAGGGAGGGAGAGCGCCGTTTCGGGGCCGCCCCCTGAAGCCGTCGAGGCCGAGGCCGACGGGGCCGAGGCCGACGGCGCTGAAGCCGACGACGCCGAGGCCGAGGCCGAGCCGGGCGGCTTCTGGGGGAACGCCAGCGCCGGGAGCAGCAGCCCCGCCGCGACGAGGGAGATCGCCCCCCGCGAGCCTCGCACGGAGTACACCGGTGCCATCAGCCGATCTCCACCTTGTTCCACATCTCCAGACGCATCTTCTCGCGCCTCGGATCCGTACGGGTGATGAGGCGCGCGGCGCTGCAGGCGGCCAGCAGCTCGCCCTCCTGCCCCAGCGCAGGTAGCACCGTCTTGCCCACCAGGAACGAGCGCTCCAGCGGCCCTCGCAGCGGCTCCCCCGCGAGCCCGTGGAAGCTCGGCTCCTCGACGGTGTACTGGAGCCCCATCGGCTCGGGACGGATGCTCCCGCCCCGCAGGGAGATCCGGTCCACCTCCCGGCGGTTGCCTTCCTCGTAGACCCAGACCGGTAGCCCGTCGTGGGGCGAGTCGACCACCCGCAGGTGGCGCCGCATCCAGGGGAGGTAGCGGGCGACCACCGCCAGCACCGCCGAGCGAGCCTCCGTCACCGGGAGCGACCCCCGCAGCGGCAGCAGCGCCTCCGCCACCAGCAGCGTCTCCCCCCCGGCGCTGGCCTCCCGGCGCAGCCGGAGCGCGGGACGCCACGGATCGTGCGCGAGCCCCGGGGTCTGATCCAGGAGCAACGCCTCCGGCCCCATCGCCTCCGGGACCCCCTCGTCCCGCAGCAGGATCGACACCAGAAAGCGCCCGACCGAGGGCACTACCCGGGGCCACTCCCGGAGCGCCGAGGAGGAGATCCCCTCGCCCGCGGCCAGCTCCGCCAGCTCCTCGCCGCTGCCGTCGAAGATCAGGAAGCGACCGCTCACCTTGCTCGACTCCCCCTGGAGCAGCACCCCCTCGAAGCCCTTGCGGGAGGCGAGCACGCGCTCCGCCGCCTCGTGGAGCGCAACGGTGCCCCCGTGGGCTGCGATCCGCTCGCTCAAGAACGAGGTCAGCTCGTCCTCCCCGCCGGCCAGGCCCACCAGCCCTCGGGTCCAGGAACCGTGGAGCCGTGCCGCCGCGAACGGCGGGAAGAAGCGCGGCCCCGGCGCCAGGTGGGTCGCAAACGACACCGTGTGGTGGATGACCGCGCGGTACGGGTGCAACGCGGGGAAATCCGAGAGCGGGTCCGCCTTGCCCGCGAGGAACGGCAGCGCGGAGGCCGCCTGGGCGGTCTGGCGGCGCTCCCAGAAGGAGCCCGGGGGCCAGAGCACATCCCGCTCGAAGACCGAGTCGGCGACCTCGTTGACGGTGGCGAGCTGGGTGTAAAAATCGCTGACCACGCGGCGGATCTCCGGGAACTCTCGCTCGATCTCCCGCACGAACAGGGATCGATCCGGCGGCAGTTCGAAGCGGCGCCCGGGCATCAGCACCGAGAGCATCGGGTCCAGGGGGGCGGTGCGTCGGCGGAAGGTCTGGTTCTGCGCCAGCTCGACGAGCACCCGGCGTAGCGCCGGCGACGTCGCCCCGAGCAGCAGCAGCAGCCTGCGGCGCAGGGCGCGCTCCCCCAGGTGGTAGGTCGCGCCCCGGGCCCCCTGCCCCAGCACCAGCACGGAGAAATCACGCCGCGCCAGCAGCGCCGCCGCCACCAGCGCCCCGAAGCTCCGCCCCAGCACCAGCACATCGAAGTGGCGGCCTCTCATGATCCAGGAAGGGTCTCGTCCATCATGTCGCGCTCAGCCATCCCAAGCAATCCCTCCCCCCGGAACGTTCTGGTAGCCTCCGCAGGAGCTCCCGGCTCACGGTGAGCCGGTAATGCGCAAAAAGGAGGAAAAATATTTTGACAGAACAAGAGGCACTTCATCAAATTCAGGGGTATGCACGGGCCAAACGACTCCGATTTACCAGGCATGCCCTGATCGAGATGGAGAACGCTGGGGCGGAGGAGCAGGACGTCCGCAGTGCCTTGCAGCAGTCACGTTCGTGCTGCGCAGGCAACCGACCAGGGCGGTGGAAGGTCACCGGTCACGACCTGGAAGGGGATGACCTGGAGGTGGTCGTGATGATCGAAGATGGGCTCTTGATCATCACGGTAACGTAGTGCCCCCAGGGGCCGCGAGTACTTCGACTCGCGGCCCTTGGCTTGAACCTACAGAGCAAAATGCACCTGCCGAGGAGAAGGTTGCGCCATCCGCTGGAGATCCTCCAACGTCGTTTTCTCCCCGCGGCGGTGCTCCCGTACAAGCACCCCCAGCAACGCCCACACGGCAAGAGGGATCTCGTGCTTCCCCCCCTCCCACCGGCTCACCGTCTCGGGCGTCACCGCCAGAAGCGCCGCCAGCTCCTTCGCGGGAAGTTCCATGTGCTTCCTCAGGAAACGAAACTTCTGGCCGGTCGGTCTGCCTTGCGCCAGGACCGCTGCCAACGCATCCCCCCACCGTTGTCGATCCTCCGCGTCGAAGATCTCTTCTCCGCAGTTCGAACAGCGCCAGCAGGGGATCTCCGCCGAGAAGGACTCTTCCCCGAAGGTACGCTCTTCCAAGCAGGTGGTCTGGGTGAGGGTGGGAGCGTCACACAGGGGACAACGAGCCATGCCCAGGCAGGGTAACCGTGGCTTGACGAAACGTCAAGAATTCCATTTTCACGGCTCCTCCGACCAGAAGGCCCGCGGCCTCCCGTCCACCCGGGCCCGGGCCCGCTGCCCCTCGCCCCGCTCGACCCGCACCCGCCCCTCCGCGAACCACCGGAGCACCTCCACCAGCAGCCGGTGCTCCTGGCGAAGCACGCGCCGGGCCAGCGCCTCCCGGTCGTCCCCGTCCAGCACCGGCACCGCCGCCTGCGCCAGGATGGGCCCTGTGTCCATCCCCGCATCGACCAGGTGCACCGTGCACCCGGCCATCGTGACCCCGTGGGAGAGCGCCTGCTGCTGGCCATCCAGCCCCGGGAACGACGGGAGCAGCGCCGGATGGATGTTGATCACCCGATCCGGGAACGCCCCCAGCAGCACCGGCGTCACCAGCCGCAGGAACCCCGCCAGCACCACCAGCTCGACCTCCGCCTCCCGCAGCGCCGCCACCAGCCGCGCGTCGTACTCCTCCCGGGAGGGGGCCTCCCTGTGCGGCAGCACCCGCGACGGGACGCCGGCTCGCTCTGCCCGCTCCAGGGCCATCACCCCCGGTTTGTTGCACAGCACGAGCCGAACCCGGGCGTCCAGCTCCCCGGACGCGCAGGCGTCCAGGATCGCCTGCAGGTTGGTCCCCGACCCGGAGCAGAGAACGCCCAGCGACAGCATCGCTCCTGCCCGTACCGCAGGTCTCCACCGCAGGCAAACCTGGCCACGCTCCCCGCGGGCCACGATCGAGCAACGACAAGGGCGGCGTGGGGGGGGTCCGGGTGGCGAAACCGGGGAGGGCGCGGTAGCGTGGAGCCGATGATCGTCGGTGAGGATCTGCCGCAGCTACGGGGGTTGCTCTGGAACCGGAGCAGCCTGGAGGTGACCGAAGAAGAGGCGCTTGCTCTCTACGAAGGCAACCGCGGGTGGGTCGATGTGGCGGCGATGACCGAGCGCGAGCGGAGGTTCTTCGAGGACCTGCTCGAGCGCCATGGCCGGGGTATTTTTCTTGGTTGAGCAACGAGGATCTGGTCGCCGAGAAGCTGCTGGCGAACCAGGATCGCCACCTGGATGATGGGGCTCTCGGGCGGGACGCCTTCGATCTGATCCTGCTCGAACACAACCTCGGGGGTCTGCCCACGGCAGCCTTCGAGAAGGCGCGGGCGGCCTACGGTCCGTCGATCGACGCGGCGTGGGAGCGGGCGCTGCGCAGGCTGCGGGCACGCGAGCAGTTCAGGACGCGCTGGGAAGATCTGCTGGCCATCTCACCCGAAGCGCGGCAGTTGATCGAGGGCCGCCTCGCCTTGGTGCCCCTCCACGAGGATCGAGGGTTAACGCGAGGTAGCCTGGCTCGGAGGCACCTCCGCGCCGCGCAGGATGCCGAAGGTGCTCACGAACAGATCCGGCACATCGATCCGGTCGCCACCCTCCAGCTCCCGCAGCAGCCCGAGGCGCACCAGATCCGCGGTGACCAGGTGCCCTTCGCGCGGGGCGGTCTCGCGGACGCGCCGCGCAGGATCTCGCCCCAGCAACGCCTCCACTTGCTCCCTGGGCAGCGGCAACACACGGCCCCGGAGCGCCTCCATCCGGTCCACCCACGGGTACACCTCGCGGATCTCGCCGATCCGGAATTCCCCGACCCGCGAGAGCGCCCCCACCGCATCCTCCACGCTCAACAGGCGCCCCCACGAGGCCCTGGGTGGGCGGCTCAACGCGATCCGCGCCGACTCCCGGAAGAACCCGAGCATCGACCGGGGTGCGACCTGATCCTTCCCATCACGGAGGCGATTCGGAATCCATTGCTGCACGGCGCTTCGGGTGCCGCTCACCGCCACCACGGCCCGGAGCGTCTCCGTCAGCCAGCGCTTCAAGCTCTCCTCGGAGGGCTCCTCGGGCACCCACCCGCTCTCTCCCTCCTCCTGGAAGCGAAGCCCGAAGGTCCCCAGCCACGCCCGGAGGTCCTCCCCCTGCGCCCCCAGGTGCCGCAAGACCAGCCGGTACAGCGAGAGGGTGTCCCACTCCAGCCGCTCGGCCCGCGCCATCAGCTTGCTCGCATCGGGAGCATCAAAAAGCCGGAGATCGAAGAGATCCGAGGGCAGAAAGATCTTCGCCCGCAGGTGCTTGTACCTCGTCGAGAGCGTCGTCCAGAGAACCAGCAACGCCCGGATAAAACGCCGCCGTAGCTCGAAATCAAAAGCCCCCACCGTGTCGAGATCGTCGTAGACAGCCAGGAGCGGATAACCATAGAGAAGAGGAATGGATTGGTTCTTCAATTCTTCCAGGAGATGACGCTCGAAGCTATCCAAAGAAGAGAGGCAGAAGGCCGCAGGAAACACCTGGATCATCCGTCGAGGATCGCCTCCTGTGTGTTTCATCACCTCGAATATGTCCGGGAATATACTTTCAACCTCCGGAACAATTTCGGCTATTTTTCTTGAGAATTGGAGGAATGTGGTCGATACCCAGAAATGTCGCAGACGTTCATCATCCCCATGCTGGATAAAACTGTCCAGGACACTCGCCTCTGGGTGAACTGGACCCCGTTGAGAGAATGCATCAAAGCAATGAAATGGATAGGGCTTATCTTTCAAAAACTTCTGAAAAGCACCCGGAGTTTCGATGGACTGCGTCAGGTGAGCGGCCAGCTCGCTCTTGCCGCTTCCGCGGGCCCCGAGGACGACGACGGTGGCCGGGTTGAGGATGCGCTTGAGGGAGCGGGGAGCAAGAAAGAGGCGGGGATCGCCGGGGTTGGCGGTGCCGATGGTGGCCATGGCCTCCAGGATCCGCTGGCGATCCAGGTTCACGACGCGGACTCCGACTGGCTGGCGGCGCTCTCCTTGATCTTCTCCCAGAGCCTCGCGTAAGGCTCGGCGGATAGCACACCGACGAGGTCCGAGAGGCGATCGTTGCGCTCGATGTACTCGTTGCGAGGCAAGGTCCAGGGGCGGTGCATCGCGTCGGGGGAGGAGACCTCGGGGATCCCCGGTGCCCGGTAAAGCCCGTGGGTCCGGAAAAGCTCGTGAGTTTTTGCCTGAAATCGCTCACGCTCCGCCGTGGCGTCGGGGACGGAGACCGGAGCCATGGCGTGGACCAGGACGATCCGGGAAGCCACCCCGCGCTGGCGACGGGCGAGGGCCCCCAGCACCACATCCAGCCCCGCAGTTCCCTGGGCGTTGGCTCGGCTGAAGAGCACGTCCACGTGCGCCAGACCATGGAGAGAGAGCCCCGCGAGGTCATGGAGTCCCGCCCGTGCGTCGAGGAAGATCCACCGGGGTGGTTCCGAACGCCGGCAGAGCTGCTCCAGAAGCGCCAGGAGCGCCTTTCGTACAGGGATGTTTCCCGCGTCTCCTTCGTGCTCCGAGAGCGTGCTGGAGAAGTCGAGGCGAGCCAGTTTTTCAAGGTATGCCGCTCCAAGACGCCCGGCGGGGAGCACCTCGATCCGATCAAGCCAATCCCCGAGAGGGAGCCTGCTCCGCTGGAGGCAAGGTTCGACATCGATCTGATCGGTGGCCAGGTGCTCGACGAGCAGATCGAGCAGCCCCCGGGAGTCATCCACCTCAAAAAGAGAGCCGACTCCGGGGGCTTCCAGGTCGAGGTCCAGGAGGGCCACCCGCTCTCCCTGCCTGGCCGCCTGGATAGCGCAGGACGCCAGCGTCGTCGTGCGCCCCACCCCACCCTTGAACGAGTAGAAAGCCACGAGGATCGGCGTGTTCTCCGCTCCGGGCCAGGGAGGTTCGACCGGGCCCTCCAGCCAGGGGAGCTTCCCCACGCGCCGCTCCATCTTTTTCCAGCGAAGCGGTGCGTCACGGCGCTCCCCATTCTCATCGATCCAGCAAGCTTCCGGCCAGTCCGAGGCGAGCCCCATCACCCGCTGAGCGACCCCCTGAAGAGCTTTCTCTCCGAGCGTGGTGCAGACCAGGTCCCCCGCGAACCAGGGGCCCAGCGCCGCCTGGACACGGGTCTCCAGCTCCTTCAGCATTTCCTTGGTGCCCTCGTCCAGCTCGACCGCCAGGCGGACCCTGCCCCGGAGATCGCGGATCACCGCGATCTTCCTCAGCCTACGCTCGTGTTGCCACGCCTCGCACGCCTTGATCAGCGCAGGCAAGACATCATCGAAAGAGATCGGCGTCATGACGTCCGGGTGAGCGATCCGAGGGGTTCCAGGCGACCGTCGCACCAGAGATCCGTGAGCGTACGCATGGCCAGCTTCTCAGACGCTTCCACAAGCTTCGTAGCCTGCCTCGACGTCACGCTATCGCTCCTGCTGTAGCGCAGGTCCTCCTTCCAGTCACCGAGGGCGTTCTCCTTCTTTTTCCAGCCCGTAAGGCCGTAACGAGACGCCAGCAGGTCGCCATCACAGAAGAGCCTGAGCGCGAGTTCCTCCGGCTTCCCGAAGCGATGGCCAATGGTTCGGTTGCGCTGATCCTCGTCCTCCTCGGGAAGACGCATCAGGGCGGCTTTACGGATGCACTCAGGGCCATATCCAGCGAGGTACATCGCCTGCACAGGAGAGGACGTCAGGAGGGTCCGTGCGTCCGAGAGGTGCCGCAGGGTCGCCGAGACAAGCGCCATCTGGGAAGGAGACAGCTCATGAATCCAGGGCATCTCCGCTCCACCTTACCACGGCGGTCCGCCTCACACCATCAGCCGAGGACCACCCGCTCCTCGAAGGGCGTGGAGGGATCCACCGCGATCACCTCGCCCACCCGCCGCGGATCCTCCCCCGCCGCCCGCAGCCTCCCTTCCGCTTCGTCCGCGAAGGCGTGGTCCACCGCGATCACCAGCCCGAGCCCCAGGTTGAAGGTCCGCCGGAGCTCCGGCTCCTCCACGGGACCGCGGCGGGCGATCAGATCGAAGATCGCCGGACGCTCCCAGGAGGCCAGCGACAGCCGGGCTCCGAGCCCCTCCGGGAGCATCCGCGGGAGGTTCCCCGGGAGACCTCCGCCGGTGATGTGCGCCATGCCTCGAACCCGCCCCTCGTGCCCCTCCAGGACGGCTGCCGTGGCCCGAGCGTAGATCCGGGTCGGTGTCAGAAGAGACTCCGCCACGGTCGCGCCACCGAGGGCTTCGGGACGCTCGTCGAGGTGCGCTTCGAGGACCCGGCGGGCGAGGGAGTAGCCGTTGGAGTGGAGCCCGCTGGAGGGGAGGCCGAGGAGCACGTCCCCCGCCCTGGCCGCCTTGCCGTCGAGGATCTGGCGGCGGCCGACGACGCCGACGGCGAAGCCGGCGAGGTCGTACTCGCCGTCGGCGTACATCCCGGGCATCTCGGCGGTCTCGCCCCCCAGCAGCGCGCACCCGGCCAGCGAGCAGCCCTCGGCGACGCCCCGGATCACCGCCTCGCCGGTCGCCACGTCGAGCTTCCCGGTGGCGAAGTAGTCGAGGAAGAACAGCGGGCGGGCGCCGGTGGTGAGGATGTCGTTCACGCACATGGCCACCAGGTCGATGCCGATGGTGTCGTGCTTCCCGGTGAGGAAGGCGAGCTTGAGCTTGGTGCCGACGCCGTCGGTGCCGCTGACCAGGATGGGCTCCTCGATGTCCGGAGGAAGGGCGCACAGCCCGGCGAAGCCGCCGACGTCCGCCAGCACCAGCGGGTGCCTCGTGCGCGCAGCCAGCGGCTTGATGCGCTCGACCAGCTCGTCTCCCGCGTCGATGTCGACGCCTGCCTGGCGGTAGGTGATGGCCATGGCGGCGCCCTTACCCCGGCTCGGCGACGCGGGCAAACCCCCCTGCGAGTCCAGGAGCGGCCCGGGGCTCAGGGAAGATCGCCCAGGCGAGCCTCCAGCGCCGGATCAGCGCTCCAGTCGCTCCAGGACCCCTCGTAGAGCAGCCCCTCCATGCCCGCCAGGTGCAGCGCCAGCAGGTCATGGCAGGCGGTCACGCCGGAGCCGCAGTAGACGATCACCTCCCCCTCCCCGGCCCCCAGCTCCCGGTAACGCTGCCGCAGGGCTTCAGGTGTCAAAAAAGACCCTTTTGGCTCCCGGAGGTTGCCTGCGAAGGGAGCGCTCCGGGCTCCCGGGATGTGGCCGGGCCTCGGGTCGATGGGCTCCAGGTCGCCCCGGTAGCGAGGCAAAGCCCGAGCATCGAGGAGCAGTGCCTTCCGTCGTCCCTCGCTCACGTTGCGCACCTGCTGGCGATCCACCACCAAGGCGGGGGACGGGCGCAACGGAGGCATCGGCGGGGGCGCCGGGAGCGCGGGGGTACCTGGTTCCAGGGGGCGCCCGAGGGCTTCCCACGCCTGGATCCCGCCGTCGAGGAGCCGGACATCGAGCGGAGCGTTGAAGTACCGGGCGAGCCACCAGAGCCTCGCGGCGAAGGCGCCGCCCTCGTCGTCGTAGGCGACAAGCACGGCGCCGGGGCCGATGCCGGCGCGGGCCAGCGCCCCGGCGAAGGCGTCGGCGGAGGGGAGCGGGTGGCGCCCGGGGCGGTCGGGTGCCCGCGGGGAGGAGAGATCCCGGTCGATGTCGAGGCGCGCGGCGCCGGGGATGTGCCCCGCCTCGTAGGCCGCCTGCCCGGAGCGTCCGTCGAGGTACCAGCGGAGGTCCACCGGGCGCACCGAGGAGAGGTGTTCTGCCAACCAGGAGGCGGAGACCAGAGGAAGAGGGAGAGGATGGGACATACCCACTCTAGTCCTTGAGCTGGAGCCTTCCTATGTAATAAGGACCACCCACGTTGGCCATGGTGGTATAAAGGAACCCATCTTTGATCTGAGGTGGGATAGACTCTCCGAGGATGTAGGTTGAGACCCCGAATTTCCTCTCCCCGGAGGTGTCTTTGAGGATGACGGACCAATCGTTCAAGGAGGCATTTTTCTGGAAATAATAGATGGCATCGTCCTCATCGATGGCCAGCATACCTGAGGTTTTCGGCAGGATCAATTCTTGCTGGGACAGGTTGTTGCGAGCAGCCCGGTAAAGTTGCCAATCTCCATATCCTTTGTTCTTTTCCTGCTGCCAGTAGAGGTACGAAGGAGTAATGAGGGGAGTTTGGCACGGTGACTTGTAGGTGCATTTAGGACCGACAGGGGTAGGGAAGCCAGAGGAAGCGGCCTTGTAAAGCATGTTCCCGGTCCAGGTCTGGTAGTCACCAGGATAGGGGCTGAAAAACAGGTCTCCCGCCAAAGATACGGCCATACCCTGTGATTGCGGGACATCCACAAACTTCTCGGCAATCGTTCCCTCCTCTCCTTCGAGGGGGGCACGGTACACCGCTTTCCAGGAAGAGGCGTTGGAAAGAAAGTAGATGAAATCCTTGGCAATCCCCACCGCTTTGTTGCTTCCATAGAACGAGCCTTCGTTGCTGATGACCGTCGCAGCGGCAGGGGCATCGTTCGCACTGACCTTGTAGATCTTGTCGCAAGCCCCCACGTAAACCCACGCATCGTCGGTCAGGAGGAATGCCGGTGGATAGGTTTCGCTCCCCTTGCTGCAAGGCAAGGAGATCGTCGTGACGTCCTCCTCCTTGAGATCCATCAGCGAGGTACGACGGAGCACGCGCTGTTCTCCAAAGCCAGGTTTGGAGACAAACCAGTAGACGTGCTCCTTGGTCACGGTAAAAATCAAGTAGTTCGACAGCTGAACGACCGGTTCGAGGGGACGGCAGGGTTGAGGGTCACATTCTCCCAAGGTTTGGCCCGCAGCTCCGGCTTGCCCGGAAGTTCCCCCTTTCCCTCCCAGACCTCCGGTTCCGCCCGATCCGCCGGTGCCGCTGAAGCCTCCGGTTCCTCCCGTACCTCCCGTACCTCCCGTGCCGCCTTTCCCGGATGCACCACCGAAGGATTCCCCTGCCTGTCCGCCTGCACCGGAGGCTCCTCCGGAGTTGCTCGGTTTGGTTCCCTGGTAGATGTTGGTTTCCTTCGAGCAGGCCAACGTGCCTACCCAAACCCCGAGCAAGGGGAACAGAAGCTTGTACCTTTGGGATACGAGAAGAGGAAGAACCTTCTGTTGCGCCATCTTCAATCCTTGATCGGAAGCCTCAAGAAGTAGGTAGGAGAGCCAGCTTGTGGGAAACCTCCCATTGTGTAGACGACACCTTGA
>CAZSDX010000216.1:0-10839 GCA_964605685.1 uncultured Polyangiaceae bacterium
CCACAACCCAGATAGCTGCATAAATGCCGGGAAACGCTGCCAGACACCCTCTGAGAAGCGTATCGAGAAAAGAGGCGACTCCGGAGCCATCCGTGCCTATGGTCATCGTCCCATCCGGCTCGATCAGGGATGCAGAGGCAACCTGTACCGGGTCGATTTTGTAAATTGTTGTGCTCTGTAGAAGATCGCCCACCTGCTTGTGGGGGTTGGCAACCTTGCTTATCGCCCCAAAACGGATCGCCGTCAATTCATCGACTTGACCCGATGCCTGATCAATTTCACCTTGCCATCCTCGAATCGTTACCCTGGAATCATCGCGAATAATCAAATCTTTTAGACCTTGAATTTCCAATCGTTCGGAGAGGATCCGAAACCGAAGGTGCCCCGGAGAGGGGGCTACGTTCAAGGAATAGCTGGCTGCCTGCCCCGAGATTTCCATCTCGACGGTCCACCCGATCCGGGGAGGATCCGCGCCGCGCCATGCAAGCTCCTCCACGAAAAATCCATCCGGATATTCCCTGCTGCCGACCGGTATGATACCCGAAAGATACGAAACAGCATCGAGAAAACTGCTCTTCCCGGTATCGTTCTTGCCGATGATGACCGTGAGGGAGCCAAGCGGAACCGTCACATCGCGGAGGCAGCGGAAATTCTCGATGCGGAACGAGCGGATCATCGCGCCCGAGCTTACCCCGGAGGTACAGGAAAATCCAAGCGCTGCGGGTCAACGCGCGGGGGACGGGTCGAGGCGCGGGGCCGGCGGGACCGCGGGGCGGTAGCTCGCGGCGTCGGTGACGAACTCCGCGTGGCCGTAGCGCCGCAGGAGCCGACGTATCTTGCGCACCAGGTGGCGATCGACAGGGCCCCGCAGCAGGGGGAGCCCCATGGCCGCCCGGTAGGCCGTCATCTGTCCCTGAAGCAGGGGCCACAGGACGGCAAAAACAAGGGTATCGAGCGGGCCGACGTCGACGCCCATCCCGGAGGCCACGGCGCGGTTGCCCGACAGGAAGAGCTGCAGGAAGAGGACCCGGGAGAAGCGGCGCTCGATCTCGTCGAAGACCCGGTGAGGTAGCGAGCGATCCGGCAGGAGGTAGGCGCCCATCGTCGCCCGGATCAGCGCGCCGCAGGTGGCGTCGTCGAAGCCGTCTCGCAGCGTGGCGTTGCGCGCCGTCATGATCTCCAGGATACCCTCCGGCGTGTCCGCCAGCAGATCCTCGGGCAACCCCAGCAGGTAGCAGCGGTAGCGGCTGAACTCCACCAGCGCCCGCTCTCCCCGGTCGAAGACCTTGCGCCCCGAGAGACGCGCCTGCAACGCCAGGAAAAAGACCGAAAGCAGCCCCGCTGGCATCTGGTCGACCTGAGGGATGGGAATACCGTACACGGAGGCATCCCATCGGTCGGAGCGGCAGAGGATGTTGTAGCGGACCATCGAGTGCATCAGGCGCACCATGGCGGCGGCCTTGAAGCCCTCGCCGCGGCGCTCCATCGCCCCTGGCAGGGTCGTCACGGTGAAGAAGGTGGCGGTCTCGTTGACGCGGCGGGCGGCGGTCTCGTTGCTCAGCGTGCCGGTCAGCGCCATCGGCAACGCGGCGTACTTGTTGAGGAAGGTGGCGATGAACGCACCCCGGATCACCAGGGGCGTCGCGTTGGCGGCGCCGTTCCGCTCCAGGCGCGCTCCCTCTCGCACCAGGTCCATGTCGATCCACGAGGGCCTGCGCTCCATCTCCCGGAGGAAGGCGACCAGCTCCTCGGGCGGGTCAGCGACCGCCTCGACGCCCTCGTCGCAGGCGCGCTTCAGCATCTCGACCAGGCGCCGGAAGCCGTACCGCGGGATGAGCGCCGCGTAGGCGTCGGCGACCACATCGCCCAGCAGCGTGTAGGCGCGTACCCGCTCGATCTGCTCCCGGCTGGGTTTTGCCAGCTTCATCCGGGGGTTGAGCCGCAGGAAGCTCTCCTCGACGTTGTAGGTGAACCGCTCGGGGATCGCGTCGAAATCAATCTTCCCGTACATCGACGGCAAGAGCACCCGTTGCGACGCGACCTTGGCTCGAACCTGATCCAGCGGTGTGTGCATGTCGCCTCCTCTGTCGCTACGCAGCCGGAGCCGTGGGTAGGAAGGTCTACACCCAGCATCCAGGGTGTAGCACCCCCTGTCGATCCCTTCGAGGGCCGGTCACCGCGGGGGCAGCAGGGCGCGCAGCGCGTCGAGGCCGCTGAGGATCCCCAGGGGTTCGCCCTGCTCCGCGCGGATCACGAGCCGGTGGACCCCCTCGTAGATCATCGTCTGCGCGGCCTCCTCCACGGAGGCGCCGGGGGGGACGGAGATGATCTCGTGGCTCATCGCCGCCTCCACCCGGAGCGACGCGACGTCGCCGTGCTCGGCCAGGGCGTCCACCAGGTCGGTGCGCGACAGGTACCCGAGGATGCGCCCCTCGTCGTCGATCACCGGGGCACCGCTGATATCCTGCTTCGACAGGAGCTGAGCCGCCTCGCGGAGGCTCTGGGAGGGCGACAGGGTGTGGACCCTGCGGGACATGACATCGGCGACGCGCATGGCCCCCGCATGATGCAAGAGGGGCGGGGGCGCGGCTAGACCTTCTCGACGCCGCTCTTGCCGAGCAGCCCGGTGGGTCGCCACAAGAGGACCACGATCAGCACCAGGAAGGTGAGGACATCCTGGCCGCCGGAGTAGCTGGTGAGCTTGGTCATCTCGCCCACGACGCCCAGCAGCAGCCCGCCCAGCACCGCGCCGGGGATGGATCCGATGCCGCCCAGCACCGCGGCGACGAAGGCCCGGGTGCCGATGGTCTGCCCCATGGTGGGGAGCGCCTGGGACTGGTCGAGGCAGTAGAGCACCGCGCCGAGGGCCGCCAGCGAGGAGCCGAGGGCGAAGGTGAAGAGGATGACGCGGTTGGTGCGGATCCCCATGAGGCGGGCCGCCTCCACGTTGGTCGACAGCGCTCGCATCGCCTTGCCCAGCCAGGTGTGGTTCACCAGCAGGTGCAGCAGCCCCATGACCGCCAGCGCCGTGACGAAGATGACGACCTGGGTGCTGGGCAGGATGCGCGGGTAGCTCTTGGGTCGGGCGTCGAAGACCAGCACCGCGAGGTTCTGGAGCAGCACGGACATCCCGAGGGCGGTGACCAGCGGCGTGATGCGGGAGCCCACCGCCTTGCCGCCCCCCCCGCGGGACAGGATGGGCCGGTAGGCGATGCGCTCGACCACCACGCCGGTCGCCGTCGAGGCGAGCATCGCCGCCACCAGCGCCAGAGGGAAGGCGAGCAGCGGGGGCTGACCGGCGAGGCCCAGGGTCAGGGCGAAGAAGCCGGCGTAGGCCCCCACCATGAACACCTCGCTGTGGGCGAAGTTGATCAGCTTCAGGATGCCGTAGACCATGGTGTAGCCCAGGGCCACCAGCGCGATCATGGCCCCCTGGGCCAGCCCGTTGAGCAGCGCGTTCAGCACCTGCATGGTGCGCTCACTTCTTTTCGTTGGTCGTGGCGAAGTAGGTGAACTTCTTCTCCTTGATCTGGACCACCACCAGGGGTTTGTCGGCGTTCCGGTTGGCGTCCATGGTGATGGTGCCGGTGGCCCCCTGGAAGCCCTTGGTCGCGGCCAGCGCGTCCCGGATCTCCTTCGGCGTGATCGACGGGGCGCGCCCCATGGCGTCGTAGAGCAGCCGCGCCGCGTCGTAGCCCTGCGCCGCCAGGCTCGACGGATCGCGCTTGTAGCGCTCCTTGTAGGCGGCCACGAACTTCTTGGAGTTCTCCCAGGGGACGTCCGGGGCGTAGTGGTTGGTGAAGTAGGCCCCTTCCATCTCGGCCCCGGCGCCCTTGAGGAGATCCTCGCTGTCCCAGCCGTCGCCGCCGACGAACATCGTGCCGGGGATGTTCTTCTCCTTGGCCTGCTGGGCGATGGGGACCATATCCGTGTAGTAGATGGGGGCGAAGATGATGTCCGGCTTCGGGGCGGTCACCTGGTCGAGGTACGTCCGGAAGTTCTTCTCTCCCTTCTGGAAGCCCTTGTCCGCCACGATCTCCAGGCCCATCTTCTTCGCCGTGTCGCGGAACGACTGGGCCAGCCCCGACGAGTAAGGGTCCTGCGCCGCGTAGAGGATCGACACCTTCTTCTTGTTGAGCTTCTGCGCGACGAACTCCGCGGCCGCGACGCCCTGGGCGTCGTCGGTGAAGCACACCCGGAAGACGTACTCGCGCCCCTCGGTGACCTTCACGTTGGTCGACGACGGGGTGATCATCGGGATCTTGCTGGTGTTGGCGATCAGCCCCCCCGCCAGCGACCGGGACGACGCCACCTCGCCCAGCAGCGCCACCACCTTGTTCCGGTCGATGAGCTGCCGCACCTTCTGCGTCGCCTCGTTGGCGTTCGATTTGTCGTCCTCGTAGAGCACCTTGACCTTGCGCCCCTTGACCCCTCCCGCCTGGTTGATCTCGTCGGTGGCCAGGTCGATCCCCTCCTGGGTGTCCTTGCCGAACTGGGTCTCCTCCCCCGACAGGCTCAGGTAAGCCCCCACCAGGATGTCCCCGCTCTCCTGCGGCTTCGCCGCCGCGCCGGGGCCATCGTCCTTCTTGACTTCGTCCTTCTTGCCGCACCCCGCGAGGGCGGTGAGCCCGGCGAGGATGAGGCCGATCCAAGCGCGTCGTCCCAACATGCCCTCCACAGTCAACAGAGCGAGCGCGGACGTCAACCCTGAAACCGCCCTTTCTCGCCCCGGGAATGGCCCCGGGTCCCCACGAGCCCCTTGCTTCCCGGGCCCATCGCCCGCAGGAACCTCGCACCATGGCGACGCAAGAACACGACCCGGCCCTCGCAACCGTCGACCCCGAGATCGCCCGGTTGATCCACGAAGAAAACATCCGCGAGCGGGACACGATCCGCCTCATCCCCAGCGAGAACTACGCCTCCCGCGCGGTGCTCGAGGCCTGCGGATCGGTGCTCGCCAACAAGTACAGCGAGGGCTACCCCCGCAAGCGCTACTACGAGGGCCAGGAGGTCATCGACCAGGTGGAGGAGCTGGCCAGGCAGCGGGTCCAGGCCCTCTTCGGCGCCGAGCACGTCAACGTCCAGCCCTACTCCGGCAGCCCCGCCAACCTCGCCGTGTACCTCGCCTTCTGCAAGCCCGGCGACACCATCATGGGCCTCGGCCTCCCCTCCGGAGGGCACCTCACCCACGGCCACGCGGTCTCCATCACCGGCCTGTTCTTCAAGAGCGTCCCCTACGGCGTCCGGAAGGATACCCACCGCATCGACATGGACGAGGTGCGCGCCCTCGCCCGGGAGCACCGCCCCCGGCTGCTGTGGGCCGGCACCACCGCCTACCCCCGGCAGCTCGACTGGGCCGCCTTCCGCAGCATCGCCGACGAGGTGGGCGCGATCCTCGCTGCGGACATCGCCCACATCTCCGGCCTCGTCGTCGGCGGCGCCCACCCCAGCCCCGTCGGCTTCGCCGACGTCGTCACCAGCACCACCCACAAGACCTTCCGGGGCCCCCGCGGCGGCATGATCCTCTGCAAGAAGGAGCACGCAAGCGCCCTCGATCGCGCCGTCTTCCCCGGGCTCCAGGGGGGCCCGCACAACCAGGCCACCGCCGGCATCGCCGTCGCCGCCAGGGAGGCCGCCACCGACGCCTTCAAGGCCTACGCCCACCAGGTCGTCGCCAACGCCAAGGTCCTCGCCGAGGAGCTGGCGGCCCGGGGTTTCCGCCTCGTCACCGGCGGCACCGACAACCACCTGATCCTCTTCGACGTGACCGACAAGGGCACCACCGGCAAGATCGCCGCCCAGGCGATGGCCCGCGCCGGCCTCGTCGGCAACTACAACTCGATCCCCTTCGACCCGCGCAAGCCCTTCGATCCTTCCGGCGTGCGCATCGGCACCCCGGCGATCACCTCCCGCGGGATGGGCCCCGCGGAGATGAAGCAGATCGCCGCCTGGATCGACCAGGTGGTCGCCTCCCCCGCCGACGAGGCCCTGGGCCAGCGTATCGCCGCCGCGATCACCGAGCTCTGCAAGGGCTTCCCCGCCCCGGGGATCCTCGTCTAGAGCGCCGCCTGGCTCTGCGCGTCCGATGGCGGCGGTCGCTCACCCGTGCATGGGCGGGACGGGGGTGCGCATGGTGACCAGCTCCTCGGCGGCGGTCGGGTGGATGCCGATGGTGGCGTCAAGCTGGGCCTTGGTGATCCCGGCGCGCATCGCCGCGGCAAACCCCTGGACAATCTCGCCGGCCTCGGGTCCGACCACGTGGAGGCCGAGCACCCGGTCGGTCTTCGCGCAGACGACGAGCTTCATCATCATCTTGAAGGGGAGCCCGCTGAGCGTGTTCTTCATCGGGCGGAAGGAACTACGGAAGATCACGCACTGCTCGCCGCGGTGCCAGGCTTCGTCCTCGGAGAGGCCAACAGCGGCGACCTGGGGGGTGGCAAAGACCGCGGTAGGGATGAGATCGTAGCCCACGGAGGCGTCCGGCTGGCCGCCGAAGAGGCGGCGGGCGAAGGTCATCCCCTCGGCGAGGGCGACGGGGGTGAGCTGGACCCGGCCCACGCAATCGCCGAGGGCGTAGACGCCGGGGCAGGTGGTCTGGAAGGCGTCGTCAACGACGATGGCGCCGCCAGGAGAGGTCTCGACGCCGACGTCCGCGAGGCCGAGGCCGTCGGTGGCGGGGGCGCGCCCCACCGCGGCGAGCTGGAGGTCGGCGGCGAGGGTAGAGCCGTTGTCGAGGGTGGCCACCAGGTCGTCGCCGCGGCGGTCGAGGCGCTCGATGGTGCGGCCCGCATGCACCCGGACGCCATGGAGCTGGAGCTGCTCGCCAAAGAAGCGACGCACGTCCGAGTCGAAGGCGTTGAGGAGCATCGCGTCCTTGTGGACGAGGTGAACCTCGCTCCCGAAGGCGCGGAGGATGCTGGCCAGCTCGACGCCGATGTAGCCGCCGCCGGCGACGACCACGCGACGAGGGCAGGCACGGAGCGCGAAGAAGTCATCGCTGGTGGAGCCCAGCTCCCAGCCAGGGATACGCGGGACCTTGGGGCGCCCTCCGGTAGCGATGAGGATGATCTTCGCTTGCAGGGTGAGGTCGCCGACGGCCACGGCGCCGGGGGCAACGAGGCGACCGAAGCCCTCGACGACGCGGACGCCGGAGGATTCGAGGAGGCCCCGGTAGACGCCGTTGAGCCGGGCGATCTCCGCCTCGCGGCGGTCGACGAGGGCGGCCCAGTCGTGGCGTGGCTCGGCGCCGAGGGACCAGCCGAAGCCGACGGCCTCGCGGAAGTGCTCGGCGAAGGAGGCGCCGTAGACCATCAGCTTCTTGGGGACACAGCCGACGTTGACGCAGGTACCACCGAGACGCCTGGACTCCACCAGAACGACGCGGGCGCCGAAGCCGGCGGCCACCCGGGCGGCGCGGACACCCCCGGAGCCGCCCCCGAGGACGAGCAGATCGTAGACCTCACTCACGGTCAGCCTCCCTCGGGCCCGTACATGCTCTCGGCGATGCGGAAGGCGGCGGTCTCGAGGGTAGCGTAAGCTTCTCGGATGCTGTTGATGTCGGCGCCGCTGTCGAGGAGCTTGCGGAGGCGCTCGGCGTCCTTCTTGACGGCGGTGAGGATGTCCGGGTCGACGAGGTCCGCGTAGCCTTCGAGGGCCTGGTCGGTGGTGTAGAAGAGGGTCTCGGCCTGGTTGCGGAGCTCGGCCAGCTCCTTGCGGAGGCTGTCGGTCTCCCGGAAGCGCTCGGCCTCGTTGACCAGCCGCTGGATGGACTCCGGGTCGAGGCCGCTGGTGGGGGTGACTCGCACCGTCTGGCTACGGTTGGTGGCCAGATCCTTGGCCTCGACCTGGAGGATGCCGTTGGCGTCGACCTTGAAGGTGACCTGGATCTTGGGGACACCGCGGGGAGCTGGGGGGATACCGGAGAGCTCGAAGCGGGCGAGGCTCTGGTTGTCGGCAGCCATGTCACGCTCGCCCTGGAGCACGTGGATGGGCACGAAGGGCTGGTTGTCGAGGCTGGTGGTGAAGATCTCGCGAGCCTCGGTGGGGATGGTGGTGTTCCGGTTGATGA
Organism: uncultured Polyangiaceae bacterium; assembly: GCA_964605685.1. Taxonomy (GTDB): domain Bacteria; phylum Myxococcota_A; class Polyangia; order Polyangiales; family Polyangiaceae; genus JANWXX01. Next base: position 8,069 of record CAZSDX010000216.1, read on the forward strand.
TCCGGGTGAAGACGCCTCCCCCGGTCTCGACGCCGATGGAGAGGGGGGTCACGTCGAGGAGGAGCACGTCGTCGATCTGACCGGTGAGGGCGGCGCCCTGGATGGCGGCGCCGACGGCGACCACCTCGTCCGGGTTGACGCCCTTGTTGGGCTCGCGACCGAAGAACTCGGTCACCGCCTTCTGCACCGCGGGCATGCGAGTCATCCCGCCCACCAGGATGACGTTCTGGATGTCCGAAGGCTTGAGCTTGGCGTCCGCCAGGGTGGCGTTGCAGGCGGCGATGGTGCGGTCGATGAGGTCCTGGGTGAGCAGATCCAGCTCGCTCCGGCGGAGCGTCCGCTCGATGTGGAGCGGCCCCGCCGGCGACACCGCGATGAACGGCAGGTTGATCTCGGTTTCGAGGGAGGTCGACAGCTCGTGCTTGGCCCGCTCGGCGGCCTCCTTGAGCCGCTGGAGCGCCATGCGATCCTTGCGGAGGTCGATGGAGTTGGCCTGCTGGAACTCGTTGGCGAGCAGGTCGATGATGCGCTCGTCGAAGTCCTCGCCGCCGAGGTGGGTGTCGCCGCCGGTCGCCTTGACGCTGAAGACCCCGGAGGCGATCTCCAGGATGGAGATGTCGAAGGTGCCGCCGCCGAGGTCGTAGACGGCGATCCGCTCGGCGTTCTGCCGGTCGAGGCCGTAGGCCAAGGCGGCGGCGGTGGGCTCGTTGAGGATGCGGCGGACGTTCAGCCCCGCGATCTTTCCGGCGTCCTTGGTGGCCTGCCGCTGGGCGTCGTCGAAGTACGCCGGCACCGTCACCACCGCGTCGGTGACGGTCTCGCCCAGGAAGGCCTCGGCGATCTCCTTCATCTTGGTCAGCACCATGGCGCTGATCTCCGGCGGCGCGTAGTCCCGCCCCTGGGCGTGGACCCACGCGTCCCCGTTGGGCGCCTCCAGGATCTTGTACGGGGCCAGCTCGATCTGCTTGGCCACGTCCGGAGCCTTGAACTTCCGCCCCATCAGCCGCTTGACCGCGTAGATGGTGTTCTGCGGGTTGGTGACCGCCTGGCGCCTGGCCACCTGGCCGACCAGCCGCTCCCCCCCCTGGGTAAAGGCCACCACGGAGGGGGTCGTCCGGGCCCCTTCCGGGTTGGGCATCACCTTGATGTCGCGCTTGCTCCCGGCGCTGGTGGCGCCCCCCTCCAGGAAGGCGACACATGAATTGGTTGTCCCCAGGTCGATGCCGATGACCTTTCCCATGGTGGAGTTCCTCTCGCGGGCTGGTGGTTGGTGAGTCAGTTGCTCTCGGGCTTGGCGGCCGGCGCCTTGGCGACGACGACCATGGCGGCGCGGACCAGCCGATCGCCGAGCTGGTAGCCCGCCTGGACCTCGGCCACCACGGTGCCCGGGGGCTGGTCAGCGGTCTCGATCTGCTGGATGGCCTCGTGGAGGTTCGGATCGAAGGGCCCCCCGGTGGAGGGCACGCGGCGGATGTTGGCGCGCTCCAGGGTGTCGAGGAATTGCTTGAGCACCATGCGGACCCCCTCAGCGATGGCCTTGGCCTCCGGGGCCTGGGCGGTGGACTGGGAGGCGGAAGCAGCCGCCCGCTCCAGGTTATCGAAGACGGGGAGAAGATCCCGGAGCAGCGTCTCCTTGCCCTTCTTCTCCGCGTCGTCGACGTCGCGACGGGCTCGCTTGCGGTAGTTGTCGAAATCGGCGGCGGTGCGCAGGTACTTGTCCTTGGTCGCGTCCAGCTCAGCCTTGAGCTGTGCCACCGGATCGACCGGAGGCTCGGTCGCAGGCTCGACCGCAGGCTCGGTCGCGGGCTCAGCGGGGGCAGAGGATTCGATGGGATCCTGGGGCGCAGCGTCGTTCTCAGCAGTCATGGCCGCGACCATAACGCCGACCCGGCCGCTCGCAAAGGAGAGCCGAGCGCCGGACCCTTGTGCTACGCCTCTGGCCCATGAGTGAACGTCCTTTCCGAGTCCTCGGGGTGCAACAGATCGCCGTCGGCGGTCCCGACAAGGCCCCCCTGCGGCGCCTCTGGGGGGATCTCCTGGGCCTCACCGCCGTCGGGACCTACCGCAGCGAGCGCGAGAACGTCGACGAGGACATCTTCGAGGTCGGCGCCGGGGCCGCCCGCGTCGAGGTCGACCTGATGCAGCCCATCGATCCAGAGCGCAGCCCTAAAGTACACCAGCCCCCTCTCAACCACATCGGCCTCTGGGTCGACGACCTCCCGGCGGCCCACGCCTGGCTCTCAGCCCAGGGCGTGCGCTTCACCCCCGGGGGGATCCGCCCCGGCGCCGGGGGCCACCTGGTCTGCTTCATTCACCCCCGCGGGGACGGCTCGGCCCCCCTCGGCGGCGAGGGTATCCTCATCGAGCTGGTCCAGGCGCCGACCGAACTCGGAGGGCGCCCCCCTGAGGGATCTTGACCTCCGGAGACCGAACGACGAACATCATGGCCGTCCTATGGCTCTCGGACGGCTCTCGTGGGGGTGTAGCCCGCTTCCCCGGCTCCCCGGCGAGCCGGGCTCAGGAGGATGCCGGTGATCATCTGTCCAAAGTGCAGCAAAGAGAATCAGGACCACTACAAGTTCTGCCTTGGCTGTGGAGCCGAGCTACCCCGCGGCGAAAAGAAGGAGTTTCGCCCCGAACCCGCGAAGGCGCCCGCCTCCGCCGTGACCTCGGCCCCCACCCCCCCCGCGGCCCCTCCGCCGGTCGTGGGGTTCCCTCCCCCCCCGGTCGCGGCCCAGCCGGCCCCCGCTCCGGCCCCGATCCCGGCGCCA
>CAZSDX010000217.1:0-10821 GCA_964605685.1 uncultured Polyangiaceae bacterium
CGGCGGTGATGTGGGCTTCAAGGAGCGCGGCGAGCTTGCTGTTGCGCTCGGCGTGGGGTTCTTGCGCGGGAGGCACCTTGAAGACCTTTCCGTGGAGGATCTCGAAGCCGGACTCCGGCGCCACCAGGGGTTCATCCACCGCAGGAAGAGGAGCGCGGGGAGCGGGGCGTGGGGCGACCGAGGGCATGGGCCAAAGCTACCACGGTGGTCGGGGAGGGGACAGGGCGAGGTCCGCGCCTCCCCGGGATACGGAGGGGTAAGAGCGGCGCCTGGCCCCGGTGCTGGAGGATCCCGGAGATGATCTGCCGGGTGGCCGGGTCGAGGTCATTCTTGGCAAGACGAGCGGCCTGGAAGAAGGCTTTTTTCCTGGAATTTTTCAGGGATTCCACGGCAGCATTTCGGTCGTCGGGGGAGCCGAAGCTGAGGATGCTGAGGAGCATCTCGGCAGCCTCGATGTGCTCGATGTCGGCGAGGGCGCGGATGGCGGCCTTGCGGGCCTCCGGGTGCTTGGCCTCGCGGTAGAGGCGGGAGAGGGGCTCGATGGCGTGGGGGAAGCGCATCTTGGCGGCGGTCGCCGTGGCACGCTGGACGACCGCGACGTCGGCGTCATCGAGGGCAACCCGGATGGACTGGAAGGTGCGCTTGTAGCGGAAGCTACCGAGCTCCTTGATGGCCTCCTCGCGGACGCGGGGGCTGGGGTGGGCGAGGAGGCGCTCGAAGACGGAGACGACCGGGTAGAGCTGGAGGGTGGCGAGGAACTGGCAGAGGGTGCCCTGGGCCTGAGGGTCCGCCTGGAGGTCCTGGGCGGCGAGGGCGACGAGGCGGGCGAGGAGGGCGTTGCGCCGGAGCAGCTCGTTGTCCTGGGAGAGAAGGATGTCGGCGCAGACCTCGGCGGCGTCGCCGTCCTGCTCCCACTCGATGAGGTCGTCGTGCCAGAAGCGAGGGAGGCTGTCGCGGCTGCGGAGCTGGACCGGGCTGGTGTCGATGGGCTCGTTGCGGGCGCTCTCGTAGCGCTTGATGGCGCGGGCGTAGTGGGCCGCCTTGGGCGCGGGGAGCTTGAGCTGGGCGAGGCGAGCGTAGATCTCGCCGACGGTACGGTACTGGCCCAGCTCGCCGAGGGCGAGGACGGCGGCGAGGAGGGCGTGCTCGGCGACGGCGACGGGGCTCCCGCGCTTGAGGCTCTGCTCGGCCACCTGGCGCCAGAGGTCGGCTTCGAGGAGGACCGCGTGGTTGGCCACGGCGGGCTCGTGCTCCTTGCGGGCGAAGACGGCCATCTCGTGGGCCATGGTGGAGGCGGCGACCAGCTCGCCGTGAGACCGGGCGCTGTCGATGGCCTCCTGGAAGGTCTCCAGGGCGTGGCCGCGGAGGTGGTCCTCGCAGAGGATGCGGGTGACGTTGACGTACCCCTCGAGGACATGCTCGTAGATCTGCATTTCCTCGCCGATGGCGATGAGGGTCTGGAAGCAGTCGAAGGCGCGCTCCCGCTGGCCTGCGCTCTCGTAGCGGTCGGCGGCCTCCTCGAGGAGGTGGACGGCGGAGATGCCGGCGGCGCGGGCGGCGCGGGCGTCGCCCACCTGCTGGGAGGAGCGGGAGAGGTTGAAGTGGGCGAGGGCGGCCTCGTAGATCCTGGGGCTCTTGGCGAGGCGGCTGGCGAGGCGGGACCAGAGCGCGCGGGCGCGCTCCCAGTCGGCGCCCTTCTCGAAGGCGATGGCGGCGCGGACGAGCTGGCCGGCGCCCTCGAAGTGCTCGGCGGCGGCCAGGGCGTGGCGGCGGCTCTCGCTGCCGGGGGTGGAGGCCCAGCGGAGCAGGGTGCGGGCGCGGTCCACCGGGGCGAGGCGGTCGAGGAGCTCCCGCTGGGTCTCGCGGTCGCCGAGGTACCAGTCGAGGGAGATTGCCTCGGCGAAGCGGTCGAGGCCCAGCATCGCGTCCCGGAGCAGGAGGACGGCGCGGGCGAACTCGTCCTCGCGCACCTGGGCGTGGCCGCGGAGGGCCGCGAAGAGGAGCTCGACCGCCTCCTGGAAGCGCCCCCGGGACAGCGCGCTCTTTCCCTCGCCGCGCAGTTCATCAAAGTCACGGTCCTTGAGGTAGGGCTTGCCGGTGTAGAGGTCGATCATGAGAGGCTGGAGCGGCTGGGGCGGACCTCCGCGGGGGCCTCGTCGTCGTCGACGAGGATGGCGCGGGCGGCCTCGGCGCGGGCATCCTTGTCGGCGAGGGTCTCGTGGGTGACCACCCAGTGGGCGTCGAGAAGGGGGAGGTAGTCGAGGTCCAGATCGCCGCCCTGCGGGGCGACGAAGACCGCGGAGAGGCGCGCGTGCTCCAGGAGGGCGGAGACCACGTTGCGCGGGATGTCGTGGGCCCCGTGGGTGAAGAGGTGGACGATGACGTCGCGCCCCTCCCGGGTGGAGGAGAGGGCCAGCTCGCTGGCGAGGGCCGTGAAGACCCGGACCGGGTTCCTGCCCCGCTCGCCGCGGAAGGCGAGCACCTGGGAGGTGGGCAGCTCCCGACCCTTGCCGCGGAGAGGCTCGTAGAGGCGGGAGTCGAAGAAGCGGAAGACGACGTCCTCGCCGCCGATGGCGAGCTTCTTGGCGGTGGCCAGCGCGAGGCCTCGGGCGAAGGTGGAGCGCTCGCCGCGCATGCTGGCAGAGGCGTCGATGAGGAGCAGGTGCTGGCGCCTGGCGAGGTCGCGGGCCTGGTCGCGGGCGTAGTAGAGGACCTCGTCGTCGATGACACGGCGCAAGAATTCCTCCTTGTCCCAGGCGAGCTCGGTGAGGACGAGGCTGTCGAGGGAGCCGCGGCGTCCGATGCCGGAGTAGCCGAAGGCGGCGTGGGTGGAGGCGCCGGGGCGAGCCTTGGTCTCGAGGACGCTGGGGAGGAGCTCGAGGGAGAAGCTGACGATGTCGCGGGCGTTGGGGTTGGCGAGGGCGCGCAGGAGGTCGACCTGGGCCATGGCGCCGGCGCCGGCGGGGTCGCCGAGCATGCCAAGGAGGCGGAGGGTGTCGACGTCGAGGGCGTCGGCGAGGGTGAGGAGGCCGAGGCGGGAGGAGACGAGCTTGCGCAGGGCGTCGACCTCGAAGCGGCGGTCGTTGAGCTTGGCCCAGAGGGCGGCGAGGTCGAGGTCCGTCAGCTCGAAGAGGGAGGTCTCGGCAGGGAGATCGACGCCGTAGGGGCGAGGCAAGGACATGCGCTGGGCAGTAGGCCCGAGCAGGCGCGCCAGCAGGGCCACCACTAGGGCGTCGCTCATCTTCAGCTCGCCGGAGCGCCGCGCCGCGTCGCTCTCGGCCATGTCCTCCAGGATGGCCTGGTAGGAGGCGATGAGCCCCGGCTCGGCGCCGATCAGGGTGGAGAAGTCGCAACGGGGGCCGATGGCGAGCTGGTCGCGGGGAGCGGCGAAGAGCAGGCCGAGGTCGTGGAGGAAGGCGAAGGGGATGGTGAGGCCGAGGCGATCCAGGTCGCGCTGCCAGGTGCGAGCCCGGAGCGCCAGGGTGGAGGCGCGGGGGGTGACCCGGGACATGGCCAACGAACCGAGAGGGCCTACGACGGCGGGGTCCGAGGTGTGCGCGCTGGAGATGGGCATGGTTTCGCGACGGCGGCGGGGGTAGCCTAGCCCAGAAAGGCGGCGTATCGATGGAGAACCGGAGGTACTTTCTCAAGGTGCTGGGGGCGACGGCGCTCGGGGGTCTCGCCGGCTGTGGCGGGGAGGAGGGCGTCGCAGAAGCCAGCGGCCCCATCGCCGCAGGCAAGGCGGACGACTACGCGGTGGGGAGCCTCCGGGCCCACCCGGACCAGCCGATCGCCGTGGGCCGCGACGACGCGGGGTTCTACGCGATGACCACCATCTGCACCCACGCCCAGTGCGACATGCGCAAGGACGGGAGCGTCAACGACAAGGGGCTCTCCTGCTCGTGCCACGGCTCTCAGTTCGACCGGGTGGGTGTGGTGCAGCCCGGCAGCGTCGCGCGCTCCTCGCTCCGCCACTACCGCGTCGGGATAGCCGACGGGGCCATCACCGTCTTCGCCGGCGAGGACGTCGCCCCCTCCACCCGGCTCCCGGCGGGGTGATCACCGGTGAATCCTTTCTGTACTTGAGCGTCAGTTCGTTACCTACAAGGCGCTGCAAGCTGGAGTGAAGATCGTGATCGTCGATCCCAGGGACACCTCCAGGACTTGCCTGTCGTGTGGCCACATCGACAAGAAGAACCGAAAAAGCCAGAGCGAGTTTGAGTGCGTCCTGTGCGGGTTCAAGGCACAGGCCGATGTCGTTGGGGCCAAGAACATTTCGTCCCGGGCCGCCGTAAACCGGCCTAGGGTCTCGGTGCAGAACTCCGTGAGAAGAGGGAAGCGCCAGGGACAAGTCCCTTGTGTGGAGGCCGTGGCCCAAAGCCCCGGCCTTCAGGCCGGGGATGGTTTACAGAAGCCGGTCGAGGGTGATGGCGCAGGCGGCGCGGACCGAGAGGTGGTTCCAGTCGCCGCGGCCCACGATGGGCTCCAGGCGCAGCGCGGCGCCCTCCAGCACGCTGGCCGCCAGCCCCCAGCCGGTGCCAAAGACCAGCACGACCGGAGGGCCCTCCTGGGCCAGCAGCCCGCGGGCCTCGGCGTAAGGGACGACGGTGTCGCGGGCCTGGGCGGCGGTGGTCCAGAGCTGGGCGGGGGCCCCGTGGAGGGCGGCGAGCTGGTCGAGCATGGCCTCGATGGTGGGGACCACCCGGATGAGCTCCAGGGCGGCGGAGCGGTCGGGGATGCGCTTGCCGCCGGAGCCCTCGGTCCAGTGGCCCCGGATGCGCTCGGCGAGGGTGCGCTGGACCTCGATGGGGTGCACCACGAAGAAGCCGTCGAGGGCGTAGGTCCGGGCGCTGCGGGCCATGTCGTGGAGGTCGAGGTTGGTGACGGTGGTGGTGATGAGCTGCCCCTCCCGGCCCAGGACCGGGTAGTGGACCAGCGCCAGGTAAACAGACCTCACGGATCACCTCCTTCGGGGGCGGCAGGAGCGGCGGGAGCAGGGGGCGCCCTGCGCCGTCGCGGCTTCTTCGGCGGCGGGGGCGGGTGCGCGGCGTCGTAGGCGGCGAGGAGATCGGGGCGACGACGAGCAGTCAGCTCCCGGGATTGCTGGTGGCGCCAGGCGGCGATGGCGGCGTGGTTCCCCCCCCGCAGGATCTCCGGCACCTCGTCGCCCCGGAAGACCAGGGGACGGGTGTAGTGGGGGTACTCCAGCAGGCCGCCGGTCTCCGGGCTGTGGGATTCCTCCCGGGTGGAAGCCTCGTTACCCAGCACCCCCGGTAGCAGCCGCACCACGCTCTCCAGGACGGCCATGGCGGCGACCTCGCCCCCGGTCATCACGAAGTCCCCCAGGGAGATCTCCTCGTCGACGTGGCGCGCCAGCCGGGCGTCGGGGCCCTCGTAGCGGCCGCAGACCAGCATCAGAGCCGGCCGGGCGCTCAGTTCGACGGCCTTGGCCTGGCGGAAGGGCGTGCCCTGGGGGGTGAGCAGGATCCGGTGAGCCCGGTCTCCGGCCTCGGTGTCGAGGGCTTCCATGGCGTGGACCAGGCAGTCGACCCGGAGCACCATGCCGCTGCCGCCGCCGTAGGGCGTGTCGTCGACGCTGCGGTGCTTGCCGAGGCCGAAGTCGCGGAGGTTCTTGAGCCGCACCTGGAGGGCGCCCTGGGCCCTGGCCCTCCCCACGAAGCTGACGTCGAGGAAGGGGACGAAGAGCTCGGGGAAGAGGGTGACAACGTCGACCCTCACTCGTCCCCCCCGAGGGGGTCGCGGCGGGGGACGCGGACGACCCCCCCGACCACGTCGATCTCGTCGACGAGATCGGCGACCAGGGGCAGCTCGGTGCGCCCCTCGGGGGTCCGGATCACCAGGGCGTCGCAGGTGGGGTAGCTGAGGAGGCCCTCGACCTCCCCCACCTCGCCGTCCGGGGCCAGCACCTTCGCCCCGATCAGGTCGCAGACGTAGAACTCGCCCTCCTCCGGCGGAGGGAAGGCCTCCCGGGGGACGAGGATCTGGGCGCCACGCAGCTCCTCGGCGTGGTCCCGATCCTCGCAGCCCTCGACGCGGACCAGGAGCGCGTCGTTGGCCCGCTGGACGCGGGCGAGCTTGACCACGTCTTGCTCGCCGTCGGGGTGCCGGAGGATCACCTCCGGGAGCGACAGCAGCAGGTCGGAGTCGCGGTTGTAGAGCTTGAGACGCAGCTCGCCGCGCACGCCGTGGGGGCGGGCGACCTCGGCGAGGGGGATGAGACGCGAGGCCACGTCAGTCGACGATATCGAGCTGGATCCGGCGACCGCTCCGGCTGGTGGCGGCGCTGAGCAAGGTCCGGAGCGCCTGGGCGGTGCGGCCATCCTTCCCGATGATCTTGCCGATGTCCTCCGGCGCCACCGAGAGCTGGAGCACCGTACCCCGCGGGGTCGGAACCTCCTCGATATGTACCTGATCGACCTGATCGACCAGCGCCTTGGCGAGCAGGAGCACCAGCTCGCGGGGATCTGCTTCCCTCATGGCCAGCGCCTCAGGCCGCCGGCTTGGCCTTGGCGAAGCGCTTGAGGAGCTGCGCCACCGTCGGGCTCGGCTGGGCGCCCACCTTCGTCCAGTGGTCGAGGCGCTCCTGGTTGACGCGGAACGAGGCATCCCGGGAGGGATCGAACGTCCCCAGGTTCTCGATGAAGCGGCCGTCGCGGGGGCTTCGGCTATTGGTGACGACGATACGGTAGAAGGGCGCCTTCTTGGCGCCTGCGCGAGCGAGGCGGATATGAACAGCCATGGGACCTTCCGTTTTAGCGGGCCGCGAACCCTAAAGGGTCGACCCCCGCTCGTCAAGGGTGATCCTTTGCGCTCCGCAGAGCGCGGAGGGCCGTGGTATAGCAAGGGTTCTTCATGGCAACCACCGAAGCTCTGGTGCAAGCGCTCCAGGAGATCATCGCCCCCCTGGTCGAGGCGGATGGGGGCGAGCTCTACCTCGTGCTCCACGAAGGCGAGGAGGTGAAGCTCCACCTCGCCGGGACCTGCTCCGGGTGCCCTGGCGCCGCCCTCACCTCCCGGGGGGTCATCTCCCCCACGCTCCGGGCGGTGAACCCTCAGTTCCGGGTGGTCGTCACCACCGGCTACCTGATCCCCGAGGGCGCCGAGCGGATCCGCGCCGCCGAGCGCGTGGCCTTACCCCTCGTCCGACAGGCAGCAGCGCACCCCGGTCGAGTAGTCGAAGTACCCCCTGGGGTGGGCCGTGATGCTGTTGCGGCATCCCTCCTTGCGCCACCGGGAGAAGAACCCCCCCACGAACCGCCCCTTCTCGTCCTCGACCCACTCGTCGAGGTTCCCGTTCATGTCGTAGAGCCCCTGATCCTCTCCCCAGTCGCTCCGGCAGGTCTTCGTGGCGCCGGTCGGGCGCAGCAGCGGATCGTTCCCTTCCTTGACCAGGTTCAGCCGCGGATCCAGGTGCCCCCGGGAGGCGTCGTCGTGGAGCACCGCCGCCGGGTGGAGCGCCCGGCAGATGTTGCAGGCCCCCGCCTGGTAGCTGTCCCCGTAGGGAAACGGGCGCCGCTGCCTCCCCTGGCAGGCGGTGAGCCACTCGTCGTGGCGGCAGAGCCGCTTTCCGGCGTTCTTGCAGGCCCGCTCCGCGTCGTGCCCGGAGAGGTACCCGTTCGGGATCTCCCCGGCCTTCGACACCGCCATGAACTCGATCTCCCCCGAGCGCTGGAAGGCCGGCAGCGGCGGCAACGGCGTCGCTCGGGCCCGGGCGCTGCCGACCTCCTGGCGCTCCTGCTCCCAGCGCTCGGCCAGGCGGACCGCCAGCCTCGGGTGCGGCGGGTAGTAGGGCGACAGCCTCGTCCCGGTGACCTTGTCGACGAGGTGCGCCTCGTAGGCGTCGATGCAGAAGGCTCGGCGCGGGGGCTGCGGGGGGATCGCCACCATCCCCTCGGGGCACAGCAGCGGGGCGGGCCCGGCGCTCGCCGCCTCGCTTGCGGAAGCACTCGCGGAAGCACTTGCGGAAGCACTCGCGGAAGCGCTCACCGGCGCCAACGCGGCGCTGGTGGATGGGGCGGGCTCCGGGCCGGGCTGGGGCTTCCGGTCGCAGGCGAGGAGCGCGAGGACGAGGCCGGAGGACGCCGCGAAGGGAAGCCTCCCCCCTCGGCCCAACCGGGAGAGGGGGGCCGGGGGGGGGGGGGTCACTTCTTGTCCTTCTTTTCCTTTTCCTTCTCCTCCTGCTCCTTCTTCTCGTCACGGATGATTCTGGCGACGGAGGGGTCGACGGCATCGTTGGATTTGCCGCTGTTTTTCCGGAGGTTGGGGAGGTTGGCGAGGACGACCTTGTCCTCGCGGACGAGGACGAAGACGCCGTTGCGATCCCAGAGGCGCATGTGGGTCTTGTCGTCCTGCCAGTCGTAGACGTCGTAGAAGCTGCCCTTGTCAGGGTCGGCCTCGGTGCGGCGGCCGGGGGTGTTGCCGATGCTGGCGAGGATCTTCTGGACCGCCTCGGCCATGTCCTTGCCGTAGAGCCCGCCCTCGACGAGGCTGATCTCCTCGAAGGTCTTCCAGAGGCGACCGCCGATGAAGAAGAACCAGATCTTGACGCCGGGGCCGCGGTGGTGAGGCATGACGGCCTCGCCGTTGCCCTTGGTGTACTCGCCGACCAGGGGGCCGGAGTCGAGGCCGGTGGGGCCCGGGACGAGGTCGATAAAATTGCGACGGAAGGCGGCCTTCTTGTTGGCGACCTCGACATCGAGGGCCTTGATCTTGGGGCCTGACTTCCCGGCGGCCTTGTACTTGGGGCGGTAATCGTCGTCGATGAACTTGTCGACGAGCTTCTCCAGGTCGGCGCGGACCATGCCCCAGCGGAGCCCCTCGGGAACTAGGGGGATGGCCTTCTTGGTCATCGGGGGGCCCTCGGGGGCGGCCTCCTTGGCGTCCTTGCCCTTCTTGTCGCCCTTCTTGTCGGCCTTCTTGGTATCCGCCCACCCGGGAGAGGTCAGCGAAAGGGAGAGCAGCGCAGCCAGCGCGCTGAGGGCAAACACCTTGGAACGCATCGAAAACCTCCAGGAACCAGCACGGGACGGGGAGCCTGGCGGGGTCGACCGCCAGCCCAGGGAACCATACCCCAGGGGCCCCCCCGAGGCCACAGCCACCGGGGGGTCTGCCACCCCCGTTGGACGGAGCAACCACGCATTCGATGGACCACGCAGGGCGCCTCTGCTAGCGAACAGTCCCCGATGCCCACGTTGCTGTCCCGCCGGGCGGGCCTCTGGCTGGCCACCTCCGCCCTCCTCGCCGCCGCCGGGTGCGCCTCCCGGGGGGCTGGTCCCCGGTTCGATCTGGAAAAACTCCCCCCCCACGAGGGGGAGCTGGCCAAGCTCTTCGACGACACCATCTCCCCGGACGCCCTGGGGCTGGGGGTAACGCCCTCGGCCAACCTCCAGTACAACGCCGCCTTCCGCGACCGGGTCCAGGGCGCCGACGTCATCAGCGCCGTGCGGATCACCTCGGTGACCGAGCACAAATCCAACGAGCAGTCCACCCTGCACACCCTGCGCTTCGAGCGGGTGCGCGATTTCAAGGGGGCCTTCGAGGAGGATTTGCAGGAGCTGACCGTCACCCACCACATGGAGCAGCCCCACAGCGTGGTGAGCACGGTCCAGGGGCGGGCCCGGGGGCGCACGATGATCGGCTTCTGGAAGCGCTTCCGGGGGAAGAAGCGGGTGGACGTGCACTTCCACTTCGTCCCCGACACGGAGGAGATCCACAAGGCCCTCCAGGGGGCCCTGGCGCCGGAGAACCAGAAGAAATGAGCGTCGAGATCAAATCGCCCCGGGAGATCGAGGCCATCCGGGTGGCGAGCCAGATGGCCGCCGAGACGCTGATGCTGGTCGGATCGCGGATCCGGCCCGGGATGACCACCGAGGAGATCAACCGGATCGTCCACGAGGACACGATCCGCCGCGGGGCCACCCCCTCGCCGCTGAACTACCACGGCTTCCCCAAGAGCGTCTGCACCAGCGTGAACCATGTGGTCTGCCACGGCATCCCGCGCCAGGACGAGGTGCTCCGCGACGGCGACATCATCAACGTGGATGTCACCTCCTTCTACAAGGGCATGCACGGTGATACCTCCGCCACCTTCTACGTCGGCTCCCCCTCCGACGAGGCCCGCAAGGTCACCGAGGCCGCCCGCAAGGCCCTCGCCCTCGGCATCGCCCAGGTGCGGGAGAACGCACGCCTCGGCGATATCGGCGGCGCCATCCAGGAATTCGCCGACGCTCTCGGCCTCGGGATCGTCCGCGACTACACCGGCCACGGCATCGGGCGTAAATTCCACGAACCTCCCTCGGTCAAGCACTACGGCAAACGCGGCACCGGCATCCGGCTCAAGGCCGGGATGGTCTTCACCATCGAGCCCATGATCAACCTCGGCACCCACGAGGTCGACCTGCTGGAGGACCAGTGGACCGTCGTCACCCGCGACCGCAAGCTCTCGGCCCAGTTCGAGCACACCGTCGTCGTCACCAAGACCGGCTGTGACATCCTCACCCGGCGCCCGGGAATCCTCCGCAACAGCGAGGATCTCCCCTGGGTCTCCCTGGCCCTTTGATCGGATTTCCCCGACGCGGCGCCCGCCAGGCGGTATCCTCTCCAACCATGCGCTCGGTCCGCCGCTGGTCGCTCCTCGCCGCCCTCCTCTCGCTCCCCATCGCCTGCACCACCGAACCGGAGCCCGTCGAGCCGGGTCTCGGGGGGCGCGTCGTCCTCCCCTCCTCCAACAAGGGCGGCCAGGGCGGCTCCTCGGCCGGCGCCGGACAGGGCGGTGAGGCCGGACAAGGCGGCGACGCAGGG
>CAZSDX010000218.1:0-10720 GCA_964605685.1 uncultured Polyangiaceae bacterium
CGATCCTGGGGCTGGGGCCCGCGGAGGTCGAGGCGCTGTGCGCCGACGCCGCCCAGGGCGAGGTGGTGTCGCCGGCGAACTTCAACGGCGGCCAGGTGGTGATCGCCGGGACGGCGGGGGCGGTGGCGCGGGCCTCGGCGCTGGCGGCGGAGCGCAAGGGGAAGGCGATCCCGCTGAAGGTATCGGCGCCCTTCCACTGCGCGCTGATGGAGCCCGCCGCCCGGGCCATGGAGCCGCTGCTGGCGGCGACGACCTTCGCACCGCTGCGCTTCCCGGTGGTGGCGAACGTGGACGCGGCACCGAACCAGGACGAGGGGCGGGCCCGTGGGCTTCTGCTTCGGCAGATCGCCGGCGCGGTGCGCTGGGAAGAGAGCGTCCGGTGGATGGCCGCCCAGGGGGTGACCCACGCGGTCGAGGTGGGCCCCGGCAAGGTGCTGGCAGGGCTGGTGAAGCGCATCGACAAGGCGATCACGGTGCTGCCATGCTCCGACGTCGCCTCGCTGGAAGAGGCGGCGAAGGCCATCGAGGCGGCGTGAGCAGGGAGACGCGAGGATGTTCGATCTGACAGGGAAGGTGGCGCTGGTGACCGGGGCTTCCCGGGGCATCGGCCGGGCGACGGCCGAGGCGCTGGCGGAGCAGGGCGCGCGGGTGGTGGTGAACTACGCCCGCAACGAGGCCCAGGCGGCGGAGGTCGTCGCCGGGATCCTCGCGCGCGGCGGCCAGGCGGAGGCGCTCCGGTTCGACGTGGCCAGCCCGGCGGAGACCGAGGCCGCCATCGCGGAGGCGGCCAGGCGCCTGGGGCGCCTGGACATCCTGGTGGCCAACGCGGGGATCGCCATCGACGGGCTGCTGATCCAGCTCAAGGACGAGGCGCTGGAGCAGCAGCTCGCGGTGAACCTCAAGGGAGCCATCGCCTGCGCTCGCGCCGGCATCAAGGCGATGCTGAAGGCGAAGCGAGGCAGGGTGATCTTCGTGTCGAGCGTGGTGGGGGAGAGCGGTAACCCGGGGCAGGTGGCCTACGCCGCCACCAAGGCGGCGCTGCTCGGCGTCACCAAGACGCTGGCCAAGGAGTACGCCCGGCGCAACATCACGGTCAACGCGGTGACACCCGGATGGATCGAGACCGACATGACGCGGGAGCTGACTCCAGCGGCCCGGGAGGCGATGCTGGGGGCGATCCCGCTGGGGCGCCCGGCGACCGCGCGGGAGGTCGCAGGACCCATCGTGTTCCTGGCGTCGGAGGAGGCTTCCTACGTCACCGGCGCGGTGCTCCGCGTCAACGGTGGTATGCTGACCTAGCAGGCGCAAAAAAAATTACGCTTCGATTTTTCTGTGCGCCACGCGGGGAAATCGGCTAGAGGCCCCGCTCGATTCTCCCTGATTTTGGAGGGTACGAGAGCATGGCTGAAGGTCGAGATATCGCCGCAGAAGTGAAGCGCATCATCAAGGAGCAGCTCGACGTCGACGAGGAGCAAATCAAGCCCGAGATGACCTTCATCGACGACCTCGGCGCCGATTCGCTGGGGCTGGTCGAGCTGGTGCTGGCCTTCGAGGAGGCGTTCACCATCGACATCCCCGACGAGGACACGGAGAAGATCCGCACGGTGCAGGACGCCATCGACTACATCGAGAAGCACGCGAAGTCGTTAGCCAGGGCGGGCCCGTCCTCGCGCCGAGCGACGGCGTCCGCGCCCTCGACCCCCCCGGAAAGCGAGCCGCCACATGGAACGAGTCGTCGTCACTGGGCTGGGGGCCGTGACCCCCTGCGGCCTGGATGTCCCCTCCACCTGGGAGGCCCTCCTGGCCGGCAAGAGCGGTGCCGGACCCATCACCCTGTTCGACACCTCCGGCTTCGCCGTGCGCTTCGCCTGCGAGGTCAAGGGCTGGGAGCCCACCCGGTTCATCGAGCGCAAGAAGCTCAAGGAGCTGGACCGGTTCTCCGAGTTCGCCCTGGGCGCCGCCCGCATGGCCATCGAGGACGCAGAGCTGCGCCTGTCGGAGGAGGAGCTGGAGGAGGCCGGGTGCATCGTGGGCGTGGGCCTCGGCGGCCTCGCGGGGCTGGAGGAGGCCAAGGAGACCCTGATCAACAAGGGCTCCTCCAGGCTGAGCCCCTACACGATCCCGGCGATCATCGCCAACCTGGCGGCGGGGCAGATCTCCATGGCGCACCGGCTCCGGGGCCCTTCCTACTGCACCACCAGCGCCTGCTCCTCCGGGGCCCACGCCATCGGCGAGGCGGCGAGCTGGATCCGCCGCGGCGGAGCCCAGGTGATGGTCGCCGGCGGCGCCGAGGCCACCGTGACCCCCATCGGCATCGGGGGGTTCCAGGCGATGTTCGCCCTGTCCCGGCGCAACGACGCCCCGGAGCGGGCCAGCCGCCCCTTCGACAAGGGGCGCGACGGCTTCGTGTGCGGGGAGGGCTCCGGCATCCTTGTGCTGGAGTCCCTCACCCACGCCCGGGCCCGCGGCGCCCGGATCTACGCCGAGCTGACCGGTTACGGGGCCTCCAGCGACGCCCGCCACATCACCCAGCCGGACCCGGAGGGCCCCCAGCGGGCCATGCGCATGGCGCTGCGGGACGCGCGCCTCGACGCCTCCCAGCTTGGCTACATCAACGCCCATGGGACCTCGACGCCCATCGGCGACAAGAACGAGTGCCAGGCGATCCGCAAGGTCGTCGGGGCGCGGGCCGACGAGGGCCTGGTGATCAGCTCCACCAAGAGCATGACCGGGCACCTGCTGGGCGCAGCGGGGGCCGTGGAGGCGATCTTCACCATCCTGGCGATACGCCACGGGATCATCCCCCCCACCATCAACGTCGAGGATCAGGACCCGGAGTGCAACCTCGACGTGGTGCCCAACACCCCCCGCGAGCTGAAGATCCGCCACGCCATGTCCAACGCCTTCGGCTTCGGCGGGACAAACACCGCGCTGGTCTTCTCGTCGTTCGAGGGGTAGTACGGCAGGAGAACCTCCATGCCGACCCCCGAGCAAGACCCTCGCTGGATGGATGTCGCGGTCGCTGAGGGCCGAAAGGGCAGGTGTTCCCCCAACCCCCGTGTCGGCGCCGTCGTCGTCCAGAACGACGAGGTGGTGGCTGTCGGCTACCACGAGCGCGCCGGCGAGCCCCACGCCGAGGTGGTGGCCCTCCGCAGCGCCGGCGAGGCCGCCCGCGGCGCCACCCTCTACTGCACCCTCGAACCCTGCAACCACCACGGCCGCACTCCCCCCTGCACCGACGCCATCCTGGCCGCCGGTATCAAGCGCGTGGTCATCGGCGCCCGCGACCCCAACCCCCACATCCCCGGCAAGGGCATGGACCGGCTCAAGAGCGAGGGCATCCAGGTGACCCTCCTCCACGAGCACCGGGGCTCCGTCGAGCTGCTCGCCCCCTGGGCCAAGTACATCACCGCCGGCCTCCCTTACGTCAGCCTCAAGCTCGCCCTCTCCCTCGACGGGCGCATCGCCACCCGCACCGGCGCCTCCCGCTGGGTCACCGGCGAGGAGGCCCGCACCAAGGTCCACGAGCTCCGCGCCGAGCGCGACGCCGTCGCCATCGGCATCAACACCGCCATCGCCGACGACCCACGGCTCACGGTTCGCTACGTCCCCGGAATCAACCCATTGAGGGTCGTTTTTGACACCCAGCTCCGGCTCCCGCCGACCTCCAAGCTGGTGACCACCGCCCGGGAGGTGCCCACCCTGGTGCTCTCGGGCCTCGACGCACCGGCCGAGGCGGAGGCGGCGCTGCGGGCGCGGGGGGTCGAGGTGATCCGGGTGCCGCGCTCGTCGGAGGGGCGGGTCGACATGAGGGCGGCGCTCCAGGCGCTCGCCGAGCAGAACGTCGTCTCGCTGCTGGTGGAGGGGGGCGCCGAGCTGGCAGGGAGCCTGCTGGCCCTGCGGGCGGTGGACGACCTCCACGCCTTCGTGGCGCCGATGCTGCTGGGGCCGCGGGGGCGCCCGGGGGCCGTCGACTGGGCGGGGCCGGATACCCCCACCAACGCCCCCCGGATCCTGCGCCCTCGCTGGGAGCTTTGCGGCGACGACGCCTACGTGCGAGGCCCCCTGGAATACCCCGCCCGGTGAGCCCCCGGGTGCTCCGGGCAAGCAGGGGCGGAAACCTCGCCTCGGCGGTGCTATAACGTTACGTCAGGTTCCATGGCCATCCGCACCATCCTGCACTTCCCCGACAAACGGCTCCGCGAGAAAGCGCAGCCGGTGACCACCATCGACGACGAGATCAAGACGCTCGCCGAGGACATGGCCGAGACCATGTACGCGGCTCCAGGCTGCGGGCTGGCGGCCACGCAGATCGGCGTGCCCAAGCGCGTCTTCGTCATCGACACCGCCGCCAAGGACGAGCCCAGCCAGCTCAAGGTGTTCATCAACCCGGAGATCATCGCCCGCGACGGCGAGACCACCTGGGAGGAAGGATGCCTGTCGTTCCCCTCGGTGAACGAGGAGATCAAGCGCGCCGAGCGGGTCAAGGTGAGGGCGCTCGGCCTCGACGGCAAGCCCTTCGAGCTGGAGGCAGACGGGCTGCTGGCGGTGGCGATCCAGCACGAGAACGACCACCTCGACGGCGTCCTGATGATCGACCGCATGAGCATGCTCAAGCGCAAAATGGTCACCCGCAAGATGGAAAAACGCGCGCTGCGGGGCCACAAGAATCAGGACGAGGCGTCGACCTGAGGTGCTCCTCGCTCATCTCTCCGATCTCCACGTCCGGGGGGACGAGCCGGTGCCGCTCTCGCGCTTGGTGGGCAAGCGGGCCACCGGCTACCTGAACCTCCGTTACCGGCGGGGGACCACCCACAAGAAATGGGCGGTCCAGGCGCTGGCCCGCGAGCTGCGCGGCCTCGGCGTCGATCACGTCGCCATCACCGGCGACCTCTCCAACCTGGCCCTCGAAGACGAGTTCGCCGCGGTCGCCAGGCTGCTCCGGGAGGACCTGGCGCTCCCCGCCTCGGAGGTGAGCATCGTCCCCGGCAACCACGACCTCTACACCCGCGGCGCGGCCCGCTCCCGGCGCTTCTCCCACTACTTCGCTCCCTACCTCTCCAGCGACCTGACGGCGGCCATCGACCACCCCGCAGGGCCCTTCCCCTTCGTGCGGCTCCGGAGCGAGGTGGCGCTCGTCGGCCTCGCCTCGGCGATCCCAAGCCCTCCGCTGTGCGCCTACGGTCGCCTCGGCGTCGCGCAGCGGAGCGCCCTGCGGCGCCTGCTCCTCGACCCCGCCGTGCGCGAGCGCTTCGTGGTCGCGCTGATCCATCACCCCCCTTACAACCCGCCCTCTCCCCTCAAGACCCTGCGCAACGGGCTCCACGACGCCGACGAGCTGCGCTCCAGCTTCCCCGGGCCGGCGCTGGTGCTCCACGGGCACCTCCACGAGCGCGTCGTCCAAGGCGACGCCGGCGCCGTGCTCTCCTGCGGGGCCACGAGCGCCTCCCTCCTGGACGAGCGCCCCGACCAGCGGGCAGGCTTCAACCTCTACGAGATCGACCGGGGAGGGCTGAAGCGTTCCCGGGTCCTTGTGCTGGGCGAAGGCGGGGCGTTCTCCGAGCGCCCCTTGCCGACCCCCCGCACCGCCTGAACAGGAGCCCCTCAAAGCTCTGACGCCAGCGCGTCCCCCTCCGCGAGCAGCCCGGGGAGCCCACCTGTATGGATAAACAATACGCGCCTACCCAGGAGCGAGGGGTCGGACGCGACGAGGCGCGCCAGGGCAAAGAGGGCCTTGCCGGTGTAGACCGGGTCGAGCACAAGCCCCGTGGAGCGGGCGATGTCCACGAGGAAGCGGAGCTGCTCGGGCGAGGAGGCGCCGTAGCGAGGGCCCTTCCACCGATCCTCGACGACGAGGGGCGCGGGGGCTGGGAGGGCGCCGTCGAGGGAGCGGATCTCGTCGATGATCCGGGCAGCGACCTCCTGGAAGTACGCGGCGGAGTCGCAGACCGCGGCGGCGACCACCCGGGCGGCGACCCGGTGGCGAGCGGCCCCGAGGGCGACCCCGGCGGCGGTCCCTCCGGAGCCGCAGGCGTGGACGATCAGGTCGAAGGGCTGGCCCCCCGCGAGGCCGAGGTCGAGCTGCTGGCGGATCTCCTCCATGGCGGCGACGTAGCCCAGGGAGCCGAGGCCGTTGGAGCCCCCCTCCGGGATGACGTAAGGGTGCAGGCCGAGGCGCCGGAGCCGCTCCGCCTCGGAGGCCATCAGCGCGTTGCGCTCTCGGTACTCGGCGGGAGAAATCAGGGTGAGCTCCGCGCCCAGCAGGCGCATCAGCAGGGCATTTCCCCCGAGCGGCGGGAGCGCGTGGGGATCCTCGGTGCGGAGGAAGACCCGACAGCGGAGGCCCAGGCGAGCGGCGAGGGCGGCGGTGGCACGGCAGTGGTTGGACTGGAGCGCCCCGCAGGTCATCACCAGATCCGAGCGCCGGGCGAGGGCATCCGCCAGGAGGAATTCCAGCTTGCGGACCTTGTTCCCCGCCTCGACCCCCCCGGTCGCGTCGTCGCGCTTGATCCAGAGATCGACGCCGAGGCGCTCGGAAAGCCGGGGGATCCGCTGGAGCGGCGTCGGTGTGTGGGCGAGGCGGAGCCGCGGCACCCCGGCCCCGGATGGCGTCGCGTGGTAACGCATGGGACCGCTTATACCGCCGCTCCTGCCGCGCTGTCACGGAGGGGGCGACGCGCCCCGGGTCAGGGGCGCTTCATCCGGGCCCGGATCTCCCGCAGCCTGGCCTCCGTGTCGCCGCGCCGCTGGCGGTGCTCGTCGATCAGGTGCTCGATGGCCAGGTTGGTCGCCAGATCCTCGACGGCCACGTCGACCGCCAGGTGCGCGATGGCCTCCAGGTGCTCGCCCAGGCGCTCCTTGAGGCGGGCGCGGATCGCCTCCCGCATCAGGTCGCGCGCCGCCTCGCGTACCAGGCTGTCCGCCTCGGAGAGCAGGACCTTCGACATCTCCAGGTCCAGGAACTCCGTGCCTCCTGGGCCACGCTCCCTCTGCCCGCCACCGTCGCCTCCGCAGCGGCCGTGATCGTGGGGATCGTGGTGGCCAGGGCCATGGTGACCATGGTCGTGGTGGGGAGGGTGGCCAGGTCCGTGATGAGGATGGTGCGGCATGGGAGGAAGTATAACGGTCCTGCGATCACGTCGCGCATGGTGTAGCGACCCGGGGCCTTGCCAAGCAGAAAGCGGGCCGCCCGCAGCGCTCCGCGGGCGAACAGGTCGCGGCTGGTGGCCCGGTGGGTCAGCTCGATCCGCTCGCCGTCCCCCAGCAAGTGCACCGAGTGGTCACCGATCACGTCGCCGCCTCGCACCGCGAAGACGCCGATCTCCTCGGCCTTGCGGGCACCGGGGGTACCTTCCCGGCCAGCGACCACGGTGAGTCCCTGGCGACCCTCCCGGGCGGCCTCCACCAGCCGGAGCGCGGTGCCGCTGGGGGCATCCACCTTGCGTCGGTGGTGGACCTCGACGACCTCGACATCGTAGCCCGGACCCAGGCGAGCCACCGCCTCCCGCACCAGCTCCGCGAGCACCTGGACGCCGGCGCTGGTGTTGGGGGCCCACAGCACCGGGACGGACTTCGCCGCCTCGTCGATGGCCCGGAGCGCCTCGTCCTGGAGGCCCGTGGTCCCGCTGACCAGGGCGACCCGGGCGCGGGCGCAGGCCCGGGCGACGGAGGCAGTGGCCCGGGGGGAGGAGAAGTCGATGCAGACCTCGGCCCCCAGCAGCGCGTCCTCGACGGATCCGGAGAGGGCCACCCCCCAGGCGCCGAGCCTGCTCACCTCGCCCACGTCCCGGCCCACGTCCGGCGAGCCCGGGGCGTCGCTGGCCCCCACCAGCTCGATGGCGCCATCCTCCCGCGCCAGCCGCAGGATGGCCTGCCCCATCCGGCCCCCGGCGCCCACCACCGCCAGCTTCATCGCGCGGCCTCGTAGGCCCCGAGGATCGCCTCCAGCTTGCTGCGGGTGCCCTCCGAGGCGGCCACCAGCGGAAGCCGCACGTCGGCGCGCATCCAGCCTTTCCAGGCGCAGGCGGCCTTGACCGGGCCCGGGTTGGCCTCGAGGAACATCGCGTCGTGCACCGGGAGCAGCGCCAGGTGCCTGCGCCGCGCCGCCGCGAAGTCCCCGGCCAGCGCCAGCCGGACCACCTCGCTCACCGGCCCCGGGTACACGTTGCTGCTCACGCTGATGACCCCCGCCGCTCCCACCGCCATCATCGGCAGCGTCAGCCCGTCGTCCCCGGAGAGCACCGCGAGCCGATCCCCGAGCCGCCGCTTGAGATCCTGGCACCGCAGCACGTTGCCCGTGGCCTCCTTGGTGGCCACCACGTTCGCCGCCTTCTCGCAGATCCGCTCCGTCGCCTCCGGACCCAGGTCGACCCCGGTGCGCCCCGGGATGTTGTAAAGCACCACCGGAGCACCGCCCACCGCCGCCGCCACCGCCGTCACGTGCTGCACCAGCCCCTCCTGCGTAGGCTTCGAGTAGTACGGCATCACCACCATCACCGCCGAGGCCCCCGCCTCCAGCGCCCGCTTCGACGCCTCGATGCTCTTCTTGGTGGAAAAAGACCCGGTCCCGGCGATCACCGGGACGCGCCCGGCGGACACCTTCACGGCGCGGCGGACCAGCTCGACCTGCTCGTCGTCGGTGAGGGTGGGGGTCTCGCCGGTGGTGCCGCAGGGGACGAGGCCAGAGATCCCGCCGGCGATCTGCCGCTCGACCAGCGCCTCGAAGGCGCCCAGGTCGACATCGCCTTCCGCGGTGAACGGGGTGACCAGCGCCGTGTAGGCGCCCTGGAGTGCAAGCGTGCTCATGGCCTCCCTGTCGCAGAGCCTCCGGGCCGCCGCAACCCCGTTGCCGTGGCGCCACGCTCCGGTTGCGACGGAGTTGCCTCTCCCCCTGGCCTCGTGGGCGCCAGCGCAGGGCTCAAGGGACCAGGTGCGTTGCAGCTTCGAGGAGGTTTTTCCGGGGGATGCATCCCTCCTTGCGGAGCGGGTGATCGTCTCGCTCGATCTCGAAGGTGGAGGTCGCCGTGATGTCGACGGAGCCTTCCAGCTTGTAGGGGATGCACTCGGTCCGGAGCGACGTCTTCACCAGAGAGACCACCGTCTCGACCGGGATGGATACCGGCAGGGTGAAGGTCGCGGATTGCTCCGCCGGGAGCCACACATCCGGCCGGAGATCGATCGGTAGCTCGTGGCGCTCCGCGAGCCAAAGGTGGCCCCGGACGCGGCGCACCTGGAGATCAAAGCCATTGGGGTTGGTGGCCTGCACGTCCACGTCGAGGTTGAGGCGCACCTGGAGGGGTCGCAGATGGACGTCCACCCCCTTGAACTGAGCGCCGCTCACCCGGAGGCTCGGGTGCCTGGGCTTCCCCCAGCACCCCGCCAGCACGGAGAGCACAAGGAGCACCAGGAGCACCGTGGAGCGCGCGCTCTTGTCCCTGTTTCTCACGGGCGTATGCTACCCGGTACCCGGGGAAAACTTCCTCGGGTTTTCCTGCTTGAGGCTCCCCTCCGGAGGTCTTCCCCTGATGCGTCTGCTTCTCCCCTCTGCGTTCTCGTTGCTCACCTTGTCCCTCCTGCTCTCCGCGGGGTGCTCCGGGGATGGAGGGGAGAGCTCCCCGGGGACAGCAGGGGCTGCGGGGGGTTCCGTTGCTGGAGCCGGCGGAGGGGCCGGCAAGGGAAATACAGGCACCGGCGGCGCCTCGGGGGCCAGCGGAGGAGGCGCGGTGGGCGAGGGTCCGCCGGCGGGGAACCCGAACGAGGAGGCGACCTGCGAGATCCCGGCGGAGGCGGCGCCGGAGGACGTGTCCAAGCCCACCACCGTCGTCGGCGACGGCACCAAGGAGAGCTGCACCGGCAAGGCGGTGGTGGACGCGGTGGCCGGCGGCGGCATCATCACCTTCAACTGCGGGCCCGACCCGGTGACGATCACGCTGACGGAGACGGCCAAGGTCTTCAACGACAAGGGGCCGAAGATCGTGATCGACGGAGGAGGGAAGGTGACGCTCAGCGGCGGGGGGAAGGTGCGCATCCTCTACCAGAACACCTGCGACCAGAAGCAGGTGTGGACCACGCCGCAGTGCCAGAACCAGGATCACCCCCGGCTGACGGTGCAGAACCTGACCTTCCTGGACGGGAACTCCACCGGAGAGACCGCGGAGGGCGGGGGCGGCGGGGCGATCTTCGTGCGGGGAGGTCGCTTCAAGATCGTCAACAGCCGGTTTTTGCGGAGCGTGTGCGAGCCCACGGGGCCGGACCTCGGCGGGGCGGCGGTGCGCGTGCTGAGCCAGTTCGAGGGCAACCCGGTCTTCGTGGTCAACAGCACCTTCGGGGGCGCTCCGGGCATGGGAGGCTCCTGCTCCAACGGCGGGGGGGTCAGCAGCATCGGGGTCTCCTGGACCATCCTCAACAGCCTGTTTTCCCACAACAGCGCCGTGGGCAACGGGGCGAACCCCGCGCAGCCCGGCACGCCCGGCGGAGGGAGCGGCGGGGCGATCTACAACGACGGCAACAAGATGACGCTGCGGCTGTGCGGGACGCGGATCGAGGCGAACCAGGTGAACGCCCACGGGAGCGCGATCTTCTTCGTGAGCAACAACAAGACCGGGGACATCGTGATCGACCGGTCGGTGATCAAGGGGAACAAGGGGGGGTCGTGGTACCCGAAGTACCCGCAGCTCTCCCACCACCCCGAGACCCCCGTCACCGTCACCGACTCGGTGAT
>CAZSDX010000219.1:0-10705 GCA_964605685.1 uncultured Polyangiaceae bacterium
ACCCGCTCCCGCCGCGCCGCCTGCTCCCGCCGCGCCGCCTGCTCCGGAGGCGCCCCCCGGCAGCGCCCGCTCGGTGCGTTCGGTGATGCCGACGAGCGACTCGCAGGCCACCTGGGTCCCCGCGAGTGCAACCAGAATCCACCAACTCGCGCGCATGGCTTCAGCTTACGCCAGGGCCCTCGGCCCGCGAGATCAAAGCGAAACCCAGGGGCAAACCACCCACATCCGCGCAGGCTTCGCGCCCCCAGATCGCGGTCCAGATCTCCTTGACCGGAGTGGTCGCGCGCGCTCCCATGAAAGGTGGTGCCCACGGGCTCCAGCGGGACAACCCCACGAACCACGAGGTGTCCGGGTGGGAATTCGGGAAGGTGCAAAAATCGTGCATCGGCGGGTTGAACTTTCTACTCCCAATTGTTTCCGGGGGGTATCATGAGTGACAGAACCGTGTCCACTGCCGCCTCTCCCCCCCTCCCTGAGCCCCGAGCGTCGATCCAGGAAGGCGACGTGATCCAGGGGAAATACCGGGTGATGCGGGTGCTGGGGCGAGGGGGGATGGGGGTGGTCGTCGCCGCCGAGCACCTGCAGCTGCGGGAGACGGTGGCGCTGAAGTTCCTGACCAGGCGGGACGAGGGCGACCTCAAGGAGTTCCAGGGGCGGTTCCAGCGGGAGGCGCGGATCACCGCCAAGCTTCGGGGCGAGCACGTGGTGCGCACCCTGGATTTCGGCCTCCTGGACGACGGGACGCCGTTCATGGTGATGGAGTTCCTCGAAGGGGTCGATCTGAGGCAGGTGCTCCGGACGCAGGGGCCCTTCCCGCTGGAGCGCGCGCTGCTCTACACGGTACAGGCCTGCGAGGGGCTGGCGGAGGCCCACGGCCTCGGCATCGTCCACCGCGACCTCAAGCCCTCGAACATCTTCCTCACCACGGGGCTCGACGGCGCCGAGCTGATCAAGATCCTCGACTTCGGTGTCTCGAAGCTGGCCTCGCTCCAGGAGGAGGGCGACGAGCCGCTGACGGCGACCGGCGTGCTGCTCGGATCGCCCCGGTACATGTCCCCCGAGCAGCTCCAGAGCCAGACCGAGCAGGTGGACATGCGCTCGGACGTGTGGGCGCTCGGGACGATCCTCTACGAGCTGCTGATCGGCCAGCCGGTGTTCCCGGGGGGGGCGGCGCCGGCCATCTGCGCCCAGATCCTCGGGGACAAACCCCTGCCGCGGGTCAAGGCCAGCCGCCCGGAGCTTCCAGAGGCCATCGACACCATCCTCGCCGGCTGCCTGGAGCGCGATCCCGCACGCCGCACGCCGAACGTGGCCGTGCTCGCCGGGCAGCTCCTCGACGTGCTCGGCGTACCCTCCGAGCAGCTCGTGACTCGCCTGAGCGCCATGATCGAGCGACGCCCCGGCGGCCCCGGCGGAGCGGCCTTGCTCTCCGGAAGTTACCCCTCCACCAGTTCCCTCGGCCTCGACACGCTGGGCCGCACTGCTCCACCGTCGTCCAGTTCCCGCGTTCCGGTGTCGTCCCCCTCCATGCCGACGGTGGCCGGAGGGGCGGCCCTCTCCACGCCGCCCCCGGGAGCGACCAAGGCGACCACCGGCACGGTACCGAAGATCGCCGCCGCGGTGGCGGTGGTGGCCCTCCTCGGGGGAGTCTACTGGCTCCAGCGCACGCCCTCGCCGGCTCCCCCCCCGCTGGCGTCGTCGGTGGCGGCCTCGCCTCCGGCAGAGCCGCCTCCGGCGCCGGTCGTCTCCTCCGCGCCCTCGCCGCCGGAGACCAGCGCCCCTCCGCCTCCGGTGGCCTCCGCGACCGCGTCGACCTCCCCCGAGCCTCCGCGGACCGCGGAGCCCACCAGGAAAGACCCTCGCTCGCCCCGCCCTCCTCCACCAACTCGCCCTCCGCCTCCCTCGGGCAAGGGTAACGTGCTCGACGAACGGCTCTGATGCGAACCTCGACGCTCCTTGTGTTGCCCCTCGCGGGGCTGCTCCTCGCGCTGTGCACCCGGGCTGGCCATGCCCAGAGCGGTGACCAGGCCGCCGCCGATCAGCTCTTCCGCGAGGGCCGGCAGCTCATGGAGGAAAAGAAGTACCCCGAGGCCTGCGCCAAGTTCGAGGCGAGCCAGCAGATGGGCCCGGCCATCGGGACACTGCTCAACCTGGCCGTCTGCCACGAGAAGGAAGGCAAGATCGCCACCGCCTGGGGTGAGTTCGCCCAGGTGGTGGCGGCGGCCCGGCGCGAGGGGCACAAGGAAAGGGAAGAATTCGCGAAGGCACACCTCAAGGATCTCGAACCAAGGCTCCCCAAGCTCACGGTGAAAGTACCCACCGCGACGCGCACGAGCGGCCTGATCATCCGGCGGAACGGGCAGGATCTGGCCGAGGGAGCCTGGTCCGTCGCGCTGCCCGTCGACCCGGGGACGGTGAAGATCGAGGCGAGCGCGCCGGGGTTCCAGCCCTGGCGCAGCGAGCTGAAGATCGGGGAAAAAGAGTCCAAGGAGATCGAGGTACCCACGCTCCTCCCCGAGCCCAAGCCCGAGCCCACCACCTCCGCGCCCCCGGTCGCCTCGGCAGCGCCGACCGCGCCGGCGACGGGCTCCGTCGAGCTGACCCCGCTCGCGCCGCCGGCCGGCTGGTCCACCACGAAGACCACCGGAGCCATCCTCGGCGGCATCGGCCTCCTCGGGCTCGGCGCCGGAGCTTACTTTGGACTCAAAGCGTTCTCCGATCGCTCCGACAGCGACGCCCGGTGCCCGAGCATCGGTGGGGTCGAGTACTGCGACCGCAAGGGCGTCGAGCTGAACGACAGCGCCCGCACCGCCGCGCGGCTGTCGAACGTCGGCGTCGGGCTGGGCGTCCTGGCGCTGGGGGCCGGGGCCTACCTGTTCTTCTCCGGCGGCGACGCGGCCCCGCAGAGCGGCGCGCTCCGGGGTGTTGGCGTCGCCTTCGACGGGCGAGGGGCCGGCGCCACGGTCAGCGGCCGCTTCTGATCAGGGCTCGCAGCGGGCCACCGGGAAAACCGGGAATCCCCAGGCTGCCGCGCACCCGGGCGAGCACACCTTTCCGTAGGCCGTGTCGTCGTCCGGGCAGGCGGGGACGTCCTCGATACCAGGCCAGGCTTCCTTGCCCTTGACCTCGAAGCGAGGGCGGGCCGCGTAGGCGCAGTCGCAGCCCGGCTCGTGGCGGGTGTTGGTCGCGCGGGAGGCCATGTAGCGCGCGGTGAAGCTGACCATGTAAGCGTCGTTGTCGAAGGCGCGGAAGGGCTGCGGGTTGTAGATCCCGTGCTGACCCGCGGGGCGAAGCAGCGGCACGCGGAAGGCATCGACGGAGCCGTCAGAACGCGCCCGATCCTGGCGGAGCTCCTGGCCAGGGGGCGGGGCGGGTACGCTGAAGGAGACCGGCTGGTTGTCCAGCGCCGGAGGGCACCGGAACTCGCCGTTGCTGGCGGACCAGTCGTCGGCGTGGAGGCACGAGAAGGTGGCCTTGCCGTCGGAGGTGTTGTCGGGGTCGAAGAGGACGTGCGGGTTGGCGAACGAGGCCCAGCGCTGGAGCCTCCAGTCGCCCTCGACGACGTGGTTGTCAAGGAGCCACTGGTCGATGCTCTTGCCGAAGCGAGGGTCCGGAGCGAACAGCTCGCGCCAGCCGTGCTCGGGGCCGAAGCGCTCCGGGTCACGGAGCCAGGAGCCGAGCATCCCCGAGGTGCGCCCGAGGGCCACGCCGGTCGCGGTAGGGACCTGGGAGTCGCCAATGGTGGGCATCAGCAACACATGCCCGCGATCAGGCCGCCAGGCAGGATCGTAGGGAGCACGCACCGGGTTCCGCTCCCCGAGCGCGGCGTAGCGCGCGGCCCAGACGGCGGGGTCCGCCGGGGAGATGGCATGCTGGGCTATCCCGTAGAAGCGGCGGAAATCGACGCTGTTGCGGGGGTAGCCGAGGCCCTCCTGCATGGCGACTAGGGGCTGCTGGGCCGGGTAGGTGGTCCCCTGGAAGCTGACGTCCCAGGGCCACCGGTCGACCACCGCCTTGACCTTGCCGTCGGGGCCGAGGACGGTGACGCGGATCCGGTCGCCGAGGGCGGTGGTGTCGGGGGCAGGCTTGGGGCCTCGCTCCTCGTCGGTGAGGCCGAGGATCTTGCGACGCTCCACGGGCCAGAGCGCGTCGGCGGCGATGTGGACGCGGGCCCAGCCTCGCTCGTTGAGCGTCGACATCGAGGAGAGGTTCTTCTCCAGGTTCTCCACCTGGACCCGGTCGCCCGGGGCGACTCCGGGGATGCGGGCGAAGGCGCGGACCGCCAGCTTCGCGTTGTCGTGGCCGTACCAGGCCAGCAGCAGCTCGCCGGCGGCCTGGGGCCCCTGGACCTCCTTCTGCTGCTCGACGCCGGGGAGGCAAGGTCCGCCGGATTGCCCCTCCGTCAGCGGGTTCTGGTGGCCGTCGGTGGGCAGGCAGGCGACGATGACGGGGCCCTGCACCGGCAGCATCACCGCCTCCGCCAGCCCGCCCTGGCCCAGCCGGACCGAGATGTCGGTGAGCCCGGCTCCGGCGGCGTTGGGGGAGGTGGCGTCCAGCGAAGGCTCGGCCCCGGCGAGCACCGCGGTGAGCTGCCCTCCGAGGGAGATCCCCCAGGCGGCGGTGATGGCGTTCGGCCCCCCCAGGTCCGGGGCGCCGTCGCCGTCCACGTCGCCGAGGATCTGCCCGCGCCGATCCCGCTGCTTGCCGTCCATCGCGTGGATCATCCGGACGAACTGGATCTCTTCCAGCACCGACTGGTGCACGATGTCCCGGGTATGGAAGAGGTTGGCGGTCCACTGGTCGGCGCCGCCGTCGGGGCAGCCGTCGTTGTTCAGATCCCGATCGCGGCCGTAGAAGATCATCGTGGCCAGCTCCGGCATGCCGTAGCTCTTCAGCACCCCCTTGCCCAGCAGGTAGTCGCTGGCCCCCTGGCACCGCTTGTCCAGCACGATGGAGCGCCCGTGCCCGTAGCTGTCGAGGCCGCATGCAGCAAAGCCCATCTGCGCGTGGCGCCCCGCGTGGAGCACGAACTCCCCCTTGAAGCTGCCGTAGCCGTGGGCAAAGAACACCACCGGGTAGGGCTTGCACCAGGGCTTGCCCTCCGGGTTCCCGGGGGCGCAGCTCACCTCCTCGGGCCGCGCGTCCTCCCGAGGGAGGGTGCAGAAGAAGGTCACCTTCGAGGTGCCGTAGGTGGCCCGGCCCGCCTCCGCGTCCAGCTCCCACAGCTCGTTCTCGTCGGCGGGGTAGCCCTCCGACGCGATCCCATCCTTGTCCACGAGCAGGTTCGGCGCCTCGAAGACGCCGGCGAAGACGCCGCCTATCGAGGCGAAATCCGCGTAACCTCCGCAGATCTGCTTGTCGCCGTCGCCGGAGCCGCCCAGCGTCGCCCAGGCCGCCGCCGCGCAGCCGCCGGAGAGCAGCCGGGCGTCGCCGCCGCTATCGAGGGGGGCGTCACCGCCGACCTCCCTCCACTCGTTGCGGGTCCAGGGATCAAAGGAGGACACGGGGAACTCGGCGCCCAGCCGGGCCAGCGGTCCCTGGCCGTAGAGCCCCGCGCGGAGCAGCTCCAGGTCGCGGGTCATGGTGCCCACGGTGAAGGACCAGGCGAAGGCGACGTCCTGCCGCCCCAGCCCGTAGCGAGGGAGCAGCTCCTCCACCGGGGCGACGGCGTCGATCTGATCGACCGGCTGCACCGCCGGGAAGGGCGACTCGACGGGGCGCCCGTCGGCGCCGCGGAGCCTCTTGGAAAGCACCACCGCGTGGACGCAGCGCTCCTCCAGCGGCCACACCGGACGCAGCAGGAGCGTGTTGGTGGAGCGCTCGTACCAGGAGAGGAGGTTGTCGCCGACGCAGCGGTCCCGCTCCGGGGTGGAGGGCGGGGTATCGTCGCAGGCGTGGGGGTCGAGGAAGTTCGCCTCGTCCAGGCGTCCGTTGAAGTTCCGGTCTTCCCCCGGGTCGAGGCGCCCGTTGCGGTTGGTATCCTCCGTGTGATCGGGGAACATCACCGTGCGGGACTCTCCTTCCGGATCGAAGGGGAAGAGCCGGTTGTCGCTCTCGTCCAGGCGAAAACCGAAGGGAGCCTGCGGATCCGGGATCCGCTCGCTCCGGGACATCAGCGTCACCGGGAAGCGCCTGCTTCCAAAATCCAGCGCGATCTCCTCCCCGAAGCGCTTGCAGCGCCGATCCACGTTGAGCAGAAACACCGCGTCGTCCCGGAAGTCGTTGTTCTTCCCGTGGCGAGCGACCAGATCCGGCAGGTCGAGGGGACGGTCGAAGCGCACCGTCACCGGCGCGTAGGCTCCGAAGCCGTCGAGCCGGTTGAAGTAGCCGCGGGTCCTCCGCTCGTAGCGGGTGCGTGCCGCCTCCAGGGAGATGTTCAGCCGACGTCCCGTGGGGGAAGATGGGTCGAGGCGCGTCGCCGCGTCGTTGGGCAGCGGGATCTCCGGCAATGGTTTGTGTTCCGCGTCCCAGACGACGCGGGGCCCGCCCGAGCGCTCGGTCGACCCGAGCCCCTCCGGTCGCTCCCCGGAAGGGTCACAGCCGACACCGAAGAAGGCCGCGGCAAGGAGCGTGAGAACGATGGAACCTGGACGCATCGCGAGACCTCCGGGGTTTACCAGTGGAGCGAGAGCATGGCGCGGGAGAGCCAGACGACGCGGCGGCTCCCTCCGTCGGGCCGCAACCCGGGGACGCCGGCGAAGGCCTCCCCCGGCAGCAGCAGGCCGCCCTCGCCGCCCGCCCGCAGACGGACGGCGGAGGGAAGGGAAAATTCCCAGGTGGCGCGGGCGTCGACCTCATGGCCGTAGGCGCCCCGGCTCTGCACCCGGCCCCCGTAGCTGGCCGGGAAGCCGCCCCGGATGCCGGTCTGGTAGGCGTCGAGCAGGTCCGCTGCGGGGGCGGCGAACAGGTAGCCGAGGCGCAGGTCCAGGGGCTTGACCGGGCGGTAGCGCACGGTGGGGTGGGCGTAGATCGCGTTCTGCACGGCGCCCGGGTTGATGGCGAAGCGCGTGCCCGGAGGGGCCTGCGCCGTCAGCGCCGGGTCCGCGAGCCTGTCCACGCCCCGGGCCGTCAGCAGCGGGAGCAGGTGCTCGAAGAGGATCAGCCCCACGTTGTGATCGGTGTGCATGGTGAAGGTACGGGCCACGCCATCCCGGGGGTTGTTGTCCCCGGAGGCGTAGCCTCCTTCGAGCTGAGCGGTGAGCCTCCAGGCGTCCTCGTCCCAGCGGATCCGCCCCACGCCGCCGAGCTGCCGCACCTCGGCGCTGTCCTGCCAGGTGGCGTCGGACCAGAGCCGGGTCGATCTTCCGCTGATCAACGCCCCCTCCGCCTCGATCTGGAGCCGCCCGGTCGCCCCCAGCGGCCAGGCGGTCTTGGCGTGGCTGTTCAGCGCGAGCACCGAGGTCGTCGCTCGCTTGCCGTCGGGCCTGAGGGGGTCCTCCCGGTCGGTCTGGGCGCGCCCCGCGAGCAGCACCCCGAAGGTATCCTCGCCGTGCTGGGCCCGCACCCCGAGCACCCCGGCGAAGGCCCGGTCCCCGTCGTACACCGAGGCGTTGTCGTCCCGCAGCACCCAGTCCGCTCCGAGGAAGACCGCCATGGAGCGGATCAGCGGCGACGACCCTGCCTCGTCGAAGGGGCGGGTGGCGAACAGCAGCCGCGCCACCACGTTCCCCTGCCAGGCGTCCCCGAA
Source organism: uncultured Polyangiaceae bacterium (assembly GCA_964605685.1). Taxonomy (GTDB): domain Bacteria; phylum Myxococcota_A; class Polyangia; order Polyangiales; family Polyangiaceae; genus JANWXX01. Next base: position 7,688 of record CAZSDX010000219.1, read on the forward strand.
GGTGGGATCCCCGGCGCCGTCGTTGACCAGCATCCCGGTCCCCCAGGTGAAGGTCTGCACTCCGAAGACCAGGAGCCCCACGTCCGACGTCCAGGCCACCAGCGCCTTCCTCGGCAGCACTCGCTTCAGGTCCTGCGACCCATCTCTCGCCACCGGGAAGGGCCTCTCCGTCAGCGCCGTCCCCAGCGCCGTCGTGTCCCCGGCGACGTGTCCGTTGAGCGCCTCCAGTTCCAGCTCGAAGCGCAGCCGCGGCGCCGCCAGGTAGCGCCCCCCCGCCACCAGCCTCGTCATCCCCCATGTCCCCGGATCCAGCGCCTCCCCGTTTGCTCCCTGCACGTGCCCCGTCGTCGCCCCGATCAGGCGTCCTCGCGCCTCTCCCCAGGCGTCCCACCTGTCGGCCCTGGCCTGGCGTGCTTCCGCGTCGGCCCCCCTCGGCCCCGGCGCCACCAGGGGAACCCTCGCCATCGCGGCCCCGGTCTCCGCTCGCGCCGAGCCGGCGCCCCCCAGCGTCACCGCGCCCAGCAGCGCGGACGCCCAGCCCCGAAGAACCCTGTTGGATGTCCGCACCACTCGACCTCCGGGTGCGGCTTCTAGCCCTATTTTTCTCCCTCTTCCAACAGAAGTTAAACTTTCAACGTCCCGGTATTCTTCCAGTTCCAACCCCGAGGCGTCCGGGGCAGCCAGGGAGACGGAGACCTCACCCGGCGAGCCGCGCTGCCACGGCGTCGAGGACGCGCTCGTCGGAGATCATCCAGCGGTGGAGCGGCACCGGGATCGCCTCCACGGAGCGAGCCCCCGGGAGGATGCTGGAGGTCGCGGGCACGATCATCAGATCGTAGGGGGTATAGAGGCAGTGGACGGCGACGTCTCCCCACGGGTCCGGGTCCCGCGCCAGATCGAGGAGGAACGGGCTCCGGGGCCGCATCTGCCGCACCCCCGCGAGCGGCAGCCCCCACGCGCCCAGGGTGCCGTGGTGGGGCCCCGAGATCGAGACGAAGACGCGAGCGAGGGCCTTGCCGCCGCCGCGCTGGATCCACCACCGGCTCACCAGCGCCCCCATGCTGAACCCCACCACGTCCACGCGGCCGTCCGGGGATTCAGGCACTAGCGCCTCGGCCCGCCGCCTTACCTGGTTGCCCAGCTCCTCCAGGGGCGCGCTCCCGGTGTTTGGCCGCAGCTCGACGGGCACGAGCCCCCGCACGCCGCGCCGCTGCAGCCCGGAGCGCAGAGGCTCCAGCCGCCGGGGAGAGTCCCAGATCCCGTGGACCAGGAGGACAGGGCGCGCCGCCGTCACCCGTCGCTCTCGAAGACCCGGAGGCGCCGCTCCAGCTCCCACTGGGCGGCCGCCCGCTCGCTCTGGTCAAGGAACACCTTGCAGGCCGGGGTCAGCTCCTCGCCCAGCCCTGCCTCGTCCGTCGGGGCGCAAGGGGCCACCGGCGCCGCGTCGTCCAGGGAACCCCAGAGGCTGTCGCCGGGCAGGAACGCATGCTCCAGGCTCTCGCGGGCCATGCGCTTGAGCTGCTTGTAGGAGAGCTGCTGGGCCGTGGCCCCCCGGACGTACTCGCCCGCCAGGCTGGAGCGGGAGACCCCCAGGTCATCGGAGGCCAGCGTCACCGGAACCTTGTTCGCCAGGTACACGGAGAGCGGGTGCCCGGGGCCGCTCACCTCGAGGATCTGGACGTTGCTGCTGAGGCACACCTCCACCAGCACCTTGCGCTTGGCCATCTCCGCCAGGAGCCCCGCGGAGTCGGTCTCCGACAGGATGGCGATGCCGTGGCCGATGCGCTCGGCGTGGCCCAGCTCCACCGCCTGACGGATATGGAAGGTCAGGGCATCCTCGTAGCCGGGGGGGAGGTACTTGGCGGTCAACTCGCCTGCATGCAAGGTGACCCGCAGCGGACTTTTCCCCGGGAGTGTGTACTTCTTGTGGAGAAAATCCAGCATCTGCATATGCAGCGTGTAGTTCTTGAGGGAGGCCACGTCGTCCTCGGGGGAGGAGAGGTTGACGCCGACCAGGTGAGGCGTCTTCGCTGCCATCTCGAAGGCGGCGACGAGCTGGCCAAAGATCTGGTCGTTGGCCCCGGTGCGCGACACCTGGGCGATGAAGCGGACGCTGACCCCGCAGGCGCCCGGCGGGGTGGGCCCGGCGCAGCCCAGCAGGTTGCGGTAGTTCGCGGCCGCGCTGTTCACCGCCTGCACGTCCTTCTGGAGCTCGCCGGCGAAGCTCGGGTGCGCGAGGAGCGAGGCGTAAAAGCCCTCCAGGTTGTCCTCGGAGACGGTGCCGGAGAAGATCGAGGCCGCCAGCGTCCCCACGTTCCGCCCGTTGTTGAACATCGTCTCGATGTGCTGGATGTTCTCGTCCGCCGCCCGCTGGAGGAAGTCGGCGATGCTCTCGTCCCGGTGGGCGCCGGCCACCGCGCCGAACTTGCCGAAGGTCGAGAAGAAATGGTCGTGCCCCGACACCGGACCCGGCACAAAATCCAGCATCGACCAGGCCCGCACGATGCTGTCGTAGAACGGCCCCGGCGACGGCGTCGGCTGGGTGCTCGACGAGCACTGGTTCGGGAACACCGACGCCTTGGTGCTCGTGTTGATGCAGTAGCCGTCCTCCTTCGCCCAGGACAGGAAGGTCTCCGCGTAGACGGACCCGGAGAGGTGGTTGTGGAGATCCGCCCCCTTGGGCATCTGCGACAGGAAGAGCGCCAGCTCCCCCTCGTCGTTCAGCGCCGCCTGGAAGCGCTCCTCCGTGGCCTGTTCCCGCGCGAGGTCACACTCCACCGGCTTCCCGCAGCCACCACCGGAACCCGCCGCGCCGCTCTGTCCAGAAGCTCCGGAGTCACCGCCTGCCCCCGCGTCGCCACCTGCACCTGCATCGCCCCCCGCACCACCGTCGCCTGCGCTGCCACCTTCGCCGGCTTCACCGCTGCCCCCGCCGTCTCCCGCGGCGCCGCTGTCTCCACCGGAACCCGCGTCGCCCGCGCCTCCTCCGCTCCCGGAAGCCTCGCCCGCGGCCCCGGC
>CAZSDX010000220.1:0-236 GCA_964605685.1 uncultured Polyangiaceae bacterium
CCACGACCTCGGGCTGGTCCACGGCGCCCTGTGCCCGCTGACCGTGGGGCGCCGCGGAGACACGCTGGTCCTGGATTTCTTCGGCCTCGGCGCCGCTGCGGAGGCCGCCAGCGGGGCCCGGGGGGCCCGGGACCTCCTCGCCCCGGCCTACCAGCCGCCGGAACTCCGTGGCGAGCGCCCCTCGACCCCGGGGCCCTGGACCGACATCGCCGCTCTGGCGCTCCTGGCGCTGGAGC
>CAZSDX010000220.1:281-10701 GCA_964605685.1 uncultured Polyangiaceae bacterium
CTGCCTCCGCTCGATTCGTTCGGTCTGGTGGTCTCGCCCCTCGTCACGGACCTCTTCGCCCGGTCACTGGCGCCTGATCCGCGGCTTAGGCCACTGGATCCAAGGGCTTTTTTGCGGGAGCTTCAAGCCGGTGCCTCCGCCCCGGTCGCTCCGCCCTCGGCGCGGGTCTCCTCGGTGGGCGCCGAGCCCGCCGCGCCGCCTGCCCCGGAGGAGAACGCCCCGGCGCCCGGGCCGGCGCCGCCGTCGGCTCGGGTCAGCGAGAAGATCCCGGAGCCTCCGGACACCGAGGCGATGCAGGAGCGCCGGCAGCGTCGGCTGCTGGCGGTGCTGGTGGGATCGGGCCTGCTGTTGCTGCTGGGAGGTACCGCCGCCGCCACGATGCTGGTCTTGCGCGAGGGCCAGGGCGGAGGCCGCTCCGGACCAGCGGTGACCTCTTCGGGCATCACGGCGGGATCCACGGTGAGCCCTGCGCCGACGGCTCCCGCGGTGCCGGTGATGCCAGCGCCGCGGGCACGGGGGGCGGCGGTTTACCCCGCGGACGAGAAGGCGCTGGTGCCGGTGCCTGCGGGGGCGGCGGTGTGGGGGGATCGGGACGCGCTGGTGACGCTGGTGCTGTTCGGGGATCTTGCCTGCCCCTTCACGGCGAGGGCGCTGGCATCGCTGCCGTCGCTGGCCACGCGGTTCGGGGAGGAGCTGAGGGTGGTGTTCAAGTTCTATCCTGCCCCCGGGGACGCGGAGGCGCAGCGGGGGGCAGCGGCGGCGGCGATCGCGTGGGACGCCGGGGGGATGGACATCTTCTGGAAGTTCGTGGCAGCAGTGGCCCAGACGAGGGGCAAGCTGGACGAGGCGACGCTGGAGAGGCTCGGGGTGGAGGCGGGGCTGGGCGCGGGGACAATCACCGGGAGGCTTCCGGGGGCAACGCCGGGAATCATCGCTCAGGACGTGGAGCTCGGGCGGAGGCTCGGGGTGAGAGGGACGCCGGTGCTCTTCCTCAACGGGAGGCGGCTGGACGGCCTCCAGTCGGCGGCGAAGCTGGGCAAGGTGATCGAGCACGAGCTGCGGCGGATCCGGCCGATGCTCTCCGGGGGGACGCCCAGGGACAGGCTCTACGCGGATCGGGTGACGAGCAACGTCACGACCTCGGAGGGGGAGCGGCTCTCGCCCTGAGCGCGCTCAGGCAGGGCTGTTGGCGGTGGGTCGGAAGGAGGGATGCTGGCGCGTCGGGCTCTGGCCGAGCCAGCGGGCTAGGGCGCTGGTGTGCGCTTCGGTGCAGCCGTGCCCTCCGCCGAGGATGCGGGAGCACTCCGGCAGGGAAGCGCCCCAGCCGTCGAGCCAGCGCTGGTGCTGGTCGGCGGGGTCGCCGCCGCAGGCGTCCACGAGGAGACCGACGGGCAGGGGCCAGTCCGGGCGGCGGGCGAGCAGATCGACGCCGACGTGGGCGGTGGGGGTCTCGAAGAGCACGGCGGAGGCGCCGGCGGCTTCCAGCAGGTCAGCGATCTGCCCTGGATCGTCGCCGTCGAGCACCGCGTCGCTGGCGTCTGCCTCGACGATGGCCCAGGTGGGGAGCCCGGTGTTGGCGGCGGCCACGACGGCGGCCATCAGCTCCGTGCGGGAGGCGATGCCCCGGGCCAGGATGAGCCCCGCGCCGGCGGCCGCGAGGCGAGCGGCGTGGCTACCGTGCTCCTCGACGAGGGTGGGGACGTCGAGGGGCGCGACGGATTCGCCCCCGAGGACGCCGGCGACCACCACGGGGCGACCCGCCTCCTCCGCGGCCTGGAGCGCCCGGTCGACCATGGACGAGGTCAGCGCCGCCGAGCGGAAGGCCATCCCGACCTGGGCCAGCACCCGGGGAGTGGTCTCCGACGTGAGCGCCGGGAGTACGTCGGCTCCAGCCTCGATCTCGGCGTGGTAGTAGCGCTCGACCTCACCGGGGCGCTCCCGGAGCAACCTGCCGAGGGCGCCAGGGCCCTGGAGCGCCACGCCGCGCCCGCGGAGCGACGCTCCGATGTCGGCCCCCAGCAGCAGGGGGCGTCCGGAGGCCAGCCGGGGGGCAAGCGCCACAAAGGGGTTATCCGCCATCCCGGGCAGCATACTGTCCGGGGCTCCGGGCCATCAATGCCGCCGTCGCCGCGGACGGCTTGCGGCCCCCGCAGAAGCCGTGGAAAGGGGGGATATGTCCGGGATCCCCACCCTCCCCACCGTCACCCTCAAACCGGGGCATATCCAGCCGATCTGGGCCGGTCACCCCTGGGTCTACGCCCAGGCGGTCGCGAGCGTGCGGGGCGGCGCTCGCCCGGGGGACGAGGTGGCCGTCGTCGATCCGGAGGGAAAATTCCTGGGCCGCGGTTTCTACACCCCCCGGTCCGCCATCCCGGTCCGCCTGCTGACCCGCAGCCCGGACGAGCGCATCGACGGAGCCTTCTTTCGCCGCAGGCTCCAGCGAGCCCTGGCGCTGCGCCACGCGCTCCACCTGCCCAGCGCCGAGACCAGCGCCTTCCGCCTGGTGCACTCCGAGGGGGACGAGCTGCCCGGGCTCATCGTTGACCGATTCGGCGACGCGACGGTGCTCCAGTTCACCACCCTGGGCATGAAGCTGCGGGAGGGGCTGATCATCGAGGCGCTGGAGGCGACCCTGCCCCTCCCCTGCCTGATCGATCGCACCCCCGCCGAGGCTGCCCGCCTGGAGGGCTTCGAGGCAGGATCCGGGGTGCTCCGGGGCCCCGAGGCGGTCCCGGCGCTGCAGTTCTCCGAGCGCGGTTTCCGCTACGAGCTGCCCCCTGAGCTCGCCCAGAAGACCGGCTTCTACCTGGACCAGCGACCGCTCCGGGCCCGGGTGGAGCAGCTCGCCCGGGGGCGCCGCGTCCTTGACGCCTTCTGCTTCGTCGGCTCCTTCGCCCTCGCCGCCGCTCGCGGCGGCGCCAGCGAGGTGCTCGCCGTCGATGAGAGCGGACCCGCCATCGACATCGGCGCCTCCGTGGCCCGCGCCAACGGCCTGGCGGATCGCATCCAGTTCGCCCGCGAAGACGCCCGCAACGCCCTGCAGCGCGCCGCCCGTGGCGGCGGCTACGATCTGGTGCTCTGCGACCCCCCCAAGCTCGCCCCCACCCGCGCCTCCCGCGAGGACGCCCTGGTCGCCTACCGGAAGCTCGCGGCCCTCGGCTGCCGCGCCACCCGCCCCGGCGGCCTGCTGGTCCTCTCCTCCTGCTCCGCGGCGGTCTCCTCCGACGCCCTGGTCCGCGCGTTGGCGCTCGGCGCCGCCTCCGCCGGGCGCACCGCCGTCGTCCTGGAGCGAGGCTTCCAGGGGGCCGATCACCCCGTCCCCGCCGCCTTCCCCGAGGGACTCTACCTCAAGAGCGTCCTGGCCCGTATCGATGGACGCTGAGCCGCCGCTCGTTCGCCGGACCTTGTTACACCGGCGTTCCATCTTGTTTCTTGGCCCATCGCGTCGGAAAAATCCGGCGCTCTCCTGTCCGGGCATCGGTGCTGAATCCTCACGGCAGCGCAAGGTGCTGCGTCATGGCGCATGTCTTGCTGCCCTTCCCGGCAGGAGGCCCCATGACCCAGATCGCTTTTTCTCCCCAGGGAACCAGGCCGTCCCCCCGGGATCCGGTACTCGCGGCCCTCGAACGGATCGAGCAGCGGCTGGAGCGCCTGGAGGCGGCGGCGCAGCGCGCGGATTCAGCACTCAGGCATGTCCCCGGCGCGATGGCTGCGGCCGCGGATACCTTCGACGACGCGGCGAAGAGACTGCGGGAGCGGGGGGTGGACGTCGACGAGCGGCTGAAGGCCCTGGCGTCGGCGGTCGAGCGGCTGACAGAGCCCCGCGTGCTGGCGGCGCTGGAGCAGGCGGCCTCCCTGGCCCCGCAGATCCCCGGGATCGTGGCGGCCTCGGTGGACACGGCGGACGGGATCTTCGCTCGCCTGGCGGAGCGTGGGGTTGATCTGGACGAACGACTGCGTACGACGCTCGCGGTGGCCGAGCGGCTCACGTCCCCGCCCGCGCTCGCCGCGGTCTCGACCCTCCTCGACCACCTGGAAGACATCCGTTTCCTGCTCGCGTCGGGCGTCCTTGATCGCCCTGCGGTGCGCCTGATCGGCGAGGTCGGTAAGGCGCTCGCCGCGTCCGCCGCGGAGACTCCCCCCCGCGTCGGCGCGTTTCAGGCCCTGCGCGCCCTGGGCTCCCCGGACATCCAGCGTGCCCTGGGCTTCACGCTACGCCTCGCCGAGCGCTTCGGCGGTTCCCTCCGCGGCGCCGTGGGAGCCGGCGCCGCTCCGGCTCTTTCCCAAGGAGATCGTTGAATGTCCCACAAGCACTCGGTCCTCATCCTGGGGGGCGGCACCGGCGGGCTGTCCGTCGCCTCCCGGCTTCTGCTCGCGGATCCCAGCCTCGACGTGGCCATCGTCGAGCCCTCCGAGCACCACGACTACCAGCCTCTCTGGACGCTCGTGGGCGGCGGCGTCTTCGACCGGAGCACCTCCCGCCGCCCCGAGGCAGACTACATCCCCACCGGGGCCCGCTGGATCAAGGATCGCGTCGCCGCCTTCGAGCCGGAGCGCCGGGAGGTCGTCCTCCAGTCCGGAGAGCGCGTCGGCTACGAGCAGCTCGTCGTCGCCCTGGGGATGCAGCTCGACTGGCACAAGATCAAGGGGCTCGCGGGGAACCTGGGCAAGGGCGGGATCTGCTCCAACTACAGCTACGATAGCGTGGAGAGCACCTGGCGGTTCCTCAAGGACTTCCGCGGAGGGAACGCCATCTTCACCTTCCCCTCCACGCCGATCAAGTGCGCCGGGGCTCCCCAGAAGATCATGTACCTGGCGGACGACTGGCTCCGGAAATCCGGGGTACGCTCCTCCTCCCGGATCCTCTACGCCTCGTCGACCCCGGCCATCTTCGGCGTCAAGCGCTACCGGGAAGCCCTGGAGCCCATCGTCCAGCGCAAGGGCATCGAGACCCTCTTCCGTCACAACCTGGTCGAGGTCCGCCCCGCGGCCAAGGAGGCGGTCTTCCAGAAGCTCGACGGCGGCGAGGAGGTCGTCCTCCCTTACGAGCTGCTCCACGTCGTCCCTCCCCAGAGCGCCCCCGACGTGATCAAGCAGAGCGCCCTGGCCAACAAGGAGGGCTGGGTCGAGGTGGACAAGTACACGCTCCAGCATGTGCGCTTCCCCGAGGTGTTCTCGCTGGGGGACAACTCCAGCCTGCCCACCTCCCGCACCGGCGCCGCCATCCGGAAGCAGGCTCCGGTCCTGGTCGACAACCTGCTGGCCGCCCGGGCCGGCCGCCCGCTCCTGGCCCGCTACGACGGCTACGCCTCGTGCCCCCTGGTGACCGGCTACGGCAAGCTCATCCTGGCGGAGTTCGACTACGACGGGAACCCCATGGAGAGCTTCCCCTTCGACCAGACCCGCGAGCGCTACAGCATGTACGCCATGAAGGCCTACGCCCTCCCGGAAATGTACTGGAACGGCATGCTCCGGGGACGCGCCTGAACCGCGACCTCCAGGCGCGAGGAAGGGCGCGCTTGGAGCGGTTTGCCCGTTGGTCTGGGAAGCTCCCCCCGCTGCCCGCCAGGGAGAGGGGGGCCGGGGGGAGGTCTCTCTCCCGGACCCTTCCGCAACCTGCTCTAGCTCTCGGAGGCCGCGTGCTTCCGGGCCTCCTCCAGCTTCCGGTAGAGGGTGCGCTCGCTGACCCCCAGGGCCCGGGCCAGGGCGGCTCGCTCCGGGATCTGCCCCTCCGCCCAGCGCAGGTAGCTCGCCTCCAGCTGCTCCAGCGTCCTCACCCCGGGGCCCAGGGTGAAGCGCCCTGCCGGGGCAGGACGAGGGGCCTCCAGGCTCTCGCCCTGGAGCGCCCGGATCTCCGCCGGCAGGTGCTCGGGGCGAAGCTCGTCTCCGTCGGTCAACAGGGCCATGCGCTCCAGCAGGTTCCGTAGCTCGCGGACGTTGCCGGGGAAGGGGTGGCGCGCCAGCAGCGCCAGCGCCTCCCGGGTCAATCGCTTCCCCGGATAGCGCTCCGCCAGCAGCGCTTCCGCCAGCAGCGGCAGGTCGGAGAGGCGCTCCCGGAGCGGCGGCAACGTGAGGGGAAACACGTTGACCCGGAAGAACAGATCCTGGCGGAACGTCCCTTCCCGGACCATCGCCCCCAGATCCCGGTGCGTCGCGCAGATCAGGCGAAAATCGGCCCGCTGGGGCTCCACCCCGCCGACCCGGCGAAACATCCCGGACTCCAGCAGCCGCAGCAGCTTCACCTGGAGCGCCAGGGGGATGTCCCCCAGCTCGTCCAGGAACAGCGTCCCCCCCGCCGCCGCATCCACGAGCCCGCGCTTCGCCCTCGCCGCTCCGGTGAAGGCGCCGGCCTCGTGACCGAACAGCTCGCTCTCGAACAGCGCCTCCGGGAGCCCCGAGCACTCCACCGGCACGAAGGGCCCTCCGCTGCGGCGGCTGGCCCGGTGCACCGCCCGGGCCGCAAGCTCCTTCCCTGTCCCGCTCTCGCCCAGCAGCAGCACCGGAACCTCGCTGGGCCCCGCCCGGCGGATCAACCCCAGCGCCTCCAGGAACGCCGGCGAGCGACCCACGAACTCCCCCCGGGGGCTGGCGCTGGCCTCCGTCACCTCCCGCAGCCGCTCCAGGAAGTAGACCGCTCGCCCGTCCTCGTCCACCACCGGCTCCAGCTCCACGTCCACGTGGAGCGGCCCCTCGGGGCCGTGATGCACATGAAAAACCCGCTGGCGGCGCCCGGTCTCCAGCGTCGCCTTCAGCGGGCAGCTCTCCCCGTTCTCGTCGCAGGGGCTCCCGTAGCCGTGGGATACCTCGAAGCACCGGCGCTCCCCGAAGGCGATGGCCCCGTAGCGCTTCAGGTACGCCGGGTTCGCCGCCAGCACCCGGTAGTCCGCACCCAGCAGGATGGCCGGCTCGGGAACGCGCTCCAGCAACCCCCGGAGCGCTTCCCCCAGGGCAGGGGGTTTCTTCCGGACCTCCAGCACCAGGCTATCCTGCCAGATCTGGCACCCGTGACAAACCAGGCTGCCGGATTCCGCGCCCAGGTTGCGCACCGCCTGCAAGCGCTGCGTGGATTCCGGGGGGGGTCGCCTCATCCGGGGGGCGTCGTGCAACGGCAATGCCGGGAAATTCCCGGAAGCTTTGGGCCTTGCCAGGATTGTAAGTAAACGTATACTTACAAGTCATGAGGAAGCCGACGGCGGAGCGACAGGAGGAGATCCTCGACGCGGCGGCGCGGCTGCTCTCGCGGGAGGGGGCGGCGGCGCTGACGGTGGCGGCGCTGGCGGGGGAGGTGGGGGTGACGACGGGGGGGGGGGGGGGCGTGGGGGGGGGGGGGGGGGGGGGGGGGGGGGGGGGTGACGACGGGGGCGTTGTTCCGTCATTTTCCGTCGAAGGAGGCGATCCTGGTGGCGCTGGCGGCGAGGGCGGCGCGGGGGTTGACGGGGCACCTGCGGAGGCAAGAGGGGGAGGGGGCCGAGGCGGCGCTGGGTCGGTTTGTACGAGAGCGGCTGGCGACGGTGGCCAGCAACCCGTCGACGCTGTCGCTGGTGCTCTCGGCGGACGTGCACCTGTCGCTGCCGGAGGAGGGGAGGGTGCACCTGAAGGGGGCGATCGAGGCGACGCAGCGCTACCTGTGCGGGCTGCTGGCGGAGGGGCAGGGGGGCGGCGTGTTCCGGCGGGATCTTCCGGCGCAGCAGCTCGCGCTGACGGTGATGGGGGTTCTCTCGTTCCTGGCGCTGGGGCGTGTGCTCCCGGCGCTGCCGGTGGGGCAGCTCGACGCCGCGGGGCTGGTGCTGACGCTGCTGAAGTCGGTGGAATCGGCGGAGAAGCCCCGCCTGGATGGATCCTCGGAGGAGTGAGGCGATGCGTGTTGGTGGCCTGATTTTGTCTTGTTTCCTGGCCCTCTCGGCCTGCAACCGGGGGGCTGCGCCGGCCGCCCAGGAGAGCCCTTCGGCGGACGGTCCGCGGGGGGCGCCGCAGCCGGAGGCGATCTTCGGCACGGGGGCGCTGGCGTACGACCGTACCCTCGTGGTCGCGTTCGAGCGGGCCGGCGTGATCCGCTCGCTGGAGGTGGACGTGGGGGACGTGGTGGCCGAGGGGCAGGTGCTGGCGGCGCTGGATGACGCGGACCTCCGGCTGGATCTTGCCCGGGAGCAGGCCGGCCGCCGGGTCGAGCAGGCCTCCCTGGGCCGGCTGCGGGGCGACGAGGAGCAGGTCCGGCTGCGGGAGGAGATCGCCCGCCGGGAGGCGAGCCGGAGCGAGCTCCTCGCGAAGGCCGGCGCCATCCCCGAGATCGAGCGGGACCAGAGCCAGGACGCGCCGAGGCTGCTGGTGCAGGAGCGGCGCAGCCTGGATCTCCAGCGGGAGGTGCTCCGGGCGAGGATGGTTCAGGCGCAGGTCCGGGAGGCGCAGGCCCGGCTCTGGCAGGGCAAGACGGTCCTGAAGGCGGCCGCTGCGGGGCGGGTGATCCGCCGGGACGCCTCCGCAGGGGGGTACGCGGCGCCCGGCGCTCCGGTGCTGGTGCTGGCGCCGGCGGGGAGCGAGGTGGCCTCGCTGTGGGTCCACGAGAGCGAGCTGCCCCACCTGAGGCCGGGGGCGAAGGCGTCGCTGACGCTGCGGGATCGGGACGGGACCCGGCTCTCGGGCAAGGTGCACCGCATCCACCCGGAGGCGGATCCGCGCACCCACGAGGTCCGGGTCGACGTGCGCCTGGAGCGGCTCCCGGAGAACCTGGTCTTCGGGGTGCGGGTCGACGGGCAGATCCAGCGGGCCGGCGGGGGGGGGACGTGAGGCTGGCGCTGGCGGAGCTGCGGGCTCACCTCGGGCGGTTTGTGGCGACGGTGGCGGGCCTCGTGCTGCTGTTCACCGTGGTGCTCGGGATGGGAGGGATCTACCGGGGCATGGTCGCGGACGCGACCTTCCTGGTGGACAGCGCCGGCGAGGCCCTGTGGCTCACCGAGGAGGGGCGCCGGGGGCCCTTCGCGGAGGGGTCGCGCCTCGCCGAGGAGGTCGTCGACCGGGCCCGGGTGACGCCGGGGGTCCGGGATGCGGTGGGCCTCCGGGTGCTCACCTACCAGTTCGCTCACCGGGGGAGGGAGCTCCGGGTCACCTTCCTCTCGGAGCGCTTTCCCGAGGGGGGGCCGCTGCGGCTCTCCCCGGCGGAAGGGCGGGGGCTCCGCAGGGCGCGGGGCGAGATCGTGCTGGACCGGGGGCTCGGCATCCCGCTGGGGGCGCGCCTCTCGTTCGCGGACGAGCCCTTCGAGGTGGTGGGCTTGCTCCGGGGAGGGGTCGGCACCGGGGGAGACCCCATCGCCCTGGTGACCGAGGCCGATCTGGAGCGCATCCAGCGGACCATGCCTCCAGCGGACCGGGGCGGCACCGCGGCCAGCCCCTGGGCGCCGCTCTCCGCCGTGGTCGTGCTGGCGGAGCCCGGGGCCCGGAGCGCGCTGGCTCGTATCCCGGGCGTGTCGGTCTGGACAGGAGACGAGCAGCGCAGGCTGCTCCTCGACGGGGCCATCGACAAGGCACGGCGGCAGATCGCCCTGTTCCGCTCCCTGCTCGTGATCGTCTCCACGGTGCTCCTCGCCCTCGTGGTCTTCGCGATGACCTCGGCCAAATCCCGGGAGCTCGCCCTGGTCAAGCTCCTCGGCGCCCGGGTCCGTACCCTGGTCGCCTGGGTGGTCGGCCAGGCCCTCGCCATGACGCTGGCCGCCTATGGCCTCGCGGTGGCCCTCGGGTTCCGCATCTTCCCGCTGTTCCCCCGGCGCGTGGTCCTCTCCCGCGGGGAGCTGCTCGCCGGCGTCCTGGTGGCGCTGCTGCTGGCGCTGCTGGCGAGCGTCGCCGCCGTGCGCAGGGCCCTGGCCATCCCCGCCGCCGAGGCCCTCGGAGGGTGAAATGCACCGGATCGAAGCGCTCCACCTCTCCAAGACCTACGGCCAGGGCCCCCTCGCGGTGCGCGCCCTCGCGGATGTCTCGCTGGCGGTGTCTGCCGGCGAGATCGTCGGGCTCCTGGGCCCGAGCGGCTCCGGAAAATCGACCCTGCTCACCTGCATGGGGCTCCTGGACCCCCCCGACGAGGGAGAGATCCGCATCGACGGCCGCACGGTGGTGCGTCGCGGCGCCTTCCTCCAGGACCCGGCCACCTTGCGGCGCCAGCGCATCGGCTTCGTCTTCCAGCGGGCGAACCTGGTGCCCTTCCTCGACGTGATGGAGAACATCCTGCTGCCGCTCCGCCTGGAGGGGTCGATCTCCCGCGAGCAAAAGGCCCACGTCGAGGGGCTCCTGGAGCGCCTGGATCTCCTGGATCGGCGCTCCCACGCCCCCGAGGCGCTCTCCGGGGGGCAGCGGCAGCGGGTGGCCCTCGCTCGGGCCCTGGCCGCTCGCCCCTCGGTGGTGCTGGCGGACGAGCCCACCGCGGCGCTCGACG
>CAZSDX010000221.1:0-10683 GCA_964605685.1 uncultured Polyangiaceae bacterium
TGCCGATCGCCTGCTCGATCTTGCGGCCGGTCGAGCGGCCGTCTCCCGCCCCGCTCAAGGCCGCGCCTTCGCGGCCGGAGTCTGGCCCGCCGTCGGCGCGGGCCCGGCGCTCTGCTCGCCCCGGGTCGGCGGCGAGGCCGACTCCTCGCGGCCCACGATCTGCTCCAGCACCGCCTCCAGCGTGCTCGCGTCCACCAGCTCTTGGCGCGCCAGCATCGCCCGGTGGATCGCCCCGGCCATGTCCCGGGCGGTCTGGTAGCGCTCGTCCCGCACCCGGGCCAGCGCCTTCATCACCACCCCGTCCAGCTCCGGCGGGATATCCCTCGCGTAGGCGCTGGGCGGCTCGATCTTGCTCGCTCTCACTGCGTCGAGCAGGTCATCTCCGTTCAGGTTCCCGTGGAGCAACCTCCCGGTCAGCATCTCGTGGAGGCACACCCCCAGCGCGTAGATGTCGCTCCGCCGATCCACCGGGTCGCCCTGCGCCTGCTCCGGGGACATGTAGCCGGACTTCCCCTTGAGCAGCCCGCCTTCCTCCCGGAACAGGTTGGCGGTGGCGATGCCGAAATCGGCGATCTTCACCGCCCCCTCCCACGACAGCAGGATGTTCTGCGGACTCACGTCCCGGTGGACGATCTGCAGCGGTACCCCCTCGTCGTCCTTGCGCTCGTGGGCGTAATGCAGCCCCTTCGCCGCCTCGGCGATGATGTACGCCGAGAGCCACGGGGGCAGCCTCACCCCCTTGATGCGGGCCTCCCGGAGCAGCCGCCCCAGGTCGAGCCCGTCCACCAGCTCCATCGTCAGGATCTGCCCCTCCTCCCTGGCGTCCTCGAAATCGTACACCTGCACGATGTTCGGGTGGTTGAGCCGGGTCGCCAGCTGCGCCTCGGCCACGAACATCGCCCGGAAGCGCCTCGACTGCATGTGGTGCGGCAGGATCCGCTTGATCACCAGCAGCTTGTAGGTCCCCTCGGCCCCCTCCTTCTTCGCCAGGAACACCTCCGCCATCCCCCCGGCTCCGAGCCGCCGCAGGACGCTGTACTGCCCCAGATGCGCCGGGAGGTTGCTCCCGGGGGATCCGCTCATGGCGCGAAGACTAACCTCTCCCCCCTCGCCGGACCAGACACCTCACTTCTTCTTCGCCAGCTCCTTCCCCATCTCCTCCAGCCCGCGCTTGAGCGTCTCCTCCGGGACCCCTACCCGCTGGATCACCCCGTTCGCCTCCCCGATGGCCTTCTCCAGCTGCTCCATCGCCTCCTTCGCCCGCTGTCCCCACGCGTTCGTCTCCCCCACCCGCTCGTTCATCTTCACCGTCGATTGCATCATCTTCAGGCCCTTCTGCAGCAGGATCCGGTACCTCAGCTGCACCGCCCCCTCGTACAGCCTCCTCTCCTTCTCCGTGCTCAGCTTCTCCGGCGCCTTCACCTTCATCACGTCCCGGTGGAGCTGCTGGTAGAGCTGCCCCACCCGGTACCCCGCCCACGTCGCCCAGAATGGATCCGTCGTCCTCATCGCGTCCGTGTACGCTGACTGGGCCTCCAGCAGCCCCGCCGCCCTCGCCTCGAACGCCTCCGCGAAAGGGGTGGAGGGAGGGTCGAAGGTGATCCCTTCGCTCTTGACCCTCCTCACCTCCCCCAGGGTGAAGAAGACCAGCGCCGCCTCGTGGGGGATGCGCCCGGCCTCTCCGATGTGGTGCTTCTCCATCAGCGTACGTGCTCGCTCCGCCTGGAGCGAAGCGGCCTCCCCGTTGCCGCCCTCGACCAGGCCCAGCGCCCTGCTGCCCAGGGCCTCGATCTGCTCGCTCACGGTCAGATCGCTCCGCGCCAGGAGCTGCTCGGAGGCCGCCGCGAGCTCCGACCATTTCTCCAGGTGGATCAGCACTCGACCTCGGCGCATCATGGCGGGTTTGACCAGGTCGTCCTGGGGGTGCTGGTCCAGCAGCGCCTGGTAGCGGGCGAGGGCGCCTTCCCTATCCCCGCTCCCTTCCCGGGAGAGCCCCCCTTGCATCAGCGCCATCGCCGCCAGCCTGGGCTCGGGATCGCCCTTGAGGACCAGATCGAAGTGTGTCGCCGCCTCGGCGAACTTCTCCTGGACGAGAAGCTGCTTCCCCTTGTCAAACAGCTCGGCGGCGGTCCCCTCGTGCCCCTGGGCGCTGATGACCGAGGTGTTCGTCGAGAGGTTCGGGGCGGGAGGGGCTGCGTCGCCCCGGGTAGCACCGGCACCACCGGGCGCGGCCGGGGGAGGGGCGGTCCGGGAGGCGCACCCGAGGGAGATCGACGCGAGCAGGGGGAGCAAGGCGAGGCAGGAGAGGCGCATCTTCACGGCTCAGAACAGGTACCACGGGGGGAGCAAAAGTTCCCACCCCGGCCAAAATGCTTCCTTAAGATTCGCTGAAGGATAGGATCGATCTCCCTCGAAAGGAGCCTCTCTTTGGCCGGTACAAGCCTCCTCGCCCTCCTCGACGACATCACCACGATCCTCGACGACGTGGCCGCGATGACCAAGGTAGCCACCAAGAAGACCGCGGGGGTGCTGGGGGATGACCTGGCGCTCAACGCGGAGCAGGTCACCGGCGTCAACGCGGACCGCGAGCTGCCGGTGGTCTGGGCGGTGGCCAAGGGCTCCGCGGTGAACAAGCTGATCCTGGTGCCGTCGGCGCTGGCGATCAGCGGGTTCGCCCCCTGGGCGGTCACCCCCTTGCTGATGATCGGCGGGGCGTTCCTCTGCTTCGAGGGCTGCGAGAAGCTGGCCCACAAGTTCCTCCACCCGCCGGAGGAGAAGCCCGCCGAGGTCACCCCCGAGGAGGGCGGCGAGCCCGCCGAGGCGACCGGGAAGCCCGCCGAGAAGTCCACCGAGGAGATCGAGAAGGAGAAGATCAAGGGGGCGATCCGCACCGACTTCGTGCTGTCCGCGGAGATCATCGTGATCTCCCTCGGCACCATCGCCACGGCGCCCTTCGCCAAGCAGGTGATGGTCCTCAGCTCGGTGGGGGTGGTGATGACCGTCGGCGTCTACGGCCTCGTCGCCGCCATCGTGAAGCTGGACGACGCGGGGCTCGCCCTCAGCCGGCGGGAGGGCGCCGTCGCGTCCCTTGGTCGGGCCATCCTGCTGGGCGCCCCGTACCTGATGAAGTTCCTCTCCGTCGCCGGCACCGTCGCCATGTTCCTGGTGGGCGGCGGCATCCTGGCCCACGGGCTCCCCGGGGTCCACGGCTTCTCCCAGCAGATCGAGAAGATGGAGGGCCTCGCCGGCGCCCTGCTCTCGCCCCTCTTCAACGGCGTCGTCGGGCTCGTCGCCGGGGCGTTGATCCTCGGGGTCTTCCTGCTGGTCCAGAAGGCGCGCGGGGCCAAGGCCCACGCCTTACCGCGGCGCGAGCAGGCCGACGAAGCGCAGCGGCTCCGGCTGGAGCAGGTGGAGCCGGTCCCGCTCCTGCAGCAGGATCCGCTGGCCGTCCGGTGTCCGGTTGATGGCCTCCGGCACGAACGCCAGCGGGAGCGAGTCGAGCTGCTGGCGTCCCACCCGCAGCAGGTAGAGCCCGCTGGCCAGGGCGAAGACGTGGCGCTCGTCCGGGGTCACCACGAAGGTGTCCAGCGGGAGCGCGGGGCCGTAGGCGACCTCCACCGAGCGCCGCTCCAGGTCGACGAGCCGGGGCTGTACCGGGGGTTTCCTCGCCGTGTCGACGATCAGCAGGCGGCCCGAGGGCGGGGCGGCGTACCGGGGCAGCCAGTCCCCCAGCGGGATCGCCTCCAGGGCCAGCGAGCGCGCGTCGATCAGCAGCAGATGGTAGCGGACTTCGCTCCGGCGGATCTCCTCCGGGAGCGCCTCGCCGGACTGCCGATCCGCGAAGGCGACCACGGTGTCCCCCTGCCGCGCGAGGGCCACGGGGCCGAACCCCGGGAGCGTCGCCTCCTGCTTGCAGGCCTCCAGGTCGACCACGCTCACCGGATCGGCGCCGCAGAAAGTCGGCGCCAGGAACGCCCTCCGCCCACTCGGCGCCACCAGCACCTCGTCGGCGCAGTTCTCCACCTCGACGCGGCAGCGCTCCTGGCCGCCTGGCGTCACGATCCGCAGCGTCGTCCTCGGCCCTCGCCCCTCGTCTCCCCGTCCCCTCGGCGGCGCCTCGGTCAGAAGCAGCGCCCCGGAGGGCAGCTCGTCCACGTCGATCAGCGCCCCGGTGACCGGCACGAGCCCCTCGGTCTGGCCGCTGCTGGCGCTCACCAGGCGCGCGTTCCCTGGCGTCCCCCAGGCGAGGAGCCGTTGCCCTCCGGCGAGCGGCTTCAGCGCCCGATCCGACCGCATCGCCGGCTGCTCCCAGCGCAGCGCCCGCCGCTCCGTGTCGTAGGAGTAGAGCCGCTGCTCCGGGTCCGGGGCGCTCAGCCCGAAGAAGCCCCCTCCTGCGGGCCAGAAGGCCACCACCGCCGGCGCCGGGAGCTCGCCCAGCGTCGTGGCCTGCTGCGCCCGGAGATCCGCCAGGATCAACCGGTCGTGGTGGTAGAGCGCGATGGATCCGGAGGGATCGACGGCGATCTCCCGGCGGGCGATGCGCCCCAGGGGGATGCCCTCGTCGCCGCTCCCCGGGGCGCGGTCCCCCCGGTTGACGCCCCCGGTGAGCGGCATGCAGGCGGCGAGCCCCGCGCACACCGCCAGCCATCCCGCCAGGCTCCTCACGCGGGATCCTGGGGGCTCATCGACCCGTCCGCGAGCTGCGATCCGTTCCCTTGCATCCTCCAGGTAGCGTAGCCAGCCGGGTCGCCTCGCACCAGCCCGCCGGCCTCGGCCGGTGTGGTAAAAGGCGCCGCCATGAGCAAGAGCGTGCTGGTCACGGGGGCCTCGGGGTTCCTGGGTTCGCGGGTGGTGCGGGCGCTGGTGGCGGCGGGGGAGCCGGTGAAGGCGATGGTGCGGGCTTCCTCCAGCCTCCGGGCGCTCTCCGGGCTGTCGTCGAGCCAGGTGACGGTGGTGGAGGGCGACGTGCGGGTGGAGCACTCGGTCTACCGGGCGCTGGCGGGCTGCGACCGAATGATCCACGTCGCGGCGGTCAACCGGCTCTGGTCGCGGGATCCTGCGGAGATCCTCGACCCGGCCATCGAGGGGACCCGCGCCGCGCTCACCGCCGCCCGCAAGCGCGGCGTCCGGCGGGTGGTCTACACCTCCTCGGTGGCGACGCTGGGGATCACCTCCGCCCCGGAGCCCATGACCGAGGATCACCCCTTCAACCTGGAGGCCCCGGCCACCTACATCGAGGCCAAGAAGAAGGCCGAGGAGGTGGCGCTCTCCTTCCGGCACGATCTGGAGGTGGTCGCCGCGCTTCCGTCGGTGATGCTGGGGCCGGGCGACGTCAAGCCGACCCCCGCAGGGGAGGGCCTCCTCCGGTTCCTCGCCTGGGACGTGCCGCTGATCGATTTCCCGGTGACCGAGGGGGGGCTCAACTACGTCGACGTGGACGACGTGGCCCAGGGGCACCTGCTGCTCCTGGCGCGCGGCGTCCCCGGGGAGCGGTACATCCTGGGAGGGGACAACCTGACCTACGAGCAGCTCTTCGCCATGGCCGCCGAGCTGACCGGCGTGGGCGGGCCTGGCGGCGCCGTCAGCAAGGGGACCGCCACGCTCGCCGCCACGCTGATGGAGCTCCGCGCCCGGCTGGGCGGACCCGAGCCGCCGCTGAGCGCCCGGGCCGCCCGGGACTACGCGGGCGCCTACGCCTACGTCTCCTCGGCCAAGGCGGAGGCGCTGGGCTACCAGCACCGCCCCGCCCGCCGGGCGCTGGCCCGGGGGATCCAGTGGTTCCTGGAGAACGGCTACCTGCGGGACGCGGACGCGAAGAAACTCCGGCTCCACCTGCGCTCGCCGGGGTAGATCCTCGGCGACCGGAGGCGTTACCCTGGCCGGGTGTTCTCCCGCTTCTTCTTGCCGCGCCCGGTGGTGCCGCTAACGACGAGGCTGGAGACCCCACGGCTGCTGCTCCGTGCCCCGGATCGAGGGGACGCGGCGACGCTCCGCTCCCTCACCGCCCGCAACGCCGAACACCTGCGTCCCTGGAGCCCCGCCCCCGCCCCGGGGAGCGATCCGCTGGCGCCCGCGGCGATCCGGGCCCAGATCGACCGCCAGCGCGAGGAGTGGCGCCAGGATCGCACCTACGCCCTGCTGATCGAGCTCCGGGACACCCGCGCCCTGATCGGTCGGATGACGCTCTCGCAGGTGGTCCGCGGGCCAATGCAGGGGGCCAACCTGGGCTACTGGATCGACGAGGCGCACCAGGGGGTGGGGCTCACCTCCGAGGCGGCCCGGGAGGTGCTCCGCTTCGCCTTCGGGCCGCTTCGGCTCCACCGGGTCCAGGCCGGCACCCTGCCCCACAACGCCGCCAGCCAGCGGGTGCTCGCCAAGGTCGGGTTCCGCCAGGAAGGCTACGCCCGCGACTACCTCCAGATCGCCGGCCGCTGGCAGGATCACGTCCTCTTCGCCATCACCGCCGACGAGCTCGATTCCCCCGGGTGAGCCCCGCTCATGCCTGCCTTCCGCCAGGGCACCCCGCCGCCACCACCGGGTCGTTCTCCCCCGGAGGGGATGGCCTGCGAAGAAGGATGGCCACGCATCCGTAGAGTTCCCCTTCGATGGCTCGAAGCGGGTGGCAAAGGATCTCCGCCGTCCCCAGCTTGCTGCTCCAGCACAGCGCATCGAGCTGTCTGGCTGCGTGGGTGGGTTTCTTTTGACCGTCCGCGAAGATCGCGATCCTGTCGAAGCCTGCCTCCAGATCGTCGCTTTCGCAGCGTTCGTACCCGAGGGTGCCGAAGGCACAGAGGAAGGCTTCCAGCGTCTCCTCTCGTGGACAGCCCGGGGGCCAGTAGCCGTGGGCAGCAGGCCACCACCATTTCTCCCGGTCGCCGGCTGCCCACGCGATGCAATTGAAGTCGAAGCTGTCGTCGCAAGCCTCCTCGATCACCGAGTAATCCCAGCCATTCAGCCGCTCGAAATCCTTCTCCAGTCCCAGGCGATGGTCACGCCCGCAGTGCTTTCCCATGCGTGTCTCCCCAGTGGAGCCAGTGCGCGGCGCTCTCCCGTGGCTTGCTGCGGTCTTCTTCGGGGACCGGGTTCTCCCCGGTGATCTGCTCCAGGGCAGGCCCCCAGAGCCGAGGCGCCAGCCGGAGATCCCGCAGGATCCACGGCACGACCTCCGGACCCATCCGGATGATCGCCTGATAAGCAGGGTGATCGATGACCCTGGACAGGGACGAAACGCGGGCTGTCTCCCGTTTCCAGGTGGACGCTAGCCGCTCGAATTGCTCCTCGGCGGGGTAGGCGGAGGCCTGCCGGGCGGGCACCAGCGGGAGCCACCCGCTCACGGGGGTCTCCGGGGTCGTGACGATCTCGAAGGGGAAGTTCGACGCTGGCAAGCTCTCCAGGGCCCCTGGCTCCAGTACCACGCGCTCGGGGCGGGGCTCCCTCGCGGCGAGTCTTTGGAGCACCGTGGCCAGCCAGACACCCTCCACAGGAGTGCGACCGAAGTGGCCATGGTGATGGACGGCGCGCCACCCCGCAGGAAAGGACGCCAGGGGCTCCTGGAGCTCCCCCCGGAGCTGCCGCTCGATACGGGAGAAGTCCCCGGAATTGGCCTCGACGATCCCGATCCGGGTCACGTGGCTTTCTCCGGCGTCGAGCGGAGGATCCACCGTTCCCCCACCGCGCTCCAGAATTCACCGGGACGCATGGCGCTTCCCAGGCGAGGGTGGTCCGGGTGCGACGTGAGCGGGGCGATGCAGGCGAAGCCCTCGTCATCCAGGGCCATCACCCGCACTTCGCTCGCCAGAAAATGATCCACCAGGTACGGCGAGTGGCTGGTCGCCACGATCTGAAGCCCTGGTCGGATCTCGAGCACCGCGCGGAGGTGTCCGAGCAAGATCCCCTGTGCCTCCGGGTGAAGATCGCGATCCAGGTCGTCAAGAAGGATCAGCGCGGATCGTTCCTCCACGCTCTCGAGCAGGGTCAGCAGCGCGAGAGCGTAGAGCGTGCCCGAGCTCATCTCGTGGGCCGGAACGGCCTTCCGCTGGGGGCCTACCCCGAACCAGAGCGCGTACTCTCCGCGCTCCGTGCGCTTCGTTCGGATCTCGCGCACCTGAGGGACCACCTTGCTCAATTGCTCGATCACGCGGGTCAACCTGGGATCATCCTCCAGCTTCCAGTCGGCCAGAAGGCCCGCCAGACCGCTCCCGGTCTCCGCGAGGATGTCGCGTTTCTGGTTGATCGGTGTGTTTCGCTGCAAGGTCTCCGGAACGAAGCGAGGCGCCAGGCAAAGGGAAGGGATCTCCTCCATCTGCAAGGCCGTCGAGGAGGGGATAGGCTCCGGCTCCTCTGTCCCAAGGACCATCCAGGAAGGGCTCGGTACCAGGTTGTCCCCGCGCTGCTCCACGGAGAGGTTCAGTTGAACCCGGCGCGCAGGAGAGGGCGACGAGGGGACGACGAATTCGGCCTGGAGCTGGCAACCTTCGGGAAGAGAAAACATCGAATTTGTCCGGAACGTCCCCCAGGAGAGCGCCCCGAGGAGCGTGGATTTTCCGCAACCGTTGGGGCCAACCAGGCAGGTGAGTCGATCCAAGGCGCAGTCGAGCGAGCGGAGGACGCGGAGATTCTGGACGTGCAGCCGGGACAGCATCTCCCGCCAGCGTACTACGGCCCTGCGCTCCCCTCCATCACCGCCGACGAGCTCGATTCCCCCGGGTAAGCCTCACGGCCAGCGGATCGCCGCGCGCCGCAGCCGCCCCTCCTGGGCGCTGCTGTCGTCGCCCACCAGCACCCAGCCGGGCCCCTGCGCAGGGGTCACGTCCGCCGCCGCGCCGGCGAAGAGCGGAGTGAGATCCCCGATCTTCACCGTCCGTTCGCCGCGCTTCCAGGCGAAGGCGGATAGCCAGAGCTGACGGCCCTCCGGGCGCCCCACCACGAAGCTGCACGAGGTGTCCTGGCAGCGCGCCGAGAGCGACGATAGGGGCCCTGGCTTCCCCAGGTCGAGGGCCTCCGGGAGCGAACGGAGCGCGCCGTCCGCCCCCAGAAACGTCAGGTGAATCTGCGCCGGATGGACGCCGGTCTCCGAGGGCGGCGGGTGCTCCAGCCAGGCGAGCAGCACCGCGTCCCCCAGGTTCTGGAGCTGGAGCGAGCGGCCATGCTCCGGGGTGGCGGCGACGCGCACCTCGTCGCCGATCTTGCCCCCATCCTCCGCCCGAAGCCGGGCGACGAAGACATCCCCGAGGCCCTCCGAGGGCGACCCCCGGCTGTCGGAGAACGCCACGATCGCCGTCCTGTCCCGGACCAGCAGCGCCAGCTCGGAGGCGTCCCCTGGCGCCGAGGTGATCCGCTGCTCGGGCCCCTTGCGGCGCAGCGCCGCGTCGACCCGCGCCGCGTACACCTCCCCGTTCCCGTCGCGGGTGTCACTCCACACGACCAGCCACCCGTCGTCCACCGGCGCCACCGCCACGTCCAGCACGTCCCCGCGCGCCCGGGTGAGCATCTGCTGCCCCAGGCGTTTCCCTTCCCGATCCACGCGGGTCAAGAACAACTCAGGGTCACCGTTGTCCCTGGCCACCCAGGCGACGCAGGCTTCCTTGTGCTGGGGGCTCGCGGCGACGGCCACGCCGGGGGACGAGAGCGCGCGGACCGAGAGGGTTCTGGGCGGCGCAGCCACGCCGTCCTTGCCGAGGGGATGGACCGTGACGATGGCCCCTCGCCCGGGGACGCTCCTCGGGTTGCGCTTGTGGGCGCGGTCCTTCTCGGCCTCGGCGCGCTGGTCCGCGTCGGCGGGGAGCGGCGGTGGGGGGCTCCCCTCCGGATGATCGGTGACGGAGGCCGCCAACCAGCCCTCCCCCAGAGGGGCGACCGCCACCTCCGCCAGCCGGGGCCCGGCCCAGAGCGTCGCCAGGGACGAGGCGCCGGGAGCATCCGGAACATCCCTACGTCTGGCCAGGGGAGGCCACGCCTCGGCGGGCTCGGCGTCGAGGCGGAGCAGGAGGGCGGAGTGATCGTCCAGGGCGAGGGCGGAGCAGGCGGCGGAGCCGCAGCGGAGGGCCCAGGTGGCCTCCGGGTGGCGCCCGGAGGCGAGGAGGACCGGAGCCTGGAGCCCGGGGGAGAGGTCGGGACCGAGGCGGAGGAAGACCGGGGAGAGGGGGGCCTTGCTGCAAGCCTCGGCGCCGAGGCAGGGGCGGTCGGCGGTGAGGGCAGCGAAGCCACCAGGGGCGGCGTGGAAGAGGGGGGCCGATCCGTCGCTGAGCCCGTGGTGGAGGGAGCCCTCGGCGGTGGGGGCGCGGAGGTCCGGCGGGAAGGTGGTGAGGCGGATCCAGCGGCCCTCGGGGCCGCGGGCGAGGGCGAGGTCGTCCCAGGCGACGAGGAGGCCGCCGTCGTGGGAGGGGTGGAGGGAGACGAGGCCCTGGTCGCCGGCGCTGCGGAGCGCGGCGCGGGGGGGGGCGAGGAGTTTGCCGTCGGGGGAGAGGGCGGCGATCTTGACGCGAGGCTCGACGGGTCCACGCTCGTCCCACCCGACGAAGATCCGGTCGGGGGTGGCGGCGACCTCGATCTCGGAGCCGAGGACCGGCTCCTGCTGCAGGGGGATCGGGGAGCCCGGGCGCGCTCCTTCGCCCAGCGGGACCGCCACGGGGCGCCCCGCGGCGGGGCCGTGGCTCGGGCCGAGGACCGCCAGGAGCAAGGCCC
>CAZSDX010000222.1:0-10679 GCA_964605685.1 uncultured Polyangiaceae bacterium
CGGCCAGGCCCCGGGGCCGAAGGCGCCCGCGCCCCGGGCGACGAAGGTGCTGGCGTCGGTCTCCGGATCCCCGAAGGCGTCGGGCCAGGGACGAGGGAGCACGTCGACCAGCACAAAACCCCCGGCGTCGGGGCG
This sequence comes from uncultured Polyangiaceae bacterium, assembly GCA_964605685.1. Lineage (GTDB taxonomy): Bacteria > Myxococcota_A > Polyangia > Polyangiales > Polyangiaceae > JANWXX01. Next base: position 136 of record CAZSDX010000222.1, read on the forward strand.
GAACGGGAGGATCCAGGAGGTTGCGTGGAGGTTCTGGGCGGTCCCCGGGCGGGGCAAGGCGCCGAGGGGCACGAGGGCGGCCCCGAGATCCGGGTCAAAGGGCGCCTGCTGGAAGAGGACCGCGACCCCCTGCACGAAGAAGCCCGGAGACATTCAGCGGACCCCGATGGCCGCGAGGGCTTCGAGGCTGCGGACGGCGGCGCGGAGCGCGGCGGCGGCGTAGGACTCCTTGCGGGCCTGGGCCTGCTCGAAGGTGGCGCCGGGGCCGATGATGCCGATGCCGATGGGCTTCCTGTGCTGGAGCTGGAGCTGGACCAGCGCATGGTGTACGCAATGACCCATCACCTCGCCGTGGAGGGTCTCGCCGCGCTCGATGTAGCCGAGGGCGACCAGCGCATCGATGCTGTCGCGGGCCAGCAGCGCGTCGGCGACGAGGGGGACCTCGTAGCTGCCGGGGACCTGGACGACGACCGGCACGTCGACGCCGAGGCGAGCGGCCTCGGCCCGGGCGGAGGCGACCATGGTCTCGGCCAGCTCCTGGTGGAAATCACCGACCACGACGCCGACGTGGAAGGGCCTGACCATCACCAGACCTCGCAGGCATTCGCGGGCGTCATGGCCTTGCCGGGCTCGCAGGAGAAGGCCCGGGCGAACTCCGGGAGGTTGGCCAGGGAGCCGATGACGCGGAAGCGCGGCGGGGAGTGGGGGTCGACCTTGGCGGCGTGGCGGGCGTACTCCTCGCGGGATTTGCTGCACCAGAGCTGGCCCACGGAGAGGAAGAACTGCTGGTCCTCGGTGAAGCCGTCGGCGACGACCTCCTCGGGGGCGTCCTGGCGCAGGGCGCGGTAGGCGGCGAAAGCGAGCTTGGCGCCGCCCAGGTCGGCGATGTTCTCGCCGAGGGTGAGCCTGCCGTTGAGCTTGACGCCGGGCAGCGCCTCGTAGCCGCTGTACTGGTCGGCGACGCAGGTGCCCTTCTTCTCGAAGCGCTCGCGGACCTCCGGGGACCACCAGTTCTCCAGGTTCCCGTTGCCGGCGAACTGGGAGCCCTCGTCGTCGAAGCCGTGGGTCAGCTCGTGGCCCACCACCATGCCCATGCCGCCCATGTTGACGGCGACGCTGGCGGAGGCGCTGTAGAAGGGCGCCTGGAGGATACCGGCGGGGAAGACCATGTGGTTCTTCAGCGGGTCGTAGTAGGCGTTCACCGTGGGGGGGGTCATCTGCCACTCGCCCCGGTCGAGGGGCTTGCCCACCTTGGCCAGCCTGCGGCGCTGCTCGAAGGCGCGGGCTTCGAGGGTGTTTTTGGGGTGGTTCTTCGGGTCGACGGCGAAGTCGTAGGAGCGCCACCTGGCCGGGTAGCCGATGAGGTACTCCATCTGCTTGAGCTTCTGGTGGGAGCGGGCGCGGGTGGCGTCGTCCATCCAGTCGAGCTGGTCGAGGCGCTTGCCGAAGGCGTCGCGGATGGCGAACACCATCTGCTCCACCGCCTTCTTGCTCTCGCCGCTGAACTTGGCGTCGACGAAGGGCTGGGCGAGCAGCTCGCCGAGGGCGCGGTCGGTGGCCTCCACGCAGCGCTTCCAGCGGTCGCGCTGCTGGGCCTGGCCGGTGATGGCCTTCTCCATGGCGAAGGACTCGTCGGCGAGTTTCTGGCCGAGCTGGGGGGCCATGCTGCGGACCAGGTGCCAGCGCAGGTAGAGCTGCCACTGAGGGGGCTTGAGCTTCTTGAACAGCTCGTCGATGGCCTCGAAGAATTTCGGAGCGGTGACGTTGATGTCCTTGAGGTCCGGGGCGCCGAGGGCCTTGAAGTAATCGTCCCAGGGGACGGTCGGCGCCAGCCTGGCCAGGCCATCGCGGTTGACCCGGTTGTAGAGGCCCTTGGGGTCGCGGCGCTCAACGCGGGTCTTGGACGCCTTCGCCAGCGTCGTCTCGATCTCCAGGATCTCCTTGACCGAGTTCTTGGCCTGCTTCTTGTCGAGCCCCGCCAGGTTCATCATCCGCTCGACGTGCTCGGCGTACTTCTGCCGGAGCCCCTTGGCCTTCTCGTCCTCGTCCAGGTAGTTGTCCCGGTCCGGGAGCCCCAGCCCGTTCTGGTCCATGGTGGCGATGACCTGGGTGGCGTCCTTGAAATCCTGGTCGTCGGAGATATCGAAGAGGGCCCACACCCGCGCCGCGTGGAGGCTCCCCAGCGCCCGGGCCAGCTTCTTCGGGGTGTCGATCTTCTCGATCTGCTCCAGCAGCGGGCGCAGGGGGCGGAGTCCTGCCTTGTCGGCGGCCTCCGTGTCCATGCAGGCGGCGTAGAAATCGCCGATCTTCTTCCGGGCGCCGTCCTTGGCGCCCTTGCTCTCCTCCAGGATCTTCTTCAGCTCCAGCTCGTTGCGCTGGGCGATCTCGCTGAAGCTGCGGCTCCACCGGGGTTTGTCCCCGGGGATCTCGGTCCGGGCGATCCAGCCTCCGCAGGCGAACTGGTAGAAGTCGTCGCAGGCGTTCGCGCTCCGGTCCAGTGCCCCCGGGTCCAGCCCCACGTCCTCCAGCTTGACCGCCTTTTGGGGCTTGCCGGCGGCGACCGGCGCCGACGCCGCGGAGGAGGCGGCCGGCGGTGGACCGGGAGGCGGCGGGGTGCGAGGGGCGACGTTGGGCGGGGCAGGTTCGCAGGCGAAGAGGGCCAGGCTCCCCAGGACGGCGAGGCGACGGTGCATGGCCAGGGGGTGTAGACCGGAGGCGCGCCCGACGGAAGGGCCACCGCGGGGAGGCACGCTCCGCGCCAGGGAGCGTCTTACTCGTCCTCGTGCCGCCCGAACCACCCGTGGCGGAAGACCAGGACCAAGGAGGCAGCGGCGTGCTTGAGCAGGTCGAAGAGGGCCCGCCAGCGGTGCTCGTGGGGGTCGTCGCCGTGGGGGATGGGGATGTCGTAGGTGACGCTATCCTGGGAGCGCTCCCGCTCGATGGCGCCCACGGAGGCGAGGAGCCCCTGGACCGCGGAGTTGGAGGGGAGCACCTCCGCCCGGAACATGCGGATCCCCTCTGCAGAGGCGAGGCGAACCAGGGTGGTGAGGAGGAGTTTCCCCAGGCCCTTGCCCTGGAAGTCGTCGATGACGGTGACCGCGGCCTCGGCGACGTCGGGCTCGTCCGGGAGCCGGATGTAGCGAGCGACGGCGATCCCCTCCTCGCTCTTGAGATCCGGCGAGACGATGCCCGCGACGATGGCGACGTGGCGCTCCCCGTCGATCTCGGTGAGGTAGCGTACCATCCCGTCCGAGAGCGTCGGGAGCACCGACAGGAAGCGGCGGTAGCGGGACTCGGGCGAGAGCCGCTGGAAGCCCGCCCGCAGCGCTTCCGCGTCACCAGGGCGCAGGAGGCGCAACAGCACCTCGGTGCCGTCCGGCAAGGTGTGGCGCTCCTCCCAGGATGGATCGATCATGGCATGGACGCCGCGGCTAGAAGCTACCGGTGAGCGTCATGGCGCCGGGCCCCACGCCCAGGCGCACGGGGCCCTTGAAGCGGGCGGAGGACTCCCTGGAGGGCTCGCTGACGGTGAGGTAGATGGAAACCCCCCCCGCGACCACGGTGCCCACCAGGAGCAGGTCGGAGACAAGGGCGAGGGTCTTGGTACGGTTGCTACCGTCATCCAGGTCCTTGCGGTTGGCGTCGGGCTGGGAGCGCTTGTCCTTGAGGTCGTTGGAGGCGCCCAGGGCGAGGATGCCCGTGACTGCGGCGCCGACGCCGAGGGCGCCGGTGATCGTCCAGGCGAGCCAGGGGACCGGAGGCTTCTCGGGGGCGGGGGAGGTAGGGGCCCCGGTGGTGGTTGGAGCCCCAGAGGACGCAGGAGGAGACGAAGAGGGGGTCGTGGGGGTCGGGGCGGGGCCGCCTCCGCCGGAGGACTCGACCAGATCCAAGGCGATCTTCATCGTGTCGGAGCCGGCCACGTTGATGATCTTGGAGACCGGCACGCGCCCCTCCTTGGAGGCGGTGATCTTGCGCTTGCCCGAGTTCACCAGGACCCCCTGCGGCAGGGGGGTCTTGCCGACCGGTTCGTCGTCCACGAGGATCTCGGCGCCGGGGACGTTGGTGGTGATCTGGAGGGTGGCGACGCGCCCCTTGAGCTGGGCGATCTCCTTGTCGATCTCGGCCTTGCGCTTGGCGTCGATGTCGGCGCCGCCTTCCTTGAGGTACCGCTCGAAGACCCGCAGCGCGCTGGCGTAGTCGTTGCGTTGCCGGTGGACCTGGCCGATGTTGTAGAGGATCTTGTAGCTGGGGGCGAGGTCGTAGGCCCGCTGGAACTCGATGAGAGCGGCGTCGAAAGCGCCCTCCTCGTAGAGCTGCTTGCCGCGCTCGTAGCGGGAGCGCGCCTCCTCCTTGGAAGCCGCGCTGGGCTGGGCCACGGCAGGGAGAGACGGAGCGAGGATGGCAAGGCCGAGGCAGAGCGAGAGCGCCGCGGTGGCTCGGGGAGCGAGGTGCATGGTGGTTTCCTATTTAGCCCAGGGATCGTCGCCATCGAGCTGGCGTTTGTTGGTCTTCTTGACCTTGGGCGGAGGGAGCGCCGGGTCGTCGTCCTGGGTGGGGCGCGGCGGGGCGCCCTTGCCGGCGGCCTGGGGCTGGGGTCGAGAGGTGACCCGGGGTTCAGGCCGCGCCTCCGCCGGCTCCGCCTGGGCGCGGGGCTCGGTGGCGAGGGAGATCTCCAGGGTGATCTCCGGCTTGTCGAAGGAGATCAGCTCGTTGCGGGTCGCGTACCCCGGAGCCTCGACCCGGAGCCGGTGCGCCGCGCCGTCCCGGGGGAAGCGCGAGGAAAACGGATTGGACGGCAGCGGCGCGTCGTCAAGGAAGAGGCGCGCCTCCGCAGGGGAAGCCTTGAGCTTCACCTCACAGAGCGCAGCGGCCGGGGTCTCCGGGGGAGGCGCGGCGCTGGTGGCGGCCTCCGCGGAGGGCGGCTCGCCAGGGCGCAGCGCCAGGAAGGCCACCAGAGCGAGCGCCGCGGCCCCCGCGACGGCGAAGCCCAGCACGGCCTTGTTCCTCTGCGGGGGCGGGGCCTCGGAGGTGAGGGAGGCCATCATCACCCGGGAGTTGGTGCTGGGCCCGGCGGGGGTGTGCTCCGAGCGAGGTGGGGCGTCCGGATCATCCTGGCGTACCGCCGGGATCTTGGACGACGACATCGACGACAGGGAACCGGAGCTGGACAGATCGACGAGGGACACCGCGCGGATCGCCTGGAACTCGCCGGTCGGCAGGGAGCGAGCGTCCCGGAGCTGGCTCTCGATGAGGGCGCGCAGCTCGGCCCGGCGCTCCTGGAACAGCTCGGCCACCACCGCCCCCAGCTCCCGGGAAGAAACCCGGAGGTTTTTCTCCTCGATGTACCGGTCTAGCTCCTCGCGCATCTCGGCGGCGGTGGCGTAGCGGGCGTTGGGGTCCATGGCGATGGCCCGGAGGCAGATGCGCTCCAGCTCCGGGTCGACCTCGGGGGAGACCGTGCTGGGCGCGGGGATCTGGCCGGTGGCGAGGCGACCGAGGATCTGGATGTCGTTCAGGCCCTTCCAGGGGCGCATCCCTGTGGCGACCTCCCAGAGCATCAGCCCCACGGAGAAGAGATCGGCGCGGCGATCCAGCTCGTCGCCGCGGGCCTGCTCCGGCGCCATGTAGGCCACCTTCCCCTTGAGGACGCCGGTGCGGGTCTCCGCGGAGCAATTGGCCGCCTTGGCGATGCCGAAGTCGACGACTTTGACCTGCCCTTCGTAGGTCACGAAAATGTTGTGAGGGGTCACATCCCGGTGGACGACTCGAAGCGGCGTGCCGTCAAAATCCTGGAGTTCGTGGGCGTAATGGAGGCCCTCCAGGGCCTCGCAGAGCACCCGGAGCTGGTGCGCCCGGGTGAGCTTCCCCTGCTTTTGCCCGCGGCGCAGCACCCGATCAAAAGATTGACCGTCGAGGTACTCCATGGCGATGACGTAGCGGTTTCCCTCCTCGATGATCTCGTTGGTCTGGACCACGTTGGGGTGGTTAAGCCGCGCCGCCAGCCTCGCCTCGTCCAGGAACATGTCGAGGAAATCCGGCACCTCCGCCAGGTGCGGGCGGAGCTGCTTGATCACCATCAGCTTGTTGAACCCCACGGGCCCCCGCACCACCGCCAGGTACACGTCCGCCATCCCGCCGTGCCCCAGCTCGGCGATCACCTTGTACTTACCCAGGCCCCCCTGGTCACGGCTGTTCAAGGACATGCTACCGGTCATCGTACCCCTCCCGGGGCGAGGTTGCCAGGGTCAAGGACTCGCGGCCACCTCCAGGAAGTTGCGCCCAAGGAAGAAGCCAAACTGATCGGATACCTCGACCCGGATCACGTGCGGCTTCTTGTCGCTGCGGGGAGGCACCGTCGCCCGGAGCTTCCCACCTTCCCGCTGGAACGAGAGGGTCAGTACCTCCTGATCCAGCGTCACCCTCGGGATCAGCTCGATGTCCGAGGGCGCCGGCATGCCGTTGCCGGACACCAGATCGATCTCGATCTCCACCGGGTTCTGGGGCCAGCGCGCGTTGGCCGGCGTCAGGCGGATCCGCGCCTGGTAGCTCCGCGGCACAAGCTGGAGCTGCACCTCCCGGCTCTCCCCGCGGCGCCGGAGCCGCAGCACCCTCGCCTTGCCCTGGTCCAGGCCGACCTCCCCCGGCACCGGCACGAAGGTCGTCAGCCGGTCGTAGCTCGCCTCGATCTCGCCGGAAGCCCGGATCTTCAGCCGCCCCTTCTCCGGCAGCTGCACCATGTTGCCTTGCGCCGAGGCCCCCGGGGGCAGCTCCACGCCGACCAGGGAGAGCCTCTGCGGCGCGGACCAGGGCCCCTCCAGATCCTCGGCGTCGACGCCCCGCAGGCTGATCTCGTGGTCGCCTCCCTCCAAGCCGTCGAGGAGGGTCTCTGTCGACCCCTTCGGGAGCTTCTTCAGGGAGACGCCCCCCTTGCTGGAGCGGATCGAGACCTCGTAACCCTCCGCGCCCGGGAGCGCCCCCCAGGAGAGCCGCGCTGCGCCCCCCGAGGAGCCGACCTGGAGCAAGATGGCGGGCTCCAGCCGGGGCTCGGGGGCCCGGAGGAGATCCCGGTAAGCGGGTTTTTCTCCCTTGCGAACCACCCGGACGCGCCCCCCGGTGACGTCGCTGAAGTCGCTCCCGCTGCCCAGGACCCCGGCCCCCTGGAACACCCCGAAAAGGAAGGAATCCTCCCCCGTTTTGACCACGGCGCTCCCCTTCTTGAGGATCGCCGCCATCTGCTGGGGCCCCTTCATCAGCAGGGCACCTCCGGACGGGCTGAGCTCGGCGAAGACCTTCCCGCGGGAGATCTGGAGCACCTCCGCGGAGGTATCGCCCTTGCCGATCTGCACCTTGGTACGGGGGAGGAAGCGGACCTCGCTTCCTTCGGGGAGGCGGATGGTGCTCCGGTCGGGGAGCTCCACGGTGGCGCCCTCCTTGCCGGCGAAGAGGAGGCTCTGGGCCGCGAGGATAGCCCCGGAGGTGACCTCCCGGCAGGGGCTCTCGGCGGCCACCTTGGAGCAACCCCCTCCAGCGATGACCTTGATCTTCGCCGCCGCGGGGGAGGCCCACGAAAGGATCCCGACGGCGACCACGGTGGCAAGTCTGGCAAGCGGAGGCATCCTGCTCAAGATACCCAACCCGCCGGGCCGAAACGACCCCGCTCACGCAAAGGCGAGCCACATTCCCACACCCGCGACCACAAGCAAGACCAGCGCCAGCCCCACCAGGACGAGCACCAGGGCGGAATTTCCCTCCGGAGCGGCCTCCTGGAGCGGGGGGGCGGGCGGCGGGGGAGGCAAGGGAGCGGGCGGGGCGGGAGGGACCGCCAGGGGAGGGTTCCCCGGAGGCGAGGGGGTCTGGACGAAGACAGGCGGGGTGAAGGAAGGGAGCGACGAGGCGAGGGGCGACGAGGCAGGGAGTGCAGCGGGGGCAGGTGGGGGTGGCTCGGGAGGCGGCGGGGGCGGAAGAGCCGAGGGAGCCGGGAGATACACCCCCGAGGCACAGGCCTGGAGCGCGGCGAGCAGTTCGTGGGCGGTGCGGTAGCGGAGGTTGACGTCCCGGGCGAGGGCGCGATCGAAGAAGGGCTGGAGGGCCGCCAGCTCGGGCTTCACCTGGCCGATGGGGGTCGGCGGGGTGGAGAGGAGCAGGTTGATCTGCTCCATGGGGTTCTCCGCCGGGAAAGGATCGCGGGCGGCGAGCATCTCGTAGACGATGACCGCCATGCTCCAGAGGTCGCTCCTGGGGTCCACCGCCTTGGAGTTGAGGAGCTGCTCCGGGCTCATGTAGGCGGGGGTACCGAGGAGCGCGCCGGTGCGAGTGCGGGAGCCCATGCCGCCGGCGGCGTCCATCACCTTGGCGATGCCGAAGTCGACGATCTTCAGCGCGGGCGCTCCGGACTCGTTGGTGACCACGAAGAGGTTATCGGGCTTGAGATCCCGGTGGACGATCCCTTGCTGGTGGGCGAAGTCGAGGGCCTCCACCGCCGAGCGCAGCACGTCGACCACGAAGGAGAGGGGCAGGGCGCCGCTCACCTCCAGCGCGGCGCTGAGCGGCCGGCCGACGAGCAGCTCCATGGCCAGGTAAGGCGTCCCGTCCTCGGCGCGATCCGCCTCGTAGACCTGGACCACCCCGGGGTGACGGAGCCCGGCGGTGATGGTGGCCTCGTCGAAGAAGCGGCGGGTCACCTCGTCGTTGGTGCGAAACTCCGGGTGCAGGATCTTGACGGCGACGCTGGTTCCGGAGGGGAGGTGCGTGGCGGCGAAGACGGCGCCCACGCCGCCCTCCCCGAGGAGCCGATCCAGGCGATAGCGGCCGCTGAGCACGGCCCCCACCATGCGCATCGCCTCGGAGGACGCGCCGAAGGAAGGCTCGCTCATTCGACCTCGGGGGCCCCGGGGGCGCTCGGGTTCTGGGTGCGCATCGGCAGCCGCAAGGCTTCGTCCAGGAGCGCGGGCTCGTAGAGGTAGAGGTAGGCCGCGTAGCTCTTGATCACCCGCTTGGTATAATTCCGGGTCTCCTCGTAGGGAATCCGCTCGACGAACAGGTCGAGATCCTCCACCGGGCGCTGGCTGATCCACCGCTTCGTGGCCCCTGGCCCCGCGTTGTACGACGGGATCGCCAGCGCCGGGCAGCCCGGGTGGCGGGCCCGGAGATCCGCCAGGTACTGGCATCCGAGCGCGATGCTGGTCGCCGGCTGCTTCACCGTCGCCTCGCTGATCGGGAGCCCCAGCTTTTTCCCCACCGACTTCGCCGTGTCCATGGTGAACTGCATCAGACCGTAGGCCGGCGCCCCGGAGACCGCGTTCGGGTCGAAGGCGCTCTCCTCCCGCATGATCGCGTAGGCCAGCGACACCGGGATCCCGCTGCGCTTCGCCTCCCGCTCCACCACGCCCAGGTAAGGCCTCGGGTAAGCCAGCTCCCACCGGGCACGCCACCCTCCCTCCGGGTAGTGCCCCAGCCAGTCCGAGACCCGCCCCCTAGGGATCGCGTGGGCAAGGACGATGGCCCCTGTTTTTCCATACAGTCCGGCGACCGCCCACTGGAGCTCCGCCGAGGCCCCGGTCCCCACCAGCCGGGCCGCGGCGATCTCGGCCCGCGCCAGGTCCAGCTCCCCTTGGCGCAGCAGTTCGACGGCGCGGAGCGCGGCGGGGGTCTGGAGCTGCGGCAGATCGAGGGCCGGGGGAGGAACCGGCGGCGCGGCCTCCCGGGCGGCCTTCAGGGCGGAGGCCGCCTCGGCCCCGTCCAGCTCCGCCAGCCTCGCGTGAGCCAGGGCCATGTAGAACGAAAGGGGCTGCTCCCGGAGCACTGTGCGGTACAGCTCCGTGGCGCGGGGGCGGGCGCCGGTCGCCTGGAACGCGCGGGCCAAAAAATACATCGAGCGACCCGCGGTTCGGTAGTCCCGCTCGTCTTGCCGTAGCTTGCGGGAGGCTTCCAGGGGGGCCACGGCCCCTGCCCAGTCCCCCTTGCCCATGCGGTGCAGCGCGAGCCGGAACAGCCCCTCCGGCGCCATGTCGCCCTCTGGATAGTCCTCCCCCATGCGCTCCAGCATCGAGGAGAAGCGCGCCTCGTCTCCCAGCGCTAGCACCTCCAGCGCCCCCTTGAGCCGGGCGTCGTCCGCGAGGCGGTGGCGGGCAAAATCCTTCTCGAGCTGCTCGTAGCGGGCGATGGCCTCCGCGTGGTTGCCCGCCGAGGCGCTGGCCCCGCCGCCGTTGTAGAGCGCCGCGGCGCGGGCCTCCCCGGAGCAGCGTCGGATCGCCTCGCCCCAGGCCTCGACCGCCGCATCCTTCTGCTTGCGCTTGCCCTTGAGCTTGCCGTCCAGGGTCGCCACCTTGCAGGAAAAATCATCGGAGCGCCCGCCTCCCCGGGCCGCCGCCTCGGCCAGCGCCGCCTCGGCCTCCTTGAGCTTCCCTCCGTCGAGGAGCGCCGTCGCGCGGGTCAGCAGATCCTCCGGGCGCCGCTCCAGCGCCGGGCGCCGCTCCGCAGGGAGCGTCGCCAGGATCGCCTGCTCCAGCTCCACGCCCGGCACGGGCGCAAGGTGGTGCTGATCG
>CAZSDX010000223.1:0-10657 GCA_964605685.1 uncultured Polyangiaceae bacterium
AGCAGGTCGCGGGCGAGGGGCGCGGCCTGGCGGTGGAGCTTGCCCCAGGCCCGGTTGGCGGCCCTCCGGTCCCCTGCGGCGTCGCTGCTGGATAGCCCGTGGAGCTGCCGACGAGAGACCGTCTTGCCGTCGACCTCGAAGGAGAAGTCGTTGAGGAGCTGCTCCAGCCGGTCCGAGAGGGAGCTGACCTCCGGGTCGGCGAGGAGCTGGAGCCCCCGCTCGGCGCGGAGCCAGAGCTCGATCTCCCGGGGGTCGAGGCGGTGCGCCTCGTCCTTGCAGGCGAGGGCCAGGGAAGTGACGGTGCGTTTTTCCCGCTCCCGGAGGGAGGCCATCGCCCGACCGTCGTCGTGGGCGGGGGCCTCGCCGATGTAGCGGGACCACTCGGCCAGCCCGTGCTCGGCCATCAGCCCCTCGAACTCGGCGCCGAGGGCGTCGACCGGGGAGGAGGGGGCGACGGGGCGAGGCGGAGGCGGGGGAGAACAGGCGGCCAAGGCCCCCGCGCCGAGGAGCAGGGAGCGGCGAGAAAGCATCAGAAATCGGCCTGGCGCGGCGCCCTCGGGAAGGGGATCACGTCCCGGATGTTGTCGATGCCGGTGGCGTACTGGATGGCGCGCTCGAAGCCGAGGCCGAAGCCCGCGTGGGGGACGGTGCCGTAGCGGCGGAGGTCGCGGTACCACCAGTAATCCTCGCGGGGGAGGCCGAGGGCATCGAGGCGCCGGTCGAGGACATCGAGGCGCTCCTCGCGCTGGCTGCCGCCGATGATCTCGCCGATGCCGGGGGCCAGCACGTCCATGGCGGAGACGGTTCGCTCGTCGTCGTCGAGGCGCATGTAGAAGGCCTTGATCTCCTTGGGGTAGTTGGTGACCGCGACGGGGCCTCCCACCAGCTTCTCCGCGAGGTGGCGCTCGTGCTCTGACTGGAGGTCCATGCCCCATTTCACCGGAAACTCGAAGCGCACCTTGCTCTTGAGGAGGAGGTCGATGGCCTCGGTGTAGGTCATGCGGGTGAAGTCCTTGCTGAGGAAGCTCTCCAGCCGCTGGATGCAGCCCTTGTCGACGTGCTGGGCGAAGAAGGCCATGTCGTCGGCGCGCTCGTCGAGCAGGGCGCGGAAGATGTACTTCAAGAAGTCTTCCGCCAGGGTGATGTTGTCGTCGAGAGAGGCGAAGGCGATCTCCGGCTCGATCATCCAGAACTCGGCCAGGTGACGTCGGGTGTTGGAGTTCTCCGCGCGGAAGGTGGGGCCGAAGGTGTAGACCTGGCTGAGCGCCAGGCAGTAGCTCTCCACGTTGAGCTGGCCGGAGACGGTGAGGTGGGCCTCGCGCCCGAAGAAATCCTGGGAAAAATCGACCTTGCCGTCGGGGGTGCGGGGCGGGTTGGCGAGGTCCAGGGTGGAGACGCGGAACATCTCCCCGGCCCCCTCGCAGTCGCTGGCGGTGATGATCGGCGTGTGGATCCAGAAGAAGCCCCGGTCGTGGAAGAAGCGGTGGATCGCCTGGGCCAGGCAGTGGCGCACCCGGGCCACGGCCCCCAGCGTGTTGGTGCGAGGGCGCAGGTGAGCGACCTCCCGTAGGTACTCCAGCGAGTGGGGCTTGGGCTGGATGGGGTAGGACTCCGGATCGTCGACCCAGCCGACCACCTTGATCTCCGTCGCCTGGATCTCCACGGACTGGCCCTTGCCCTGGGACGCCACCAGCTTGCCCCGGGCCCGCACCGAGCAGCCCGCCGAGAGCTTCTGCACCTCGCCGGCGTAATTGGCGAGATCCTGTCCGGCCACCACCTGGATGGGTGCGAAGCAGGAGCCATCATGAACATGCACGAAGGAGATCCCGGCCTTGGAGTCCCGGCGGGTGCGCACCCAGCCGCAGACCTCCACCTCGGACCCCACCTCGCTCTTGCCCGCCAGGGCGTCGACCACGCGAATCCGTTGCATACCGTACCTCTGGGCCGCGGGCGTCCTGGGGCCCGCGGGGCGCGAGAGCATGGCAGCCTGCTCCCGGGCGATCAAGGATTGGTACAGCTTCCGGAAAACCTGGTACGGTAAGTTCGTGGTCCGGCTGACTGAAGCAGCATTGGAGCGCCTGCGCGACCGGCTCCGCAACCAGGGGGAACGCCCTTCCCTCGTCCTTCCTCCCGGCACGCAGAACCGGGCGGATCTCATGGAAGCCATCCAGGTGGTGACCGAGTTCGGTCCGCTGTGCGAGGCGATGTTCCTCGTGATGCTGGCGGACGGGCGGGTCAAGAACGTGGAGCGGGACGTGCTCCGGGGGGCGCTGCGGGCCATCTCCGGCAACCGGGTGCGCTCCTCCCACATCGAGTCCATGCTCGACGCCGCCGCCCGGAACGTGGCCGAAGACGGCATCAAGGCCCGCCTCGACGACGTGATCAATCGGCTGCGGGAGACCCCCACCCGGGCCGAGATCGCCTACGTCCTGGCGGCCGCCGTCGCCGCCGCCGACGACGCCGTCGTTCCCGAGGAGGCCAGCATCCTGGAGCAGCTCGCCGACGGCCTCGGGATCGACGAAACCCGAGCCAACGAGCTGGTCAACGAGCTTCAAAAAGACGATCCTCCCTGAACCGTCGTGGCTCCTGCTCCCGGCATCCTCCCCCCCCCTTTTCCCTCGCGCCCCCCTCTACGCTGGTTCTTTTTCGGGGCCTTCGCGCTGTCCGCGGCGGTCGCCTACGGCCTCGCCTTGCCGCTGGGGGTGGGTGCCGTCCTGGGGTACATCACCGAGCAGCGGGTCTCCGGCCTCCTCGACCGCCTGAACAAGCGGAACCACCCCCGCTGGCGCGACGTGCTGACCGGGCTGTTCATCCTGGGCTCCCTGCTCCTTGTGTTCCTCCCGGTGGGGATCGCCGTCTACGTGGCCATCCTCGATCTGGTGCGGCTCCTGGCCCGCATCGACTGGAGCCAGGCGGCCCAGTGGGCCGAGCGCGTGGGCCTCCCCGTGCTGGACAAGCTGGCGGCGCTGGGGGTCGAGGTCTCGCCCGATCAGCTCCGGAGCAAGGCCACAGAGCTGGTCGCTGGCGTCGCGGGGACCGTCGGCGGCTTCCTCGGCTCGGTCCTGTCCTCCACCCCCGAGCTCATCTTCAACGCCCTGATCACGCTCCTCGGCTGGTTCGTCTTCGCCACCACCGGGCAAGAGACCCGCGATCAGGTGCTCCCCCGGCTCATCCCCTGGCCCCGGGTTCTCAAGATCCTCCGGGAGACCACCGCCGAGGTGATCGAGAGCGTCATCATCGCCAACATCCTGGTGTCGGCGGTGCAGGCGCTGGTGTGCACCGTCCCGCTGGTGGTGCTCGGTGTACCGCGGGCGCTGGTCTGGGGGGTGATGTCCTTCTTCCTCTCCTTCATCCCGGTCATCGGCACGGTGCCGGTGACCCTGGGCTCGGCCCTGTGGTGCTTCACCGCGGGCAAGACGGGCGGCGCCATCGCCATGGTGGTCGTGGCCATCGTCGTCGGCTCCGTCGACAACGTGCTCCGGCCCCTGTTCATGCGCTCCTCCAAGGTGGAGCTGAGCACCCTCTGGCTGATCGTCGCCCTCACCAGCGGCGTCTCCCTCTTCGGCGTATCCGGCGTCATCCTGGGGCCCCTCGCCTTCTCCCTCTTCGTCGCCTTCTCCCAGGCCCTCGACGCCGAGGAAAACCCCGCCAAGGCGACGGATCCCCCCGCCCAGGAACCCCCAGCTGCACCGGAGGAGCCCGCTCCCTCGGAACCACTCGCACCACCGGAGCCGACCGCGCCCCCCGAACCGACGGAAGCGACCGACGCCCCCTGAGCCCCGGCCCCCCCGGTAAGCGCCCGCCGTACTCCGCCTGGACGATCTTGGCGATGGTCTGGAGCTGGAGGTTGGACGTCCCCTCGTAGATCTTCCCGATCTTGGCGTCGCGGTAAAGCTTCTCGATGGGGTACTCCCTGGTGAACCCGACCCCCCCGAGGAACTCGACGGCGAGGGAGGCGGTGCGCTCGGCGACCTCGCTGGCGAACAGCTTGGCCATGGCGGCCTCCTTGAGGAAAGGCTTGCCGGCGTCCTTGAGGCGGGCGGCGTTGTAGACCATCAGGCGGGCGGCCTCGATCTCCATGGCGACGCGGGCGTACTGGAACTGGACCCCCTGGAAGCTGGCGATGGTCTGCCCGAACTGCTTGCGCTCGTTCATGTAGCGCATGGCGTAGTCGAAGGCACCCTGGGCGAGGCCGAGCATCTGGGCGCCGATACCGATGCGCCCCTCGTTGAGGGTCTCGATGGCGATCTTGTAACCCTTCCCGATCTCACCCAGCACGTTCTCCTCGGGGACGCGGCAGTCCTCGAGGATCAGCTCGCAGGTGCTCGACGCGCGGATACCGAGCTTGTTCTCCTTCTTGCCGACGGAGAACCCAGGGAAGTCTCGCTCGACCAGGAAGGCGGTGATCCCCTTGTAGCCGAGGGAAGGGTCGATGGTGGCAAGGACGAGGAAGAGGGAACTCTCGGAGGCGTTGGTGATCCAGAGCTTGCGCCCGTTGAGGATCCAGGCTCCGTCCTTGCGCTCGGCGCGGGCCTTGAGGGCGAAGGCGTCGGAGCCAGAAGAAGCCTCGCTCAGCGCGTAGGAGCCGACCCAGGAGGAGGTCATCTTCGGCAGGTACCTGGCCTTCTGAGCCTCGTTCCCCCAGCGGAGGATGGCGTTGAGGACCAGGGTGTTCTGCACGTCGACCAGGACCGAGACGCTCGGGTCAACGGTGGCGAGGGCCTCGATGGCGAGGATGGCGTCGAAGAAGCTACCACCGGCGCCGCCATGCTCGGAGGGGACCTCGATGCCCATGAGGCCCATCTCGAAGAGGCCCGGCAGGAGCGATCGGTCGAGGGCCCCCTCTTCATCCATGCGAGCGACGTGGGGGGCCACCCGCTCGCGGGCGAACCCGAGCACCGTGTCGCGGAACAGCTTCTCTTCTTCGGACAGCGTGGTCAGGGCAGGATGGGTCATGGACCGGGGACTTAGGCCCGTCCTTCCACGCTGTCGAGCCCCTGGTTGGATGGCTGGAGGACCGGGGTGGGTTTGAGGAGGATCCGGAGCAACCCCGGCAGCACCATCAGGGTCACGACGGAGCCAAAGGCGATGCCGAAGATGACCACCGTGGCCAGGGGGCGCTGGACCTCCGCCCCCGCGCTGGACGCGGTCGCCATGGGGAGGAACCCGAGCGCCGCCACCGCCGCGGTGGTGAGCACTGCCCGGACCGTGTGGGCAGACCCCTGGCAGATCGCGGACTCCAGGGGTTCCCCGAGATCCAGCCGGCGGAGCACCTCGCTCGCCATGACCACACCGTTGAGCACCGCAATACCGGCGAGGGCGATGAACCCGACCGCCGCAGGCAGGCTGAAGGACAGACCACGGAGCAGCAACCCGAGGATGCCCCCGGTCAGGGCAAAGGGCAGCGTGAGGTAGACCGCCAGGGTCGCCCGCAGCTCGCGGAACATCCAGAAGAGCATGGCGAAGATCAGGGCCAGGGCCCCCGGCACCACCACCGCGAGCCGCGCCTGGGCGCGCTCGAAATTCTCGAACTGGCCGCCCCAGGTCACCGTGTACCCAGGCTTGAGGTGGACCTCGGCGCCGACCTTCGCCTTGGCCTCGTCGACCCAGGAGACCAGGTCGCGCCCCCGCAGGTTGACGTCGATGCGGACGGTGCGCTCGCGGTCCTGACGCCGGATGGCCGAGGGTCCGTCCCCCTCGGTGAGCGTCACCACCTCGCGCAAGGGGACGCTCTTGCCGCTCTGGGTCTCGACGAACAGATCCCCGAGGGCCGAGGCGCGGGCCTCCGCCGGGGGCTGGAGCACCCGGAGCTCGAAGCGGCGGTGCTCCTCGAAGACGTCGCCCACCCGGATCCCCTCGCGGGCGGCGCTGAGCACGGCGAAGGCGTCGACTACCGTGACTCCATGGCGGGCCATCCGGGCGCGGTCGGCCCGGGCGCTGATGACCGGCTGGCCGAGGATCCGCTCGACGCGCACGTCGCCGGAGCCCGGGATTTTCCGCACGACCTCGCCGATCTTGTCCGACAGGCGCACCAGCTCCTCCAGGTTGACGCCGTTGACCTTGATGGAGACGTCCGCCCGGGAGCCGCTGATCATCTCGTTGGTCTTGTCCTCGATGGGCTGCGACACGGAGACGAAGGTGCCGGGCACGGCCCCCTCGATCTTGGCCTTGAATGCCTCGCTCAGCTCGTCAAAATCCCGGGCGCTGGTCCACTCCTTCTGGGGCTTGAGCCGCACCAAGATGTCGGTGTTGTCGCTGCCCACAGGGTCAGTGGCGACCTCAGCGCGCCCGGTCATGCCCAGCGCCGAGAGGACCTCGGGGAAGCTCAGGAGGATCTTCTCCGTCTCCAGGTCGAGGCGCTTGGCCTCCGACAGGGAGATGCTGGGGGCGCGGCGGATGGTGACCATCGAGTCGCCCTCGAAGATCCGCGGGACGAAGTCGGCGCCGGCCCGGGAGAAGGCCCAGGCGCTCAGGAAGAAGAGGACCAGCGACGCGCCGATCAGGTGCCAGCGCAGCGCCAGGATCGTCGCCACCGCGCGCTCGTAGCCGTGGCTGATGCGGTCGAGCCAGGCGGGGCCGTGGCCCTTGGGGGGGCCCACCAGCAGCACCAGCACCGCGGGGAAGAAGACGATGGAGTAGAGCAGGGCCCCGAAGAGGGCGCAGGCCATGGTGATGGCCATGGGGCGGAACATCTTGCCCTCGATCCCTTCGAGGGTGAGCAGCGGCAGGTAGACCAGCATGATGATGGCCACCGCGAAAGCGACGGGCTTGACCACCTGGCCGACGATCCTGGAGTACTCCTCCGCGCGGGCGAGGCCGATGAGCTTCTTGCCGGCGGTGAGCCCCATCACCGCCTCCAGCATGACGATGGGCCCGTCCACCAGGAAGCCGAAGTCGATGGCCCCGAGGCTCATCAGGTCGCCGGTGACCCCGAAGAGGTGCATGCCGAAGAGGGCGACGCTCATGGAGGCAGGGATGCCGATCACCACCGCCGCCGCGCCGCGGATCGTCCCGAGGAAGAGGGCGAGCACGACGGTCACCACCAGCACGCCTTCCAGCAGGTTCTTCACCACCGTCGACAGAGTGCGCCCCACGAAATCGGAGCGATCGTAGCTGACCTCGATGCGCACCCCGGGGGGCAGCTCGTTGCGGAGCTCCTTGACCCGCTTGCTCACGGCGTTGACTACGGTACGGCTGTTCTCTCCGCTGAGCATCAAGACGATGCCGGTCACCGCCTCCCCTTCCCCGTTGTAGGTGACCACCCCGTAGGGGAGCGCCTGGCCGATCTTGACCGACGCCACGTCCTTCACCAGCACCGGCGGGCCGCTCTCCCCGGTGCGCAGCACCACGCCGTTGATGTCCGCCTCGTCCCGGAGCATCCCCTCGCCCCGGACGACGAAGGCCTCCGCGCCCCGCTCCAGGTAGCCGCCGCCGGCGTTCAGGTTCGCCGCCTGGAGCCGCTCCACCACCTCCGTCAGCGTCAGGTGGTAGAGCTTGAGCTTGGAGCGATCGACCACCACCTGGTACTGCTTCAGCTCGCCCCCCATGGTGTTCACCTCCACCACACCGGGGACCTGGCGGAGTTTTGGCAGGATCTCCCAGTCGAGGAGCGTGCGGAGCTGCATCGCCGAGTGGTGGTCGGAGCGCACGACAAACTGGAAGATCTCGCCGAGCCCGGTGGACACGGGGCTCAGCTCCGGGGTCTCCGTGCCGGGCGGGAGATCGCCCTGGACCATCCGGAGCCGCTCCAGGACGAGCTGCCGGGCGAACCACATGTCGGTCCCGTCCTTGAAGACCACGGTGACCGCCGAGAGCCCCGCCCGGGAGACGCTCCGTAGCTCGATGGCGCCCGGGACACCGTTCAGGCTGTTCTCGATGGGCAGCGTGAGGGCGCGCTCCACCTCGATGGGCGACAGCCCCGCGGCCTTGGTCATGACCGACACCTGCACGGTCGCCACGTCCGGCATCGCGTCGACCGGGAGCCGCGTCATCGCCCAGCCCCCGCCGGCGAGCAGCAAGGCGAGCAGCACCACCATCATCAACCGGAGGCGGATGGACGCCTCGACCAGCCGAAAGAGCATCAGCGAAACAGCTCGCTCTTGAGGGCGAACACGCCGTTCACGACCACCTGCTGCCCGGCGGTGATCCCTTCGAGGATCTCCTGGCGTACGCCGTCGGAGGCCCCCAGCTTCACCACGACGGGGATGACCCGATCGGGGCCGTCCGCCACGAACACCGTGGGCCGACCATCCACGTAGGTCACCGCAACGTCCGGCACCGACAGCGTCTCACGGGCGGGCCCGGTCGCGTGGATCGACGCCTGCACCGACTGCCCGGGCCTCAGCTTCCCGTCTCGGTTGTCCACGTTCACCCGCACGCTCGCGCTCCGGGTCGCCACGTCCAGCACCTGCTCGACGTGGGCCACCTTCCCTTCGATCACCACGGCAGTATCCGAGAGCGGCCTCACCTCCACCTTGTCCCCGACCCGCACCGCGCCGATGTTCCGCTCGAAAACGTCCAGCTCGACCCAGAGCGTCGATAGATCCGCCACCCGGAACGCCACCACGTCGCTCTCCACGGTCTGCCCCACGTCCACACGCCGCTCGACGATGTGCCCGTCGATCGGCGCCTTCACCAGGTACACCCCGAAGGGCCCCGCCGCCCCCCCCAGCGCCGTCACCCGCTGGTTGGCCGCCGTCAGCGCCGCCTTCCGCTCCGCGAGCTGTAGCTCCGCATCCTCCGCCTCCCTCAGCGTCGTCAGTTGCTTCTTCAGCAGCTCGCTCTCCCGCGCCGCGCTCACCTCCGCGATCCGACGCCTCGCCCGGGCCACCGCGATCTCCGCCTGCGCCTGCCCCAGCTCGGCGCTCTCGATCTCCGCCAGCACCTCCCCCGCCTTGACCTCATCCCCCTCCACCTTCGTCACCTTGCGGACAAACCCCTTCGTCCTCGCGCCGGCCGCCGCCATCTTCGCCGGGTTGAAGGTCACCGCCCCCACCACCTTCACCACCGGCGTCATCGCCCCGCGCGTCACCGCCTCCACCTTGATCCCCGCTCGCTCGGCGAACCTCGCCGAGAACTTCAGCGCCTTGCCGTCGAACTCCGGGGTATCCGATACCGCAACGGGCGCCGCTTCCGGTGCCCTCGGCACCAGCACCACCCCCAGCGGGATCAACAAAGCACCCAGCCCGCCCCACACCGCGACCCCCCACCGCCTCGTCATCTTCTCGGCCCCCACCCACCTCGGGTCGGGGCGCTCCGGGTCGCTCCTCATGACCCTTCCTCCCTGAAGGATTCTCGTTGGTACGTCAAGCACCAACCTGAAGAAAAATTCAGGTTGAAGCCGGAGCGACGCGGTGACGCTCAGAACAACCCAGGCGGGAACAGCTTGCCGTTGATCTCGGGGAGGGTGGGTGCGTTCCCGACCAGGGTGAAGGGGCCGCCGCCGAGGGAGATCATCACATCCACGTTGGAAATGGCCTTGGCGCACCGGGCCACGATGATCTCAACGGGAAGGTCACCCGCAGGAAAGGACTGGGAAGGCTCGTCCGGGGTCGAGTCGGCCCAGGCGAAGCCGTGGACCTCCAGGAACAGATCGCTCTTGAGGGAACTCCCCACCTTGCCCCCGAGGAAGACCCAGACGCCGTCCTCCACCACGTCGTTCAGCTCCTTCATCTTGAGCAGCCCGCCGGGGTGCTTGACCTTGCCGGTGTAGGTCACGACAAAGTTGAACTGGTCGCTCATGTCCGTCCCCCCCAGCCGGTCGAAGCCGTCGATGTCGACGACGGCGAACTTGTTGCTGCCGGTCGGGTCGGTCCAGGTCTCGAGCCTGGCCCCGGCCACCGTGTCCTCCGCAAGCACCGGCTGCGAGCTCTTGCCCCGGGCGAAATCCCAGAAGGTCTTCAGGTCAAAGCCCCCCAGCCCGGAGGTGCAGAAGGCGTCGCTCACCGGGCCAGTCTCGAAGGCGCGGGCGGTGGCGGTCAGCCCATCCTGGGGGGCGGGAGCGGGCCCCTCCTGGTAGATCTCCTCGCCGGAACTCCCCTTGACCACCAGCGTCCGGGGTGAACCGTCGACCACCGTCACCTGAAAATCCCGCTTCTGCCCGTTGTTGGGGAGGATCGGCCAGCCCGCCGGAGCGTCCACCGTCGTGTGGAGCGTCTTGCCGTCCGCGTCCAGGGTGAACACCCGGTGCTCCCGGCGCCGGGCGGGGCCGTAGGGGTTCACGATCTCGACCCACTGGAGCGACGAACTGCTGAATTCAAGCTGCACCCCCCGCGTCACCGTCTTGTTCCCCTTGAGCCTCGGCTGGAGCCCGTACCACGAGGATTCCCCGAGCGCCGCCAGCAGGCTCGTCCCGCCGCTCCCTCCGCTTCCCCCGCTCCCTCCGCTCCCTCCGCCCCCACAGGAGCCGCAGCCGAACTCCTCCACCTCGTCGACGCACTGGCCGTCCCACTCGGTCTCGCAGCAGTAGCTGTCCTTCGCGCACACGCACGCCTCCACTGCCTCCTCGCTGCACCCGCTCGCTCCCTTCTTCGCCACGCAGCAATCCCCCCCCCCACCCCCGCTCCCCCCCGCGCCCCCGTCGCTGCCGCCCGCACCGGCACCGCTGCCGCCTTGCCCCGCATCGCTCCCGCCGCTGCCCGCCCCCGACCCACCGCTC
>CAZSDX010000224.1:0-10641 GCA_964605685.1 uncultured Polyangiaceae bacterium
CCCCCTGCCCTTCTCCTTCGAGGCCCGGGAGGGCCGCGGGTACGCGGTCGGCGCGGGCAAGGCGCTCGCGCTGGGCGAGGGCGCTACCGGGCTGGTGGCGGTGCTGGTCGAGGCCACCACGGACGAGCCCCGGTTCACGGAGATCCCGCTCCGGGCTCCGCGCCGGGAGGCGTCGTCGCTGCGGCTCCCGGACGGCCGCGTGGTGGTGCTCGGCGGTGTGGATGGTGCGGGGGCGCCGGTGCGCTCCGTCGAGCTGTTCACGCCGCCGTGAGCGTCTCCGCGATCACCGCGACACCGGGGCGGTCTGGCCTCGCCACCAGAGCACGGCGGGGTACAGTGTCGCCCCGGAAAACCGGTGAGGAGGCTCCGATGGATGGCTCGCTGCTCGAACAATTCGCCCTGGCCGAGGATCGGGAGGAGGTCGTGCGGCGCGCGATCCCGGAGACCGAGGAGGACGCCTTTCTGCGGGTGCTTCTCCTCCAGCAGCGGGGGGATCTGCCGGCGGCCCGGCGGCTCCTCGATCGCGCTCCGTCGAGGGCGGGGCGCTTCTCCCGGGCGCTCCGGCTCCGGCAGACCTTGCTGGAGGCGACCGGCGGGGACAGCAAGGCGTGGGAGGAGCTGGCCCAGGGGGTGCGCCACGACCACCGCTGCCAGCTCCCTGGGAAGACCCCGCCACTGCCCAGCAGGCTCCCGGCACCGATGGCGGAGCCGGACGCAGCGCTGAAGCAGAGCCTGAGCCGGGCGGCACAGGGCGCAGGCGAGCTGACCCCCGGCGGCGTCGCCGTGGCGCTGGGCAGAAAGGATCTCCCCGCGGCGACCCGGCGCAAGATCCTGGAGCGCCTCGCCTACCCGATGCTCCCCGGGCTGATCGACCTGCTGGTCGACGATCTGGGCCAGAAACCCGCGAAGAATTTCGGAAACCTCCCGATCCACGGCAAGCTCACCGTGGAGCAGGCCGAGGAGCTCTCCAGGCGCGTCCCGGAGCTCCTGGAGAGCGATCGCTTCGTGGAGGAGCACCTCCGGAGGCTGGAGGGCGATCCGCAGGGTCCCCCGGACGAGGAGGGGCGCCTCGCCCGCCTTATGTCCTTTTTGGATCGGCTCCCCGACGCGGCGAGGCGCCACCGGACGGCGCTCTCCCTGCGGCGCATCCGGCTGCGCTGGAGCCGCGGCGAGGCGGATCAGGATGGACTGCTCCGCTACCTCGCCGCCACGGCGCCCCCCGCCCGCGATCTCCCGGGCCGGACCAGGCTCTCCGACCTTGAGGAGGTGGATCGGCTGCTGCGCGCGGTGCTCCGTGTTTGCCTGCTGAGCGCGGGTCCAGGGCCGTTCCAGGAGCAGCTCTCCCGGCCATTTCTCCTGGAGCAGCAGGCCGAGGCGAGGCTGCTGGCGGGCGACCCGGACGTGGAGCGGTGGGCCCAGGCCCTCGGCCCCAGCAAGCTCCGGGAGCTCCGGGAGCGCGTCGACCTGGAGCTGGCCCCGGAGAACCCCGCCGCCCACGGCCCCGAGGACGACGTCACCCTGCTGCTCGATGTGAAGAACGTTGATGCGCTGGTGATCCGGATCTTCCCCGTCGACAGCGTGGCGCATTACCGGGCCCGGGGGCAGCAGGTCGATGTTGACGTCGACCTGGAGGGGTTTGTCCCGAAGCACGAGCGGCTGCTGAGGCTGGAGCGACCGCCGATGGTGAGGCACCGGGTCGCGCTCCCGCTACCGGAGGTGAAGGAGCCGGGGACCTACATCGTCGACGTGGTAGGCGGCGGTCTGAATTGCCGGGCGCTGCTGCGGAAGGGGAGCCTGAGGGCGGTGGAGCGCGTGGGCTCGGCGGGGCTGGTGCTCCAGATCCTGGACGAGCAGCAGAGGCCGGTGCAGGGGGCGGCGGTGTGGCTGGGGGATCGGCGGTTCGAGGCGGAGCCGGAGGGGTCCGTGGTGATCCCGTTCACGACGACCCCGGGGCTCCGCGCGGTGCTGCTCCAGAGCGGGTCGGTGACCAGCCTCCAGCACGTCCAGCTCCCGGCGGAGGACTACGCGCTGCGGGCCTCCTTCCACGTGGAGCAGGAGGATCTTGTCCCGGGGCGAGAGGCGAGGCTGCTGGTGCGGGCGGCGCTGCTGGCGGCGGGCGCGCCGGCGAGCCTTTCGCTGCTGGAGCGTCCGAAGCTGACGCTCACCGCCACCTGCGACGGGATCGCGTCGGATCGGGTCTACGAGCCCCTGGACCTGGGCGACGAGGGGCACCTGCTGCTGACCTTCACCGTCCCCGAGCGCCTGGACACGCTGCGCTTCCTGCTGGACGGCGCGGTGGTCGATCTCCAGGGCAACCGGAGGCCGCTGAGCGCGTCGGGAGCGGTGCAGTCCTCCGGGCAGCGAGGCACCCGGCAGATCCAGGGCCTCCACCTGCTGGACGAGCCGGGAGGATGGGAGCTCCTGGCGCTGGGGCGCGCCGGGGAGCCGATCGCCGGCGCGCAGGTCTCCCTCCAGCTCTGGACCACCCTGAGCACCCAGCCCCTCACCTGCACGCTCCAGAGCGACGCGCGGGGGCGGGTGGGCCTGGGGCCGCTGCCCGGGGTGATCCGCCTGGTCGCCTCGCTCCCCGGCGGTGCCTCCCTCTCGCGGGATCTCCGGCGTTTTTCCTGCGATTACCCGTCGACAGTCCGGCTTCATGCGGGCGAGGAGCTACGGCTCCCGGTGGGCGACCTGCCGGCGGGGGAGCCCGCCGTGGGCCTCTTCTCCGTGGACGACGCGGACGCGCTCTACCACGACCTCTCCGACCGGGTGCAGATCCGGGAGGGTTACCTCGATGTCGCGGGGCTACCGCCCGGGATGTACCGGCTGGTCTGGCTCCAGGAGGCCGCCCAGAGCGTGCGCCTGGTGGTGAGCGAGGCGGGAGCTTCCCGGGGGTGGCAGCTTGTCCAGGGCCGGCTCGTGGGGCCAGGGCCGCGGGCCCCGGCGCGGCTCCGGCTGGAGCGCGACCAGAAGGAGGATCTTGTCCTCCGGGTCGAGGGGGCCTCCTCCGGGGCGCGGGTCCACCTCTTCGCCACCACCTTCGCCCACCCCCTCCCCCGGATGCCTGGCACGTCCTGGCCGCTCCACGAGGCCCACGCGGTCGATCCTCCTGGGAACAGCTACACACCGGCGAGGCCCCTGGGCGATGAGGCGCGCTACGTCCTCGCCCGGCGCCACGCCCCGCGCAGGGCAGGCAACATGCTGCCCAGGCCGGGGCTGCTGCTCAACCCCTGGGCGACCCGGGAGACCAGCACCTCCGCGGAGACGCTGGGCGAGGGGCAGGGCTTCCACGCGGGCGGCGCCGCGGGGGCCGCGTCAAGGGCCGCTCCGGCGCCGCGGAGGCCGCCGGTGGGAGGCGGCGAGCCCCCGCCGGATCTCGATTTCCTGGCACGTCCGCCCCTGGTGCTGGTCAACCTGCGCCCCGACCCGGAAGGACGCATCCACCTCCCTGCGGGGACGCTGGAGGGGCGGGGCGTGCTGCGGGCGCTGCTCGTGGACGGCCCCACGACGGTGGGGCTCCAGGCGGCGGTGGGACCGACGGACCTCCCGCTGCGGGATCTCCGGGTGCGCTCGTCGCTCGACCCGGAGACGACCTACGCGCTGCTGGGCGAGGAGACCCAGATGGTGTCGGGAGAAACCCTCCCGCTGGGGAGCGGGAAATTCCGCGTCTACGACACGCTGAACAAGGCGTGGACGCTGCTGGAGACCCTGGACGCAGGGCAACGCTGCACGCGGTTTGATTTCCTCAAGCGCTGGCCGTCGCTCGCGGAGGAGGAGAAGCGGACGCACTACAGCGAGAACGCCTGCCACGAGGTCAATTTCTTCCTCTACCGCAAGGATCGAGCCTTCTTCGAGGGGGTGATCCGGCCGTACCTCGCCAGCAAGCGGCACCAGACCTTCCTGGATCACTACCTCCTCGACCACGACCTCTCGGAGTTCCGGGCGCCCTCGCGCCTCGCCCGGCTCAACGCCCTGGAGCGTATCCTGCTGGCGGAGCGCCTCGGCGAGCTGGACACGGAGCGAGACGCGCAGCGGGCGGCCCTGGCCCGTCACGCGACGGATCTACGGCAGCAGGAGCGACTCTTCCGCGCCGCGCTCCAGGCGGACGCGCTCGCCGAGGCGCCCACGGAGGAGCCCGCCCCGGCGGATCGCGCCAGGCGATCCTCCTCCCCCAAGGAGCGCCAGGAGAGGGGCGGAGGCGGTCTGATGATGCATGCGTCCATGAGCCCCAAGATGGCCAAGCGAGCCCAGGTGAGCCCGAGCGAGGACGAGGCGGACGGGGAGATGGCGGAGGAGCTGGCCGAGGAGGCGATGGGCGAGCTCCTCCTGGCGGATAGCGCCGTGGAGATGGGACGAGACCAGGCACGCCGCGCCGTGACGCGCCAGCTCTACCGCCCCCTGGAGGTCACCCGCGAGTACGCCGAGCAGCACTACTTCCGGCAGCGCGTGGCGGACCTCGGCCCCGCGGTGGCCCCCTTCAACCCCTTCTGGAGCGACCTGGCGGCGCACCGCGGACCGGGGCCCTTCCTCTCCCCGCGCTTCGTCCACTGCACCGACGGCCCCGCGGCGATGCTCCTGGCGCTGGCGGTCCTCGATCTCCCCGCGGAGGCCGCTCCTCACGAGCTCCTCCGGGACGAGCACGACGGGCTCACGTTCCGGGCGGCGGGCCCTGCCATCGTCTTCCACGAGCAGCTGCGCCCCGCCCGCCGTGGCGAGGCGCTCTCCCCGCTCCTGGTCGCCCAGCGTTACCTGGCCGAAGACGACCGCGGCACCCTCGCCCCGAGCGCCGGCGAGATCCTGGCCGGACGCCCCTGCACCTGCCAGGTCATCGTCTCCAACCCCTCGCCGGAGCCCCAGCAGGTCGACCTGCTCCTCCTGCTCCCCGAGGGCTCCCTCCCCCTCGAAGGCGCCCGGAGGCTCCGCCGGGAGCGCCTCCACCTCGGCCCTTACCAGACCACCCCCCTCGACCTCTCCTTCTACTTCCCCCACGAGGGTATATTTCGACATCATCCGGCGCAGGCGAGCCGCGAGGGGGTGGAGCTGGCCTCGGCGGCGCCTCGATCGCTCCGGGTGGTCTCGGAGCTGTCCTCGGTGGATCCCCGGGCCTGGCCCCGGCTCTCCCAGGCGGGCACCGACGACGAGGTGCTGGACGAGCTGGCCACCGCCGACCTCGCGGCCCTCGACCTTTCGCAGATCGCCTGGCGGCTCCACGACCGGGGCTTCTACGAGCGGGCGCTGAGCATCCTGGAGCGGCGACGGCACTACCATGAGACCTGCTGGTCCTATGCGCTGAAGCACCGCGATCTGGCGAGGACCGCCGAGTTCTTGCGGGTGCGCGGCCTGGCGACCGAGGGCCTCGCGCTGGAGGCCCCGTGGTTGGCCTACGATCCGCAGCGGGAGGGGGTCTACGAGCACCTGGAGTACGCGCCGCTGGTGAACCCGAGGGCCCACGGGGCCGCGGGGGCGCGGAAGATCCTCAACGACCGGCTGGAGGCGCAGGTGGAGCGGCTGCTGGTGTACCTGTGCTCCCGCGCGTCGCTGGACGACGAGGACAGGCTGGCGGTGGTCTACTACTGGCTCCTCCAGGACAGGGTGGACGAGGCGACGGCGCTGTTCCGGAGGATCAAGCCGGAGAGCCTGAGGGCGCGGCTCCAGCACAGCTACGTGGAGGCTTACCTGGCCTTCTTCGACGATCCATCGCGGGCGCGGGCGATCGCCGCGGCGCATGCCGATCACCCGGTGGATCGCTGGAGGGATAGGTTCCGGGAGGTGCTGGCGCAGCTGGACGAGGTGGAGGGTCACCCGGCGGCGCCGGCGGATCCCCGCGACCGGGATCAGAAGCAAGCCCACCTGGCCGCCACCGCGCCCGCCCTGGAGCTCCGGGCCTCCGTCGACGGGCTCCAGCTCCACCACCGCCACGCCCCCTCCTGCCGCGTCAGCTTCTACGAGATGGACCTGGAGCTGCTCTTCTCGCAGCGTCCCTTCGGGCTCCAGGCGTTCCGGGAGCGCCCGCCGATCCAGCCCAACGAAGAGGAGCAGGTGGAGCCCGGCCCGGGCGAGGGCGTCCTGCGGCTGACGATCCCGGAGTCGCTCCGGGGGAGGCCCCTGCTGGTCGAGGTCACCTGCGGCGAGGCCCGGGCCTCCGCGGCGCACGCCGAGAGCGCGCTGGTGGTGCAGCTCCAGGAGGCCCACGGTCACCTCCGCGTCACCCACGCGGCCACCGGCGCCCCCCTGCCCCGGGTCTACGTCAAGGTCTACGCCCAGGACCAGCGCGGCGCCTCGCGCTTCCACAAGGACGGCTACACGGACCTGCGCGGCCGCTTCGACTACGCCTCCGTCAGCGGCTCCCCGGAGCCACCCGCCCGGTTCGCCCTGCTCCTGGTGAGCGACGAATATGGATATTCTCTACGCGAGGTGAACGCTCCGACCCGGTGATTTTGCCGGCGGCGGTCGTTTCGCCCGTACGATGCCGCGGGTTACGGGGAGGTTTCGCCGGTGTGCCTGCGCCGCCGCGGGGAGGGGGCGAGGGGGAAGGGGTGGGGGGTCTACGCGCATTCTCCTCGCGGGCTCCCCACAACGGGACGGGATCCGGGGCATTAAACAGAGCATGGCTGCACGGACCTCTCGACTCCCCGCGTTCTACAAGATCTCCATCCCGGAAAGGCGGGCGGCGATCGCCGAGGCTACGGGGGTTCCGGCGGAGGAGATGGCGGGGTGCCTGGCGGGAGGAGGTCTCCCGAGCGAGGTGGCGGACAAGTTCGTGGAGAACGTGCTGGGGACCTACGCGCTGCCCTACGGCGTGGTGCTGAACCTGCGGATCAACGGGCACGACTACGTGGCGCCGATGGTGGTGGAGGAGCCGAGCGTGGTGGCGGCGGCGTCGAGCGCGGCCAAGATGGTGCGCAGCGGGGGGGGCTTCACGGCGGAGACGGACGCCCCGATCATGATCAGCCAGATCCAGCTCTACGAGGTGGCGGATCGGGAGGCGGGGAGGGCGGCGCTGCTGGCCCACAAGGCGGAGCTGCTGGAGGCGGCGAGGCGGGCGGTGCCCGGGCTGGTGGAGCGAGGCGGGGGCCCCACGGGGCTGGAGGTCCGCATGCCGGGCACGGACATGCTGGTGGTGCACGTGCTGGTGGACTGCCGGGACGCGATGGGAGCCAACCTGGTCAACACCATCGCCGAGGCGCTGGGGGAGCGGGTGGCGGAGCTGGGCGGCGGCAAGCTGGGCCTGCGGATCCTGTCGAACCTGTGCGACCACCGGATGATCCGGGTGCGCTGCCGGGTCCCTGCGGAGGCGCTGTCCACCGACGATCTCGACGGCGAGGAGGTCATCGACGGCATCGTCAACGCCTCTCGCTTCGCCGAGGTCGACCCCTACCGCGCCGCCACCCACAACAAGGGCATCATGAACGGCATCGACGCCGTGGTCATCGCCACCGGGAACGACTGGCGCGCGGTCGAGGCCGGAGCCCACGCCTACGCGGCCCGCGGCGGCTCCTACGGCCCCCTGGCGGTCTGGCGCCGCGTCGAGCACGAGGGGAAGCCCGCCCTCGAAGGCAGGCTGGAGCTCCCCATGGCCCTCGGCACCGTCGGCGGGACGCTCCGGGTCCACCCTGCGGCGCGTCTCTCGCTCCAGATGCTCCAGATCACCTCCGCCCAGGAGCTGGCGGTGGTCGCTGCCTCCGTGGGGCTGGCCTCCAACCTGGCCGCCATCCGGGCGCTGGCCACCGACGGCATCCAGCGGGGCCACATGGCGCTCCACGCCCGCTCCGTGGCGCTGGCCGCCGGCGCCGAGGGCCCCGAGGTCGAGCGCGTCGCCACCCTGATCGTCGAGGCCCGCGACATCACCCTCGAAGCCGCTCGCCGCGCCCTGCGCGTGCTCCGCGCTGCCCCCCGCCCCTCCGCCGGCTTGCCGACGGGTTTAACGGAACCCTGGGTTCAAAGCAACCCGAGCGCCTCCGAGAAGGAGACCACCGGGGCGCCGGTCGGGGTGCCGGTGGCCCAGCCGCCGCCGGAGACGGTGGAGCCGGCGATGTCGACGTGGACAAAGGGCAGGCCGCCGCGCTTCTCGTAGGCCCGAAGCCCGGAGGCCACGTCGAGGAAGGCCGCCGGGAACTGGTGGCCGCGGGGGGTGCGGGAGGAAGGGAGAGAGTTGCAGGAGATCACGTCCTCTGCTGGGGATTTCCCGGCGATGAAGGCGTAATCCTCGGGGCGGAGCCGGGAGACCTCCAGGGGGTCACCGAGGGCGTCGGCGGCGCGGCGCAGATGGTCGATGAGGCCGCTGTCGAGGGCACGACCGTTGGGGACCAGGGCGGTGCAGGGGCCGTAGGCGATGGCGGCGTGGCCCGTGAGCGTGGCGACGGAGAAGAGGGCCGGAGCGACGGCGTTTTCCGCCTCCTCGCGGAGCGCCGCCAGCAGGTCTGCCAGCACCAGGCGGCCCTCGGCGTCGGTGTTCCCGATGCGGACCCGCACCCCGCTGCGGGCCCGGATGATCTCGTCGGTGACGAAGCAGTTGGAACCGATGCTGTTGCGGACCACGCCGAGGAGCGCCACCACCCGAACGCCCCGGGGCCTGCGCTGGGCGCAGACCTCCAGCAGCCCGGCAACGGCGGCGGCGCCGCCCTTGTCGCGGCTCATCCCGGCCATGTAACCGTCGACCTTGAGATCGGCGCCTCCGGTGTCGTAGGTGAGGCCCTTGCCGGCGAGGAAGAGGGTGCGCTCCACCGGCCCCTCGGGGGTGTACTCCAGGCGGATCAACCGAGCGTGGTGCCGCTCGACCGGGAGGCTCGCCCGGGCGACCGCCGCCAGCAGCGGGTAGCCCCGGGTCAGCTCGCCCTGGTCGCGCTCGACGGTGACCTTCACGGGGCCGTCCCGGAAGCGCCCCTCGCAGTAGCGAGCGAAGGGCTCGGGGGCCATGATCTCCGGCTCGGTGCCGCAGAGATCGCGGGCGACGATGCGGCCCAGCTCGATGGCCTGGAGGCGCTGGACGTCGAGGTGCTCGGCGACGACCCCGAGGCCCGCGAGGCGCAGCGGTCGCCCCCCGAGCAGGCGCAGCTCGAAGGGCTCCCAGAGGGCGGCCAGCGCCCCCAGGACCGCCACCTCGACGGCGCGGGCGAAACGCGGATCCGGGGGCGGCGCCAGGAGCAAGAGCGGGTTGCGGGCGCCAGCCTGGATCGCCCTGTTGACGGCGGCCGCGGCGGCCGCGGCGAGGATCCTTGGATCCTGCTCCCAGGAGGTCCAGTCGTCGAGCAGCGAGAGGATCAGCCGCTCCCCCGGGAGGCCCGGCGCGTGGGCGCAGGCGGTGGTGGCCCGCGAGCCGGTCAGGGCGGCGTCGATCCGCTCGATGCACGCCACGGCAGACCGCAGGGGCTCGAAGGACGTGCGCTGGGAGAGCGGAGCCGATCCGAGGAACAGGAGGGCGTCGTGGTTTCCCCCGGCGAGGGCCCGGTCGAGAGAGGCGTGCGCGACGAGGGGTGGGAGGGCCACCGAGGGCGGGGACGTCATGGGGGCGGGAGCGTAGATCAACTCCGTGCTATGCGCTGGACATGTTGCGTCGCCTCGCCAGGGTGGCCTGTTTTGTTCTCCTCGTCGCTCCGGGGTGCAAGCGCTCCTCCCCCACGCCCGCCGCCGCCGCGCTGCTCTCCGCCTCGGTGGATCTCGCGCCCGCGCCGCCTCCTTCCCGCTGCGATGCCCCGGGCGAGGGCGCGGTGGTGGCGCTGGGCGAGGCGCCCGGGGACAGCGATCACGATAGCCTCCCCTTCGCCGTCGAGGTGGGCCAGGGCGTCAGCTTCGACGAGGGCTTCGCCGTGGGCGCCCTCACCCCGGACAAGCGGGGCGCCAGGGCGTCGGTGGTGACGCTCGGTCCGGAAGGCGGCTCGTCGAAGATCCTCCCGCTGCTCACCGCCCACGGCGACACCCCGCCGCCCCGGCTGGCCCCGTCCGGCAAGGCGCTGCTCGTCGGGGTCCTGGAGTCCGGGGCCTCCAACCGCCGCCTGAAGCTGGGGCGCGTCGAGGGAGGAACCGTCACCTGGGGGCCCGAGCTGGAGCAGGCCCGGGACGAGTCCCTGGCCTTCGACCTGGCGGCCAACGGCACCCACGGGGTCGCCGCCTGGGACGACGAGACCCGGGAGGCTGACCGGGGGATCATCAAGCTGTTCGCCTTCGAGCTGGATGGGTTCAAAAAGACCCGTGAAGCCCGGGCCATCTCCCCGAAGGAGAGCGACGCCGAGATGCCCAGGCTGGCGCCGAGGCCCGGCGGCTTCTGGCTCACCTGGATCGCTCGCCGCCCGGAGAAGACCGACGACAGCGCCCGGGAGGTGGGCGAAGCTCCGGAGTTCCGCTGGCTGGAGGCGCTGCCCCTGGACGAGCGAGGCCAACCCGTGGCCCCCCCCCGGCGGATCACCCCGGAGAAAGGCCACGTGCTCATCCACGACCTGCGGGCGCTCCCCGGGGGGAACGCCCTGGTCGTCTACCGGGACGACGACACGCCCAGCGGCTCGCCCGGCGGCGTGTTGCTCCGGGTCACGCTCCGGCCCGACGGCGCCAGCGAGCCCGCGGTGGTGGCGGACCGGCACCTGGGGGTCGGGGCCCCCGCGGTCCTGGACGGCTGGCTCGCGGTGGCGGACGCCTCCGCCGAGACCC